>NZ_SCKY01000006.1:0-219430 GCF_004100315.1 Hydrotalea sp. AMD | reverse complement strand
TAAAAGGGAATATTTTTATGGGGTAAAGGTACAGTTGATTACAACCAAAAATGGTATACCGGTTGAAATTTGTTTTTCACCTGGTAGCGAACATGATGTAGAAGCCTTGCAGAAAATGTTTATGGATTTGCTGCCAGAGAGCTCTTTATTTGGAGACAGTGCCTATACAGCATATGAATTAGAAGAATTATATAAAGAAACTGAGCTGATAGAGTTAAAAATATGCAGAAAATCAAACAGTAAAAAACCAGATAAACCTTATCATGCTTTTATTAAAAATGCAATGAGAAAACGTATAGAAACCACTATTAGTGAAATTGTAGAAATGACACCCCATTCTATTCACGCAGTCACTAAAGATGGATTCTTACTTAAAATATTACTATTCGTTTTAGCTTTTCAAGTAAAAGCAATCGTTTAAAATAGGAAACTTGAATTATTTAAAAAAATAAATGGAAAATTAACTGATGTTAATTTATTAGATCTGGTTATATTTTCATTTAACAGCTATGAAAAAGTACATAATATATCCAGTATAATTAAAAAATATGGTATACCCATTTGGGATATTTCAATTGTCATAAAAAATCAAAACGGATTTAATACATTAGTGACTCCAGTTATAAATGAGGAAAATAATACTAATGCATTGATATTTTTTTACAAATACAGTAATAATAAGATTTTATTCAAAATCGTAAGTAAAAATAATACACAGCCTTATGTTCAGAAATATGGAAACAAGGGAGCTACTATTTTTTCTGCATCTACACTTTTGGGCTTATTTAGTGCATCCAATAAAAATATACAATTGTTAAGTGATCTTGAAAAATCAATGCAGCTTTCAACAAATAATATTGCCAATAACGGATTAATAATATCATATATTTGCTGGGATTATACATGGGCATATTCTAATTCAGATGGTAGCGTAGTAGTTGGGGTTATGCCCCAATGCAGTTACCAGTTTACCATAAATTTGGGTGATATTATAAATATGGATGGCAGTTCAGGTTATCTTGATGATATTAATTGTGCAGAAAATTGCGCTATGATTTTTACTGATTTGGTTTCAAACTCTACGACAGCTTCCTATACAGTTTCTACACAGGTTGGAGATGTTGATGACTTTCGGAAATCTAAAATTATGCAATGGGTGATACTTACAAATCCCACTTTTCAACTAATTTCTTCAGAATCAGGTATTGTGAAATTAGTAGATAAGCAAAGTAATGTTTGGAATTGGGAGTCGTTAACACATCAAAATATTACAATGGTCGGCAATCCAATTGGTGGAGCGGTATCATTTAATCAGGGAGTTGGCACCCCCTCGTTTGTAGCAGGTACCCCTAATGTTTTATATGCGGGTATGTCACTTGATTTTAATGTTACTTATCATCCAATTTGTAATTGTACTCTTCCTAATTTACTGGATCAAAGTGTTAATTATAATTCCACAATCATTGGTTGGCCTGCAAAACCATAAATAAATTTTTGAGTTGTTTTATTTTTAAAAGATGAATAAATTATATACATTAATTATAATGTTACTTAGTTTAAATACAAAAATTGATTGCTTTCATTCTTCGGTAAATAGGAAGATTACAGGTTTTCAAATAATAGATTATTATGATATATATGTAACCAATAAAGATAGTCTCAATTCAATTAAATATATAAACTTTAATGATACTATTTCAGTTTTTAAATTAGAAAATTATACTTTGTATAAACTTAAACCAGTATATAATTTCCAAAATAATGCAAAAATATTTAATTCTGAACGTTATTTTTTATTCAGGAATTTTGATTCTTTGGGGTATTATTTTTCTTCTATTTATGATACTTCTCATGGAGTTTATTATCCGGTTGACTCGTTTTTAAGAGTAAATGCACATTACGGACAGATAAATAATTTTAAAGATTCACTGGCAAAGGATAGTTCATACTTATATGCTACGATACACTATGGAAATAACATTTTGCTGGAAAAATATGTGCATTTTGATAATTACAAAGGGGAAAATTCTTTTGATTCATTTTATTTATATTATGATTCATTTATGAGAAATATTCCATATAGTTTTTCTAACTATATGGATAACCTAATGAAAATGAAGCTTTTCAAAATAGAAATTATCTTCAATAAAATGGTAGATATTGAAACCGGGTTTACTATACCTAAAAGGAGAATTTTTATTGAACTTCGTAAAATGGACCCTATGCCAGATGAAAATATTTATAATACTTTTATAAGATTTTTAAAACAAGCAAACATTTCTCTTTTTGTAAGCTCATTTTTGCAGGTACAATCATTTTTTAAATTCAATTGATAAAAAAGCTTTGTTTGCATAATTGTGTTTTACTTTATCATATGTTTTGTATTGATTACTTATTAAATGGTATTGATTACTTATTAAATATCTATGATTACAAAGTATAGCATTTTTTCACTTTTTTTAATAATCTTACTCCCAACTACACCCAATAGGGGCGCCTGGTGGCGGTTCAACCGGTTGTGGCAGTTGCATTTTTTCAGGATGTTCTACTCGTTCAACTGCATAGCTGTAGTGTGCTGCTAAGCTTGGCCTCGCTGCAATTTGCCTGGCAGCCCATTTTTTTAAATCGGTTAACCTGCTGTAACAAATGGCTTTTACCGCATAATTGGCTTTTTTATCCTGATACAAATTCAGTAGCCAGCTAATTACCTGTTGTTGTGTTTGCAGTTGTATCTGTAGAGCCAAATCTTTTGATAAGGGTTCCTTCCAAGTTTGTTGTATAATGGCATCCAATACATCATCCCAACCCAGCGTATGCGCAATAGCTTTGTTTTCTACCAATCTATTGGCACGTTCGGGGTTGAATAAAAAACCCATCTCAAAATTTACCAGGGCTTCTGCAGCCGATAATGCATCAAACGCCGGCGCAGTTCTTTTCTCAAATAACTCACCCACATTGTAATACATGGGCGGACGCGGTGGTATTAATTGAATAATTTGATTAGATAGCGTTAATACATTGGGCGATAAGCATTGCAATGCACCATTCAATGCTTTTTGTTGCACTTCCATTGGTAATATATCCGGTTTTTGTTGTAACGCATCACCTCTAACTGAATAACTGTAATTCATTCCGCCAATTAATTTACAAACGGCTTCTAATTGGTAACGATGAAAATTGTATAAGGGTACCAATGCGTCTTCTAATTTAGCCAAAGGTGTTCCAACGGTTATGGCTTGCTGTGAAAAGTTATCAAGTGCTTTTGCTCTAACTTTCAACAATGTATTCAATTCATCAACCGCATCTTTTCCATTATCCCATAAATGTGCATAAGGGTGCATTCCTCCGGTAGCACGGGCATCCATATCGGCAATAAATAAAATACCATCTTTTGTATTCTTCTTTAAAATACTATCTAATGCCCGAGGTTCGTTTGTTCCGGGTTTAAATTGGGCATATCCATAAGTAATGGCCCTTTTATCCCATTCACCAATGCCATTGGTATAAGCGGTTGAAAAATCAATTTCATTGTTATTGTTTACAAAAACATCGGGATGCGGATAATCCATTACAGAAGCGCGGTTGTTGTAGCTGGAAGCGTAATTGTGTTGTAAGCCCAAAGTATGGCCAACTTCATGTGCGGCCAATTGCCGTAAACGCTGCAGGGCTGTGGCTTGCATAACAGAGGAAACGGGTTGTGTGGTTGAAAAAGGTGAAAGCAATGCAGTATAAATTAAATAATCCTGCCGAACACGCAAAGAACCTAAGGTTACCTGTCCTTTTATAATTTCTCCGGTTCTGGGGTCGGTAATAGAAGCGCCATAGCTCCAGCCTCGAGTAGAGCGGTGTACCCAATTAATAACATTGTAACGAATATCCATCGGATCAGCCGAATCGGGTAATACTTTTACTTGGAATGCGTTTTTAAAACCAGCGGCTTCAAAGGCTTCATTCCACCAAGAAGCGCCTTCTATTAATGCGGAACGAATGGGTTCCGGTGTTCCATTATCTACATAATAAATAATGGGGTTTACCGGTTCGCTGATTGCCTGATTGGGATATTTTTTGATGAGCCGGTGCCTGTTAATAAACATTTGTTGAATTTGTTCAGAAAAGGGACTACTAAAATCGTAATAACTCATTCCAAAATAGCCGCTGCGAATATCGTAGCGCCTTGGTGTATAACCATGATCGGGTAATTGTACAAATGAATGGTGCATTCTAACGGTAATAGCCTCTTTCGATGGGGTAACTGAGGTAATCATTTTTCCTGCATCATCACCACCGGTAAATGTAATGGTAGCTTCTAATTCAGTATTCAGCGGAAAATTTTTTGTGTTGGGTAAGTAAATGGCCGATCGGCTTTCATTAAACTGATAAGTGCCCTGCTTCATTTCTTTTATTTTAGCAGCAACACCTTGTGCATCGCGTAATAAGAATGGGGTTACATCAATTAAATATTGATTGCCATCCTGTGCTGCAATATCAAAACTGCCTAAGACAGATTGTGCAAACGATTCTGCAACAGCTCGTTGCTCATTTTTATCATTAGTTGTTGCCCTATAAGCCTCATTGGGTTGTATGAGTAATAATTTTTTTCCTGCTTTGGTGAAAGATACAATTCTTGAATTGCCAATCAGCCCTCGGTCAAAGCCCAAATCATTGGAACCAATGCCTGCAGGCAAACTGTTTACATATAAAAATTGTGTGTCAGATTTATCAACCAGCATCCATATTTTTCCGGTTGCATCATCCCACCAAAAAGGGAAGAACCCATTATAGGCTTTCATGTGCGCTGTTTTGGCCGCGATGGTACCATTGTTTTGTGCAGAGGCCTGTTGTATACAACAGCATAGCAGAAATATGCTAATTATTTTATTCATGGCAGTTGTTTTGTGAATTAAAGATATTGAATAAGCTCAATGAAAAGTAAATCGATTGATGGATGGCGATTTCATTGGTGTGAAAATAATTCTTTGGTTAATGCATATTAGTTTTTTAAATTATAATCTGTAAAACCTCAGCGGTATTCATTTTCAGGTTTAGGTTACAATAAAAAAGCCGTCTCCCATTTAAGGAGAAGGCTTACTGATTTTTAGTTGCAATGTTTAGAATTAAGCGCCGGCAGTGGGCGTGTTATTTTCGCTCGCTTCTGTATGGCTTACTTCTACCATTGGCATTGCCATTTCCTGAACTACTGTAGGTGCTGCAACAGGAGCAGTAGCTTTTTTTACTGACTTTTTAGGTGTGGCTTTTTTAGCAACTGCTTTTTTAGGAGCGGCTTTCTTCACCGCTTTTTTGGGAGTAGCTTTCTTAACAACCTTTTTAAGAGCAGCTTTTTTTACTGACTTTTTAGCAACTACTTTTTTAGGAGCAGCTTTTTTTAGTACCTTTTTGGGGGTTGCCTTTTTAGCAACTGCTTTTTTGGGCGCTATCTTTTTTTTGCTTGCTTTTGCCATAATAGGTGTGTTTGTGTAATGGTGAAATAATTTGATACGAAAGTTAAATAATATCTTTTATAAAATTGCATTCTTTCTATAAAAAGAGATAAATATTTTTATTATTGTCCGGCAAAACTTAACTTAAAAATCGCTGTAATCCTTTGCTGTAAAGAATTACAGGCTAAAAAATGGTTGTTTCAAAATTGGAGGGAGTACCCCATCTTTTGAAATCGGCTGAAATATGGTTCTGTAAAGGGTTTGAACCATTATTTTACAATTTTAGTCGGACAACAATAAAATATTTTATTATTTTTTTTTAAAATGAAACAGGATTCAAGGTGTGTTCATCTATTTTTTCTGCAGTATTCAACCTCAGGTGTTGCATTCTGTTATAGTAATTATGATTGAAAGTGAAAGCATTTTTTTAAGTACAGAATAGAAGTACCTGATTTTTTGTAACTATATTGTTTCACCTGAAATTTTAATACCGCATGTACCGCCCGGTACTAAATTGGATTATTTTGAAGGAAATACCTATGTAAGTTTGGTGGGCTTTTATTTTACAAATACTGCTTTAAAAGGTATATCCATCTCTTTTTATCGGCAATTCGAAGAATTTAACCTGCGTTTTTATGTTCGTTTTAAAAAAGGGAATAACCTGGAAGAGCAGAGTAGTATTCATTAATGAAATTGTTCCTAAAAGAATGATTACTTATGTTGCCCGATTAATGTACAGCGAACATTACCATTACCCCCTAATGCGCCACACCATACAAAGCAATGATAAAAACATACTGATTCGCTATGAATGGAAACTTGCAAATGAATGGAATGGAATACATGTAAATGTTGATGCGACGCCCTGTTGGGCTTTTCCGAATTCTAAATCAAGTTTTATTACATAAAATTTTTATGTGTATACCAAACGAGCCGCTCAGGTTACATCTGCTTATCAGGTAATACATCCATCCTGGCAAATTTATCCTGTTCAAGCTTATAAAATTCATTGTAATGCAGCGGCATTGTACGGAGCAGCTTTTACACCGGTTTTATCGCAAGCACCGCAATCTGTATTTCTGGCCGAAGGTTCTTCGGTAAAAATTATTAACCGGCAGTTACTACGATTTTAATATGCTTTCATTGAGAATTAGTTCTGGTAATTGCTGCGTATTGTTTATCAGATATACTGTATTATGGCTTAGATGGCAACCTTACTGTAACTTTGCAGTTCATTAATTTTATAGGGTATGAAAAAAACGGTGGTAATAGGTGCTTCTGAAAATCCGGCAAGGTATAGTTATCTGGCAGTTGATCGGCTTACACAGCATGGTCACCCGGTAATAGCCATTGGTAATAAGCCGGGGCATATTGGTGCGGTGCCCATTATTACAACACATCCTGCAGAAAGCAATGTAGATACGGTAACGCTTTATGTTAATCCGGCTATTCAAACAGTTTTATACGATTATATTTTTTCTCTACATCCCAAACGCATTATTTTTAATCCAGGTGCAGAAAATCCGGAATTATGCCAAATGGCAAAAGAAAAAAACATTCAATGTTTAGAGGCTTGTACATTGGTGTTGCTATCTACAAATCAATATTAAATTGGTTTTATTTTTTAAACAGCTTTGTAATGAACTATATTCGTTTGTGATAGAAACAGGCAATTCTTATGCAAATAAAGCAAGTACAAAAAGGAGCAGACATAAAAGCGTTTTTAGAAGTGAATGTGGCCATGAATGCCGGTAATCCGAATTATATACAGCCCCTCAATCATGAAGTGGAGGCAGTATTTAATCAGCAGAAAAATAAATTGTTTAAATATGGTACCATTCAACGTTGGATTTTACTGGATGATGATGGTACAGCCATTGGCAGAATTGCTGCATTTACCAATACCAAATATGTAAACAAAGGAACCGATTTTGCCACTGGTGGAATTGGTTTTTTTGATTGTATTGATAATCAGAAAGCTGCAAATTTTTTATTTAACACCGCTAAGAACTGGCTACAACAACAAGGGATGATGGCGATGGATGGCCCCATTAATTTTGGCGACAGAAACAAATGGTGGGGTTTACTGGTGGAAGGATTTGATAAAGAACCGGTGTATGGTTTAAGTTTTAATCCGGCTTATTATCAAAAATTATTTGAGGATTATGGTTTTCAAAATTATTATAATCAGTATTATTATGCCATGAATGTGGATGATCCGCTTCCGGCAAGATTTGCTGAAAGACATGCAAAGTTTAAAGCAAAAAAAGGATACGAAGCCCACCATGCAAATTTGAATGAATTGGAGAAATATGCTGCAGATTTTACGGAAGTGTACAATCAGGCCTGGGCACAACACGGCGAAGCAAAAGAAATTACCAAGGATCAGGTATTAAAATTGTTTCAAAGTATGAAGCCTATTATGGATCCACGGATGGTATGGTTTGCATATTACAATAATGAGCCCATTGCCATGTTTATTAATATTCCGGATGTGAACCAGTATTTTAAATTTTTTAAAGGAAAATTTGGATGGTGGCAAAAACTGCAATTATTGTGGATGAAAAAACGCGGTACCTGTAAAAAATTAACCGGACTGGCGTTTGGTGTTATACCCAAATACCAGGCATTGGGCATTGATAGTTTTTTAATTTATGAAAGTGCTTTGCTGGTGCAGGGAAAAGGCTGGTATGAAAGTTACGAAATGGGGTGGGCAGGCGACTGGAATCCTAAAATGATTAATATCTACAAAAGCTTAGGCGCTGTACAAAGTCGCCGCCTGATTACGTATCGCTATATTTTTGATACCAATCAGTATCCATTTGAAAGGCATCCGCCTATGGAATATAAACAATAAGCCGTTGCATTGCTTAAACTTTTTTAGATGTGCATTAACTGTAACGCATAATGGGTATACCGTTACCATCCCATTCAGGAAATAAAATATTGTTTTGATGAATGTTTAAGTGTGTATTGGCTACTGCGCTAAATACACTTCTAAAGTCGGTTGATACTGGTAAATCGCGCTGGTCTTCCAAATCTTCTTTGACCAAACTTTTAATTTGGTGGTAAACTTTTCCGCCCTGCACATCATTCCCCAAAACAAAAAGGCAACTTGCTCTACCATGATCGGTTCCGCCGGTACCATTCTGATGCACTGTTCGGCCAAATTCAGTCATGGTCATAAGGGTTACTTCCTCCTGATAGGCGGCAATATCTTCCCAAAAGGCTGCAATGCTATCACTAAAATCTTTCAGATTTCGGCCTAAAATTCCATTTTCAGTTCCCTGGTTTACATGGGTATCCCAACCACCGCTTTCAGCAAAAGCCACTTCTAATCCTGCATCCATTTTTATCAAAACAGCTATTTGTTTTAAAGCATTCCCTAATGCTGAGTTAGGATAAACAATACCGGTTTTGGGCGCATATTGTTTCAGGTTATTTACATTCAACATCTTCATGGCTTCAAAACTTTCTTTTCCGGTTTTCTGTAACAATTGCGAACTTGTATTATCGTACAATGCTTCAAATGAATGTACAGCTAATTTACCGGCCAATGGGTTGCCCCGCATTTGAATGGCAAAATCGTTTAAATTACTAATAGCCAATGCTTCATTACTGCCATAAAAACTTCTGGGTAAGGCACTCGTTATACTTACGGCACTAAACGGGGTAGCAGGTTTTCCCATTAAACCAATGGCTCTGTTTAACCAGCCGCTCTCTGTTCCTTTGTTAAAAGGTGTACCACTTTCCATAAAATCCTGTGCATCAAAATGACTGCGGGTGGGATTGGGGCTGCCTACGCCATGTGCAATGGCTAATTGTTTATTTTGGAATAAAGGCGCAAAGGCTTGTAAGGATGGGTGTAAGGCAAAATAACCATCTAAGTCTATCATACTGCCTTCGGTTTTAGCCGGACTCATATATAATGTTGGCCGCATCATTTTTAAATTAGGATCTGCATAAGGGCTAACAGCCATTAATCCATCCATTGCGCCCCGCTGAAAAATGCACACCAGTGTTTTTCTTTTTTGAAAGGGTTTGATGAATTTGTTGCCTGCTGTGGCGGCTTTGGCAATAAAGTTGGGAACACCGCCAATGCCTGCTACAAATAAGGCCAATGCCCCATTGCGCATAAATATTCTTCTATCCATAAATATTTTTTTTATTTTCTTTGAAATTCGGGTGATCCTATAATAATACCTACTACCTGATTTAAGGATGGTGCATTGTTGGTTGTTTTAATTTCTTGTACAGCTATTGTTTGTAATGAATGGTAGGACTCCATTTCTTTAACATGTTCATTATTGTTGTTGGGTTGTTGTTGAGCTGCCTGTTCTACTTTGTTATTCAGGTTTTCATCATGAATTAAAGCAGCAATGCGTTGGATATTTTGTGTATTATCCCTGGCCGGTAACAGTATGGCACTATAGGTTTGTAAAGCAGCATCAACACTTTCAGGTTCGTGGTTGTTGTTTAATGCAGCCAGGTTTACTGTAATGCCGGAAATTTTTTGTGATGCGAAAGCTAATCCAAAATTCATTCTGCTTAATAATGATCCGGTGTTAATCCAATAGTCGGCTCTGTCCGGAAATCCGGTAGGGGCCTGATAATAATAAAATTTTTGTCCCATTTTATTGCACCAGTAAAAAATTTGATAAGGCATGTTTACTTGTGCATTCGTAGCTCTAATGGTACTAATGGCTAGTTCAAAAGGCGATTTGATTTTGGCTCTTTGATTATTTGGATTCCAAAATTCAGGACTATTTACCATGGTAATTAAAACGCTTTTTATATTGCCATTGGTTTTTAAAAAAGTCTGCGCCATTTTTTGGATTAAAGCTGTAGAAGGTGTATCGCTTACAAAATGTTTTGCCAGTGCTGTTGTTATAAATTTTGCAGTAGTGGGTTGGTGTGCCAGCATTATTTCCAAAGCAGTAATGCCTTCCTGATAACCTCCATTGGCCGGGAAATTTTTTCCTAAAAAAGTTTTGGGTGTATCATCGTGTTTATTTGGCCGGAACAAAAAACCATTTTGTATAACAAAGCCGCGTTTTTCCAATTGTTCCGGTGAAGACTTTTCCATGAGCTGATAGGCTGGTCCATTTTTAAACATAGGATACAATCCCCATCCTGTCAGTATTTTGGCTAAAGTTGTTACATCTTGTTGTGTATAACCACCATCCACACCCATGGTATGCAACTCCATTACTTCTCTTGCATAGTTTTCATTTAATCCCTGCGAAGCACGGTTCTTCAATACTGTATTGAAATTGTTTAGTGTTTTGGCCATGTGTTCTAACCGTTTTTCCTCCATCGGATTATTGTTGCTAACGCTACGAGCATTGTCTAAATAGGTTAACATGGCCGGATGCTGCGCTGTAGCCAGCAATAAGACATCAAAATTATCAAGTATGTGTGGTCGTATGGCATCGCGTTCATAAGCCAATACATAAGGAGCGCAATTGGGTTTGGTGAGCGATACGTTAAAATGATTGAACCAAAAATCAGTTAATATTTCCTGCAACTGGTTGTTGCTATATGCGGCTCTGATAATTTTTTGTACAATTAATTGCCTTTCTAACTCAGCAATGAGTTTATAGCCCTGTTGCTGCATAAAAGCTTTTAGTTTTTCGCGGTAAGCTTGTTTACTGAAGGAAGTGTTCCCGTTTTCTATCACTCCCATCTTTCTTGCCAATGCCACTACTTCACCATTATTGGGGTAGGTGTTTGCCATTTCTTCTAATGAAAGATTGGCAGCATCAAGATGTAAAGCCTGCAATCGGTTTGCTAAGGCAGCATCATTTTCATTTCCCTCCAATTGTCTGTAAAACCAGTGTTCAATGCCTTCTTTTGCAACCGCATCAACTTGGCCCGGCGTTGGACCAAATGTAAATCTGTTCAGCAAATAGGCAGCAGCCTGTTCTTTCGTAAAACCCATTTGCAGGTAGGGAAATTTTTTAGGCGGGTGTGGATGGCCTGCATATATAAAACCGGAAATGCCCACCAATATTACTGCAATTATGAATAAAAAACCTACTTTTTTCTGCCGCATCATCTGTTGTTTGTTCCTTCAGATGGATTTTAATGCTGCCGGTTTAAAAAAATAATTTTTTTTATTGTGTTTTTCGGTGAAATCGGGTGTAAGAAGGGTTAATTTTTGCACATAACTTTTTTCTGTTGCCCCGATTGAAATTGCATTTGTTATCTTGCAATTTGTATGGAAAATTTTATTGTTTCGGCACGTAAGTATCGCCCACAAAATTTTAATATGGTTGTGGGCCAAAAACATATTACTACCACTTTAAAAAATGCAATTAAAAACAATCAGATAGCGCACTCTTTTTTGTTTTGTGGCCCAAGAGGAGTAGGCAAAACCACTTGTGCCCGTATTATGGCTAAAACCATTAACTGTACCAATCCAACCCCTGAAGGAGAGGCTTGTAATACCTGTACCAGTTGCGTTTCTTTTGATGCAGGTAATTCAATGAACATTCATGAATTAGATGCGGCCAGTAATAATTCGGTGGAAGATATCAGGAATCTGGTTGATCAGGTTCGTTTTGCACCGCAGGCAGGCAAATACAAAGTATACATTGTAGATGAGGTACACATGTTAAGTACCAGTGCCTTCAATGCTTTTTTAAAAACGCTAGAAGAGCCACCTTCTTATGCCATTTTTATTCTGGCTACAACCGAAAAACATAAAATTTTACCCACCATTCTTTCCCGTTGCCAGATATTCGATTTTAAACGAATTACCATTATCGATACGGTGGAACATTTAGAAGAAATTATTGAAAAAGAAAATATATCTGCCGAGAAAACTGCTCTTCAACTCATTGCTCAAAAAAGTGAAGGATGTATGCGGGATGCTTTGAGTATTCTGGACAAAATTGTAAGTTTTACCAATGGGGTGTTAACTTATCAAAACACGGTAGAACATCTTAATATTTTAGATGACGATTACTATTTTAAACTCTTAGATGCCTTATACAAACAGGATATGGCTGGCGCCATGCTGTTGTATGAAGAAATTAACCAAAAAGGTTTTGAGGGCGATTTGGTGCTGAATGGCTTTGCTTCTTTCATGAGAAATTTATTGCTGTGTAAAGATGCCCGTGCTGCAGTATTATTAGATGTGTTGGAAGGAAGGCAGGAACAGTATGCTGCTACAGCCAATGTAGTAGATGCTTCTTATTTAATTAGTGCCTTAAATATTTTGAATGAAGCAGAAATACAGTTTAAAATGGCCCGCAATAAAAGGCTGCATGTGGAGTTGTGCCTCATTAAACTCAGCTTTTTGCAACAAGCCATACAACTATTTACTGAACAAGGGTCGGTTGTAAAAAAAAAAATAACGGATAGGCCTTTTGCATTGCAGCAAAAAACCATTCCGCAATACCATCCTCCAAAATCAACAAATGCACCCGCTGCAAAATTAATGATTGAGCAAGAGCGTCCTGCTACACCTGTTGCAGCGCCGTTACCGCAATCGGTTGTTCAGGAGCCTAAAACTACTGCTGAAAAAAAGATTCTCAAGCAAACACTACAAACAGATAATAAAAAAAATCTCTTAGATATTTTAAGGGCTAAAGTAAAAGAAGATGTTGAAGTATTGCAGGTGCAGGAAGCAGAAGATTTGCAGATAGAAAAATTAAAAGCCTGCTGGAATGATTTTTGTGAAAAGCTGCAACAAGATGGCGGAAAACCTGCTACCGTTGGAACCTTAAAAATGGCAAAATTAGAACTGATAGATGAGGTGTGCTTTTCTGTAACCGTTCAGGCTTTAACGCAACAAAAATTTATTGAACAGGAAAAAATGCAGCTAACCGATTTTATTCAGCAGGCATTCAATAACAGAGGCATTCGTTTTCATATTTTGGTAGAAAACACGATTCCAGATGAAGTACCTGATCAACTCTCGTTGAACAGTAAGCAACGTTTTGAGAAAATGGCTGAAAAATATCCCTTATTAAAAGAGTTGAAAGAGCGTTTGCGGTTGGCCTTGGATTTATAATACAATGAACGTTAAGTTAATTCACTGGAATATTACCAGTGGTAAAAAACGAAACTACTGTTATGCAAACCATGGCAATAACAGCTTTATGATGTACGGCTTTATACAAAACAGCAATGCCATAAAACAATGCAAAGAATGCTGCTGCAAAAAGCATTACATAAAAATAGTAAATAGCACCTGTTGCATTCAGTATCATCCGCCTGCTTTTTTAGAAAGTTGATAGCTGTATTTATGCAACCATTGCAATATTTTATCGCGCTGGTCGCCCTGAATAATGATTTCTGCATCTTTTACACTGCCACCTGTGCCACAATATTGTTTCAGTTGTTTGCCTAATAAAACACAATCATCCTCTGTTCCAATAAAACCTTTTATGATGGTAACAGTTTTACCGCCCCGGTGCTTGGTATCTAAATGTATGGTTAGTTTTTGTTTTTCCGGCGGCAGTGTTGCTTTCGTTTCATTGTTGTGTACAAATTCAAACTGCGGATCTGTACTGTATACAAAACCTCTTATATCTGTTTTGTTTTTTTTGTTCATAACAACATTGCTTTTAAACTTAAATCCACACTTTTAGCCTGGTGAATTAATCCGCCTACACTAATATAATCCACTCCTGTAGCCGCATAGCTTTCTATATTCTCTAAATGAATACCACCACTGGCTTCAGTTTCAAATTGCTGTTGAATGATGTGTAATGCTTCAGCAATTTGAATAGGGGTAAAATTGTCTAATAATATTCTAAAAATTTTACCTTTTCCTACTTTACAAATTGTGGCTACATCGTTTACATTTCGAGCTTCTATCTCAATTTTTAAATGCGGATGTTGTTGTACATATTGCCAAGAGCGGTTAATGGCATTTTCAATTCCTCCGGCATAATCAATATGATTGTCTTTCAACATCAGCATATCAAATAAACCAAACCGGTGGTTGGTACCGCCACCAATACGCACTGCTTCTTTTTCCAATAATCTGAAATTAGGTGTGGTTTTTCTTGTATCTAATAATTGCGTACGATAGTGCTTTATTTTTTCTGCAAATGCATGTGTAAGTGTAGCAATTCCACTCATCCGTTGCATACAATTCAAAACTAATCTTTCGCACGATAAAATAGTGCGTACTGATGCGTTTACTTCAAATGCTCTATCACCGGGTAGCATAGCGGTGCCATCTTCTTTAAAAATTTCAAATTCGGCTTCAGGTTCAACAAAATGAAAAATTTTTTGTGCCACTGCCACCCCGGCTAAAATACCTGCTTCCTTAATTTTTAAAACGGCTTTACCCTTAGCATCTTTTGCAATACACGAAAGTGTTGTATGATCTCCATCACCAATATCTTCTTTTAATGCTTCTATTATTAAATGGTTTAATCTTTCTTCAAAATTTATCATGTTGGCAATATAATATGTTTCATAAAAAAAGCCCTCGAAAATTAAGAGAGCTTTATATGAATGGTTTTAGAAAAGCTTTAATTTATTCGGACGGATATAATTTGGTGATGCCCATCTTTGTTTCTTAATAACAGTGTAATATTATATCCCCTGTTTTTCCCATTTAATTTTCCGGCCATGTACATAGTGGTACCGGCTTCCCGTTGTGAAGTAAGTTCAAAACCTTGAATGCCGGCATCATTAAAAAATGTTCTTAATGCAATCCCTGCCTGATTTTTCCCTATATTTTTAACTTCTTCTTTACCGGGTAGGGTTAAATCTATATAACTGTCAAAATAACCGGATACACTTTCTGCATTGGCACTCTTCAGGGCGTTCACAATTTCCGATACATCACTCTGAAAGGTAAAAGAAGCCATAACCACTCCTAAACCCATTAACAATAAAAGTTTTTTCATAACACTGAATTTATAATATAACCTACACTAAAAACATGCCAAATAAAATGTTTAACGAAAGTTAAAGTTAGGGGTAGGAAGGTGAAATAACAAATTGAGTACCTTTGTAGCTATGAGCAAGAAAGCAATACTAATTATTATGGATGGATGGGGGCTCGGAAAGAATAAACATGCCGATGCCATTCAACAGGCCAATGTGCCATTTGTAACCTCCTTGTACAATCAATATCCGCATACAACTTTAGTAACCTGTGGTGAAGCAGTAGGGTTGCCTGATGGACAAATGGGCAATAGTGAAGTAGGGCATCTTAATTTAGGAGCTGGCCGTATTGTTTATCAGGAATTACAGCGTATAAATGTAGCTATTCGCGATGGATCATTTGCCAAAAATGCACACCTGCTGGCAGCTATTTCAAAAGCCAAAAATGCACAAAAACCTTTGCATTTGCTGGGTTTGGTAAGCGATGGCGGTGTGCATAGCCACATTAGTCATTTAAAAGCAATATGCAATGTTTGTAAAGAAAACGGATTAAAAGAAGTATATATTCATGCATTTACTGATGGGCGCGACTGTGATCCGAAAAGCGGTTTAGGCTTTATGCAAGACCTGCAACAATTTTTAACAACCAGCGTAGGTAAAATTGCCACCGTTAGCGGAAGGTATTATGCCATGGATAGAGATAAACGTTGGGAGCGCATTCAATTAGCTTACAATGCCATGGTAATGGGTACAGGCAATACGGCTAACAGTGCGGTTCATGCCATCGAACAATCTTATGCTGCAGATATTACTGATGAATTTATTAAACCCACGGTAATTTTTGAAAATGATAAACCGGTGGCAACTATTCAGGATGGTGATGTGGCCATCTGTTTTAATTTTAGAACGGATCGATGCCGCGAAATTACCGATGTATTGACCCAAAACGATCATCCTGACTTTAACATGCATGCTTTGAAAATTGATTATACTACCATGACGGAGTATGACAAAACCTTTCATAATGTACATATTATTTTTGAAAATGATAATCTGAACAATACTTTGGGCGAAGTATTGGCTGCTGCCGGAAAGAAACAAATCAGAATTGCTGAAACTGAAAAATATCCGCATGTTACTTTCTTTTTCAGTGGGGGAAGGGAAGTTCCCTTTGAGGGCGAATCACGTATTATGGTACCCTCGCCCAAAGTGGCCACTTACGATTTAAAACCTGAAATGAGTGCAGTTGAATTAACAGATAAACTCATTCCTGAAATAGAAAAAGGTGATACCGATTTTATTTGTTTGAATTATGCCAATGCAGATATGGTGGGACATACCGGGGTACTCTCTGCCGTAATTAAAGCAGTAGAAACAGTAGATGCCTGCGTAAAAAGGGTAGTAGAAGCTGCATTAAAACAAGATTATATTATTTTTCTTACCGCCGATCATGGTAATGCCGATAACATGATTAATGAGGATGGAACGCCGAATACACAACATTCTTTAAATCTGGTTCCACTGTTTGTAATAGATAATAACTGGCATGGAAATTTGCATCCCGGTAAGTTGGGTGATATTGCTCCAACCATTTTAAAAATGATGCAATTACCTATTCCCAAAGAAATGACAGGCAATATTTTGATTGATTAAAGGGAATACTTATTTTTAGCAAAGCAATGATAATGCTGCACCTTTTGATTTTAGCGTGCAGCATTGTTTTATAAAATTGCTTGAAGGAAGATGAGTTGAATGATAAAATGGTCGGGATGATTAAATGATTTAAAAACTTTATCTATAAAAATACGACACATGAAAAAAATTATACTTCGATTTATCCTGGTTTTGTTAGGTATATTTATCATTATTCAATTTATTCGCCCGGCTAAAAACCAGTCAGTTGAGACATTGCCTGCTGATATTAAATTGCATTATCCAGTTTCACAAAATGTAGAAGCAATTCTTTCAAAGGCTTGTTATGATTGTCATTCCAATAATACCCGTTACCCTTGGTATAACAATATTCAACCGGTAGCCTGGTTTTTAGATGACCATGTAAAATCCGGAAAACGGCATTTAAATTTCAGTGATTTTACTTCAATGCGAGTGGCTAAACAATATAAACGATTGGAAGATTGTAAGGAACAAATTAAAGAAGGAGAAATGCCCTTAGAATCATATACGCTCATTCATCGCGATGCAATTTTAACGGATGCTGAAAAAGGAACCCTGTATAATTGGTTTGATGCGGTTCGCGATTCTATTAAAGCACACTACCCTGCAGATAGTTTGGTAATGCCCAAACGTAAAAAATAGTACAACCATTTCATATCTTCATAAATTGGACTTACAGTTTTATAACTGTTGGCCTTTTTTTATTGTATTTTGCAGCATGATTATTCATACAGCAAAATATCTTATTTCTTCTCCTTCATTCGATAAGTGTCCACCGGCCGATAAACCGGAATATGCATTTATTGGCCGAAGTAATGTAGGTAAATCTTCCCTAATCAATATGCTTACCGGGCAAAAAAGCCTAGCCAAAACATCGGCAACACCCGGCAAAACACAACTGATTAACCATTTTTTAGTGGAAAGCAGTACCAGGCAAAAGCAAAAGCAGCAATGGTATGTGGTTGATTTGCCGGGGTATGGTTATGCAAAACGCTCACAAACCGATAGAAGGCGATGGGAGCAGATGATTGAAAATTATTTGCGAAAACGGCCTAATTTATTGCAGGTAATGGTGTTGATAGATAGCAGGCATGCACCACAAAAAAATGATCTTGAATTTGTGAATCAGTTAGACAAATGGGAAGTGCCTTTTAGCCTTATTTTTACAAAGGCCGATAAAGAAAAACCGGGTGTAGTTTCCAGAAACGTGCAATTGTTTATAGATACTTTAAAGTCAACCTGGCAATTTTTGCCACAGGTTTTTATAACCAGTGCCGAGAAGAAAACCGGCAGAGAAGAAGTACTACTTTTTATTGAACAAAATAATTTAAGAGCTGCAGAGAATGAGATGATTAGATAGAATAGGTAATTTTTGTAAAGTAAAGCGGTGCATTTGCCACAACAACTTTTATAGTTGCTGAAAACAAATTTGTAGTAAAGGATGAATATTAATTCACCACTTTGTCGGCACAACAACTACTGGCAAAGGCTTCGGGTTTGGCTTTAAATGCAAAGCCCATTCCGAGAATGTAACCCATTGCTTCTTTTAAAGCATCATTACTTTTAAAACCGGGATTGGTATTAATGTCTGCATGTACTTCCATTTCAACATCCCAGGCAATAAACAAATCGCAAAGCTCATAAGCCACTTCAATACTTTTGGCTACTTCCTGTAACATGCGCTCTTTGATGTGAAATTTCTGCTTGGTTTTTTCATTGTGGATGTACATAAAACCACCGTTGTGTTCCCTTAAAAAAACAATTACAGTTGCAAATTCGGTATCTTCTCCTTTTACCTGGCTGTCGGTACCAATGCATACTTTTAACCGCGTGCCGTTTGCTCTTTCTTTTTTAATGGCTTCTTCCACCGCTTTTTTGATGGGAAGATGGATGTTTTCTCCATTGAATTTTCTCCAATGCATAAAAATTAAGTTTTTTGAAATTACGGTTTTTTATATTCCAAAACCATTAATTTATTATTAACTGCACATTTTATGCATTGGGTGTCAGGAAAAAAGAGCAATTAAGAGGCCGAAATTTTATTTTTTTTCCTGTTTCATAAAAAGCTTCTCTTTCATTCTGGCATCATGGCCATAAATATCTTTTCTAAAGTTTAATTGCCCATCGGCATCTACCCAGGCAGTAAAATAAACAATATAAACAGGTATCGGTTGGGGTAAGCTTACCCATTTTTCCTTGCTTAAATGCATCAGGCTGTCAATTACTTTATTCGTATAAACACTCGCCGTATCTGCACTTAATAAATATTGTGCAAATTTTTTAGGATTACTGATGCGGATACAACCATGACTAAATGTGCGTGTTGTGGCATCAAATAATTCATGGTTGGGGGTATCGTGTAAGTAAATATCGAAATTGTTGGGAAATAAAAACTTCACCAAACCCAATGAGTTTCCGGGTCCTGGTTTTTGCCGAACAATGGGTAATCCATTGCTGGTACCGGTTATTTCCATATTGTTTTTTGCCAGATAGTTGGGATCTTTTTTCATACCCGGCAAAATTTCTTTTTGTACAATACTGGGTGGTACATTCCAATAAGGGCTAAAAACAATATATTTCAATTTTCCATTAAAAATAACGGTATTGTTGGTGGTTTTTCCTACAATAACATTCATGTTAAACAATGTTTTCCCATCATGATAAACATGCAATTTGTATTCGGGAATGTTTACAATAATGTAATCACTGTCACTATCTGCTGGCATCCATCTGATGCGTTCTAAGTTTACCAAAATTTGCCTGATGCGTTCGGCAATGGGCACATTTAATTGTTCTATCATGTTCTTCCCAATTACGCCATCTTCTAACAATCCCATTCTTTTTTGAAAATGTTTTACGGCTATCAGTAGGCTGCTGTCAAACAAATTGGTAGAATCGTTATGAGATAAATCGCCGAGTAAAAACAAGCGGTACTTAATTGTTGGTATAATTTCATTTGCCTGGTAAAGTTTCAATAATTTAGAAGGGCAGGGAATGCTATCTGTAGGATAGTTTTTTTGTAAGCTGATATATTTTTCCAAAAATGATTCTAATTGGTTGTATTGATTGTTCAGCGGAATATAAGGTGCTGCATTTTTATATTTAATGGTGGAATCTAACAAAGCAGTTAAGTCAACTTTTTTTCTCGGTATAAACCATCCAAGTGTGGTTGCATCAATATCGCTGCCTTTGTACGTTTGTGCAGCATAAGCAAAAAACTGTCCGGTTAACAGTAATTCTGTATTCAAAATATTTTGTCTGGAAACCTTGTTTTTGTGTTGTAATATTTCATTATAACTGGTTACAAGTTTTTTATTGTACAGACTACTGTCTTGTAAATGGGTAATACTGTTATTTAGCAGGTTCATAAAATTAGCAGCCTGCTCTGCCACGCTGGTACTGTCGAACCAGGCATATTCAAAATTTCTTTGTTTATAAAAATCGTTGTATTGGGTTGTAAATTTTTGTAAGTCAGGATTCGTATCTAAAAAAGCCTGCAGGTGCATGCTGTCGAAAAACAAATTGTTGTACGAAGTATGGTAGGTAATTGAAGTATCGCGTAATACTTCTTTTGTTTTGCCTGAATGGCAGGAGGTGTTGAAGCAACAAATGCTGAATAGCATTGCAATAGCGCTTAACCGGCAGATTAATTTTGTATTTGAAATTTGTTGAGGTTTTTTTATGATGAACAAGCGGTAGGGTTTCAATAGTTTGAGAAAGTTCTGTTTGTTCAATAAAAATAAGGAGTAGATTTTATGCATAATTTCAATTAGTTCAAAATAGATAATGTTGCGGCCACTATTCCTGCGGTTTCGGTTCTTAGCCGGGTGGTACCTAAAGTAATGGGTATAAATTGCTGTTGTATGGCTTGTGCTACTTCTTCTTCAGTAAAATCGCCTTCGGGGCCAATTAAAATACATATTTCTTTTTCCGAATGAAATTTTTGGATGGTTTGTTTATGCCCTTCGTGGCAATGCGCAATTAGTTTGCAACTATTTTTTTGTTGTGATAAAACGCTGTAAACGGTAGTGGGTTGCTGTAAAACCGGCAGCCGAGTTTGTTTACTTTGCAACATAGCCGCAATGGTAATTTGTTGCATTCTTTCGTATCTAAAATGTTGTTTTTCGGTTCGTTTGCAGAGCAGGGGAATAATTTCATAAACACCCAGTTCAGTTGCTTTTTCTAAAAACCATTCAAATCGTCCTGCATTTTTTAATAAGGAAAGGCCAATTGAAATTTTTCTTTCAGGTTGGGGGTGTTGTACCTGCTCAGTAATGGTAACCAGTGTTTGTTTTTTATCGGTTTCTGATATAGTGGCTTTACAAAGTAAGCCATTGCCATTGGTAAGTAATAAGCCATCACCTGGTTTCATGCGAAGTACCTGTGCACTGTGTTTATGTGTTTCTGCACTTAAGCGGATAGTTTGATGCTTATTTGGAAGCACCTGCTCAAAGAAATAAGGCAAATCCATGCTATATAGGTTGAAGAAAAAATTAAATTTTGATAAAAATAGATGTTATTTACGATGCAGGCAATACCATTTATCAATGATTTTTTGGTATGAAATAAGGCGCCGGCACTTATGGTTACGCAATTTTGCGAATCAAATTTCTTTAAAAAAGTTGTACTTCTTGCTTTTAATATTTGAAAATATGGGCAACTGTTAACATTTTTTTACGCATAACTTCGCAGCCTTTGATGTTCTTTTGCACTCTATTAATAAATAAAAATTTATGAGGAAATTCTTTTTAATTATCTTTTGCCTATGTACAACCGCATCATTTGCCCAATTAAAATTAGGGGTAGAAGTTGGGTATAATACCAGTGGATTCATTGATCAAGGAAGTGATATTCAGTATTTTAATCTTTCCCGAATCCCTACATTTCAGGCTGGTATTGTTGCTGAACAAACATTGAATAAACATTTCTCTGCCAGCTCGGGTTTAATCTTCTTCCAAAAAGGTGGCAGGAAAGACAAAACTGTTTTTGCTACTACGGGTGCCAGTACTACCTCTAAGTTTAATTATATACAAATTCCCTTGAATTTACAATATAGTATTCCACTCAACAAAACACTGAAGGCTCTGGTTGGTGCCGGTTTTTATGGTGCAGTAGGCATTTCAGGTACAGAAAAAGGTACAGATGAAGAGATTTCAGGTAATACTACTGTTGTAAATAATAAAGTAAAATTCTCTAATAATCCTTATTATACATCGGGCACAACTTATGTAAAGCCGCTTGATTTTGGGTATGATGTGTTGGTTGGTTTGGCATACCATCAATTTGAGTTCAAAGCCACCTTAACCAATGGGTTTGGCAATATATACCCAACAGGAAGCACCCGCTTTGCCAATAGTGTAATTGGTTTTACTGTGGCTTATCTGGTACCTTGGAAATAAAGGACAAATTTTTGGGTTGAGTCAATACAAAAAAGGCGCTTCAAATGGGGTGCCTCTTTTTTTATGTCAACAATTTTAGCTGTGTGATTAGAAAGGTGGTTCTTCAAAACCTTCGTCAAAATCGCCCCCGTTCATTTTACTACCTTTTTGAATATATAATTTACCGCCATCATTACCACTACCGGGTGGAGGAACAGCACCGGGTTTTAATTGTTTCCAGTTACCACCTTGAAAGCCAGACTCATCCACTTCTTCAAATTTTTGAATTTCCAACAGGGCTTTTAATTTAATGGTTTCTAATGAACCATTTCTATGTTTGGCAATTCTGATATGCGTTTCACCTTTTGTGCTTTCGCCCATTTCGTTTGCGCCAATTTCATAATATTCGGGCCTGTAAATAAACATTACCATATCTGCATCTTGCTCAATGGCACCCGATTCTCTCAAATCGCTTAGCTGTGGCATTTTGCTTTCTTTTCTGGTTTCTACGGCACGGCTTAACTGTGAAAGGGCAATAATGGGAATGCCCAGCTCTTTGGCCAATGCTTTTAAGTTGCGTGAAATGGTGCTGATTTCCTGTTCGCGGTTCCCATTTCTATCGCCAGTACCGCTCATTAACTGCAGGTAGTCAATAATAATTAAACCTACATTGTGTTTGTTCACTAATCGTCTTGCTTTGGCTCTAAATTCAAAAATATTGAGTGCTGCCGTATCATCTATAAACAATGGTGCTTTCTCTAATCGTTTAATACCTTTGGTATGCAATTGCTGGTATTCGTAGTCTTCTAATTTACCTCTGGAAATTTTTTCAATTGGTATTTCACTTTCAGCACTTAAAATACGTTGTACCAATTGTGAAGCACTCATCTCAAGGCTAAAGAAACCAACCCCAACCGGTTTAATGGGGTTTAAAGCGGCATTACGGGCAAGGTTTAATGCAAATGCTGTTTTACCTACAGATGGTCTGGCTGCCAGAATAATTAAATCGGTTGATTGCCAACCGTAGGTAATGCGATCCAATGAGTTAAAGCCGCTGGGTACGCCGGAAATATCTTCTTTTCTGGTTCTTAACTCATCAATTCTGTTAATGGTTTTGGCTAATACATTACCAATATCTTCAAAATTCTTTTTGAGGTAATTATTGGTGATGTTAAACATTTTGGTTTCACTATCATCCAGCAAATCAAATACATCAGTGCTGTCTTCATAAGCATCACCAATAATTTCGCCACTGATTCTAATTAATTCGCGTTGAATAAATTTTTGCAAAATAATACGGGCATGGGCGTCAATATGGGCTGTACTAACTACTGCATTGGTTAATTTAGTAATGAAATAAGGGCCTCCAACTATTTCTAATTGTTCTTTCCTTTTCAATTCTTCCACCACCGTTAAAATATCGATGGGCACACCACGCTGCTGCATATCTTGCATGGCAGTAAAAATGATTTGATGTGCTTCTACATAAAAACATTCGGGTTTAAGATTGGTATCTATTAAACTGTCGAAAGCACTTTTTTCCAGCATAATGGCACCCAACACTGCTTCTTCTAATTCTCTGGCCTGTGGGGGTATTTTGCCAAATACCATGGTGCTTAAATCGGCAGTGGTTTTTCTTCTTTTTTTATCTCTGTTAATGTTAGAAATCTCCATAATAATGGGCCATTTGAAATTGTAAAACAGTTTGTTTTCCGCCTGCTTGAAACAGGATAGCTATGTTAAGAAATTGTTACCTGGGCAAGTAGGGTTGCGAATATAATGGTTGAAAATCGTTCCCGCCCTATTTTCAGACTTTAATTTTTATCCTTTTTCGTCCACTTTTCATTCACAGTATAATTGTGCTTATACACACAAATTTCGGGGTTATTCCACAGTTTTTTGTAGTATGTGCACAAAAAACAATTTTTCCGTACGGGAAATGAACATGGCTTGTGTATAAAGAAAAACAGCCGAAAAATTGGTGTATTGCTACTTATTTTGTAATTGCCAAAAACATAGTAGTGCTACAAAAATATCTGTGTAAGCAGGGTAACATTTGTCTTTGTTAAATGTAAGTCAGCTTTTGTAAAAAAAATTAATAGCTGCAAAATGCTGAACCTAATTACCGAGAATTCTGAAACCGGTTTTAAAAGTTTAAGTTGCCGGCTGCAACAAGTATATTTGCGCTTATTACACAGCAAATTAATTTAAGGATATATGACGATTAGTTATAACTGGTTGAGTAAGTATTTACCTAAAACAATTGAACCGGAAAAACTTTCTGCAATATTAACTTCTATAGGGCTTGAAGTAGAAAAATTTTCAAAATTTGAAACAGTACCAGGCGGATTGCAGGGCATTATTACAGGGGAGGTACTAACCTGCGAGCAGCATCCCAATGCCGATAAATTAAAATTAACTACCGTAAATATTGGTGCCGGGCATCCTTTACAAATTGTTTGTGGTGCACAAAATGTAGCAGCCGGGCAAAAAGTAGTGATAGCTCCTGTAGGTACTACCATCTATCCTGTAAATGCCACCCCGATAACCATGAAAGTAGCTAAAATTCGTGGTGTTGAAAGCCAGGGTATGATTTGTGCCGAAGATGAAATTGGTATAGGTACCAGCCACGCAGGTATTATTGTATTGCCACATGATGCCGTTCCAGGTGCACCGGTTGCTGATTTTTTTCAGCCTTATAGTGATATTGTTTTTGAAATTGGACTAACCCCCAACCGCATGGATGCCATGAGCCATTTGGGTGTTGCAAAAGATGTATGTGCGTATTTAAGTCACCATCAAAAAAAAGAAGTAAAAGTTAAACTACCATTCAATAATTCGTTTAAGCCGGATGAAAAATCATTACCCATTGCTGTAACCATTGAAAATGAATCAGCATGTCCACGCTATAGTGGTGTTACCATCAGCGGTGTTAAAGTTGGCCCATCGCCCCAGTGGTTAAAAGACAGCTTACAGTCAATTGGCATCCGTTCTATTAATAATGTGGTAGATATTACCAATTTTATATTACACGAAACCGGACAACCATTACATGCATTTGATGTAAAGGCCATTCAGGGTAAAGCCATTATTGTAAAAACCTTACCAGAGAATACCGCTTTTATTACGTTGGATGGAAAGGAGAGGAAATTGCATGCATCTGATTTAATGATTTGCAATGGAGCCGGTGAACCCATGTGCATAGCCGGTGTATTTGGCGGTGCCGCCAGTGGTGTTTCGGAAACAACTACTAATATTTTTATAGAGAGTGCCTGCTTTAATGCCACATACATCCGTAAAACATCACTCACTCATCAGTTACGCACTGATGCAGCCATCCGCTTTGAAAAAGGAATTGATATATCCAATACTGTTCAGGTGTTAAAAAGAGCTGCTTTGTTAATAAAAGAAATAGCCGGAGGCAGCATCAGTTCTGATATTGTAGATGTATATCCGCAACCCGCAGTAAAAAAGGAAATTGCCATTAAATACCATTATTTAAAAAAGTTAAGTGGTAAAAATTATCATCCAGATACCGTTAAAAGAATATTAACAGCACTTGGTTTTGAAGTGTTAAAAGAGGGGATTGATGAACTATGGATATCCGTTCCATTTAATAAGCCAGATATTAGCCTGCCGGCTGATATAGTAGAAGAAGTGTTGCGAATTGATGGGTTGGATAATATAGATATTCCCACTTCCATCACCATTTCGCCGTCTATTGAAACTTTGGGTTTAAAAGAACAGCTTCGCGAAAAAATTGCTCACTATTTGGCCGGGCTGGGATACCATGAAATTGTTACCAATTCTATTACCAATAGCCGCTACTTTACCGTTGAAGTATTACAGCATACCGTGCAAATGATGAATAACCTGAGTGCCGAATTAGATGTAATGCGCCCTGGCATGTTAGAAACCGGCCTGGAAATTATATCCTATAACATCAACAGAAAAAGCAACCGGCTTCGTTTATTTGAGTTTGGTAAAATCTATGCTACAGAAGGAGTGGGGAAATACGTGGAAACAGAACATCTGTCATTATACTTAACCGGAAAATTATTAGAGGATAACTGGAAACTGCAAACCAAACCTGCCGATTTTTTTGAAGCTAAGGGCATTGCACGGGCTATTATGCAATGGTGCGGCATTGCAGAGGTACAGTGGAAAGCAACAGAGGGTACCCATGCCAAATTGAAAATTTGCGTTGGTAAAAAACAAATTGGGATTGTTGAAATGGTGCCGCCTTCATTCACCGAACGATTTGATATAAAACAAACCGTACTTTTTATTGATATAGATTTTGGCGCATTACTGGCATTAAAGAAAAATGCGGCTATTATTTATAAAGAAGTACCAAAATTCCCTGCCGTACAACGCGATTTGGCTATGATTGTTCCTGTTAATACCACCTATCAATTATTGGAAAGCATTGTAAATAAAATGAAGTTGCTCCGTTTGCAGCAAATGAATTTATTTGATGTGTTTGAAAATGAAAAATTGGGAAAAGATAAAAAATCAATGGCTATTAATTTTACTTTTTTAGATGAAGAAAAAACATTGACCGATAAAGAGATTGACAGTATGATGCAGTCTTTGATGCAGGCATTTGAAACAGAGGCCAATGCTATTATCAGAAAATAAACACCAGTATGCAGGAGTTAAGCCAACAAATAAGCCGGATACAGCAAAAAATGCAGGATTTGTGGCTGTATGCACAAAAGTTAGCCAAAGAAAACCAGCAATTAAAACAGGAATTGCACGAAGCCAATACAGCTAAAATGGAATTAACACAAAAAATTGAACAGTTAGAACAGTCAAAAGCTGCATTGCAAATAGGAGTAGATACCTGGAATGATGCAGATAAAAAAGAATTAGCCACCAAAGTAAACAGCTATCTCAAAGAAATTGAGCATTGGCTGGCTGTATTAAAATCTGCCTGAAATGGAGCAACTCATTACCGTAAATATTATTATTGCTGATAGGAATTACCGAATCAAAATTCATCCCGATGATGAAGCAGTGCTGCGTAAGACCGTAAAAATTATTAATGAAAAAATAAAAGAATATAAACAGGCTTTTGCAGGGAAAGATATGCAGGATTATGTAGCTATGGTTTTACTGTGGCTGGCAACCGAACAAACCCAAATGCCCCTGCCCATCATGGCCGAAGAACAAACCATTATGGAATCATTACAGCAATTAGAAGCCATGATTGACGGGTATTTAAACCAAAGCGCTCATGAACCTATAAAATCATTCATAAAGAAGTGATTATAGGTTCGCCATCACTCACTTAATTTATTTATCTTCGCAAATTAACTTCACTAAAATTATCCATTTGATAGTTAGAGGAAGCAAAATGACAGCGTTTAATTTAAAAAATATCAAACAAAATGGACCAAACAGTTATATACATTATAATTGGTTTACTTGCTTTAATTGCAGGTGTACTTGCGGGTAAGTTATTATTCTCGAAAAATACCAAAAGCAAATTAGAAGAAGCCAATTTTCAGGCACAATCTATTTTGAAAGAAGCCGAGCTGAAAGCCGAAAATATTAAAAAAGAAAAATTATTAGAGGTCAAAGAAAAATTTGTTCAGCTAAAATCAGAATACGATAAAGACGTGCTGGAGCGTAACCGAAAATTAGGCGAAGCTGAAGCACGTATCAAACAAAAAGAAATTGCCATCAATCAAAAAGAACAGGCTTTAGATAAGCAATTGAAAGAAAATGAAGTGATTAAAGCCAATTTAAACAGGCAGATTGAGGTGGTAAATCAAAAACGTACCGAACTGGAAAAACACCAGGAGGAACACATCCGCCGTTTAGAAAAAATTGCTGCCTTATCGGCTGAAGAGGCAAAGGCACAATTAATTGAAAGCCTGAAATCAGAAGCCCAAACACAGGCATTGGGTTTGCAGCAGGAAATTATTGAAGAAGCTCGCTTAAAAGCCAATAAAGAAGCTCGCAAAATTGTTATTCAATCCATACAACGCACTGCTGCCGAGCAAACCATTGAAAATACAGTTTCTGTATTTAATTTGGAATCAGACGAAATTAAAGGACAGATTATTGGTCGCGAAGGCAGAAATATCCGGGCTATTGAGGCTGCAACTGGGGTTGATTTAATTGTTGATGATACGCCGGAAGCAATTGTATTATCATCTTACGATCCGTTAAGAAGAGAAATTGCCCGCTTAAGTTTACAACGCCTAATTGCCGACGGCCGTATTCACCCCGCACGTATTGAAGAAGTGGTTGAAAAAACCCGTCGTCAGTTAGAAGAGCAAATTATTGAAATTGGTGAAAGGACAGTCATTGAATTAGGCATTCATGGGTTGCATAAAGAATTAGTTCGGATAGTGGGGAAAATGCGTTTTCGCTCATCCTATGGCCAAAACCTGCTGATGCATAGCAGGGAAACAGCCAATTTATGTGCCATTATGGCCAGCGAATTAGGGCTGAACCCCAAATTGGCAAAACGGGCAGGGTTGTTACACGATATTGGTAAAGTGCCCGACGAAGAAACCGAACTAAGCCACGCATTACTGGGTGCCAAATTAGCCGAGAAATATGGCGAAAACCCTGCAGTAGTGAATGCCATTGGTGCCCACCACGATGAAATGGAAATGTTGTATGTTATTTCTCCTATTGTACAGGCTTGTGATGCTATTAGTGGCGCACGCCCGGGCGCACGCCGCGAAATGATGCAGCAATACATTCAGCGGATTAAAGACCTTGAAAATCTGGCTCAGGCATATCCCGGTGTGGAAAAGGCTTATGCCATACAAGCCGGAAGAGAGTTACGGGTAATTGTAGAGGCCGATAAAGTGTCTGATGGTGATAGTGATAAATTAAGCTTTGAAATAGCCCAAAAAATACAAACCGAAATGACGTATCCCGGGCAAATAAAAGTAACCGTTATCCGCGAAAAAAGGGCCATTAATGTAGCCAGATAAATTATTTATAAATTCTGGTTTGAAATTTAAAATTTTCTGTTACCTTTGCCGTCCGCAAAAATTAAAGTTATGAGCGAAGCAGTTCAATTCGTACACGAGCAGTTAATTGCCAAAAAAGAATATCCCAAATTTAAAAGTGGTGATAATATTACCGTTAACTATAAAATTGTAGAAGGTGGTAAAGAGCGTATTCAGAGTTTTCGTGGTGATGTGTTAAAAATGCAGGGCACAGGTGCTACTGCAACTTTTACCGTACGCAAAATTTCTGATGGGGTAGGTGTGGAAAGATTGTTCCCTTTCTTCTCTCCCAATATCGATTCCATTGTTTTAAACAAAAAAGGAAAAGTACGCAGAGCTAAATTGTTCTATTTAAGAGAACGTAGCGGTAAAAGTGCCCGTATTAAAGAAAAACGTTTCTAGTCAAATTATTCAAATATTTAAGCGGGAGTTGTTAAACTTCCGCTTTTTTATGCAGTCTTAATCCCTCTATTTGATAACTTAATGTTTGGTACAATAATTTGTACTAACTTTACCTTCTTAAATCAATTTTTTATGGCTAATTTAGGAATGCCCGAACTGATTATTATTTTAATTGCAATCCTGGTATTATTCGGTGGAAAAAAAATACCGGAATTTATGCGTGGTTTGGGAAAAGGTATTCGTGAGTTTAATGATGCAAAAGACAATGTAAAAAGAGAACTTCAGGAAGGAATGAAAGAAAAAGACTCTGAAACTGCTGCAAAGTAATTATTAACCACCAATATCTGTAACGGGTTTTGTTTACATTTACCACTATTGCTCAATACCACAATGATTTATTGAATGGCACTACTACTTGTGTGGAGGCTGTTCAACATTATTTGGACAATATTGGCAAAAAATCTTCCCTTAACGCATTTATAGAAGTTTATGAAAAAGAAGCGCTTGACCGCGCTTCCTTTTTAGATTCTGAACGAATGGCAGGCAAAACAATGAGTCATTTACATGGGGTAGTGGTTGCATTGAAAGATGTAATTTGTTACTGCAATCATACTGTTACTGCAGGCTCACTCATTCTAAATAATTTCTCCTCACTATATTCCGCTACTGCAGTTGAACGATTAATTGAAGCAGGTGCCATTATTATAGGTCGCAATAATTGCGATGAATTTGCCATGGGCAGTACCAATGAAAATTCAGCTTATGGCCCTGTTCAAAATGCTGCAGATATTACCAAAGTACCCGGTGGTTCTTCCGGTGGTTCTGCTGTAGCCGTTCAGGCAGATATGTGTATGGTAAGTCTGGGAAGTGATACCGGAGGCTCTGTACGCCAGCCGGCCGATTGGTGTGGGATTGTTGGGTTTAAACCTACCTACGGCCGAATTTCAAGGCATGGGTTAATTGCTTATGCTTCATCCTTTGATCAGATTGGTATTTTTTCCAAACATTTGCAAGATACTGCAAGGGTGCTTGAAGTAATTGCAGGAGAAGATGCCTACGATAGTACTGTTTCTGCAGAACCTGTTCCGGCCTACAGCGATCTGTTGCAAAAAAGCAGTATAAGCAGTCTACAGGAACCTTTTAAAATTGCCTATTTTAAAGAAGCGCTGGAACATCCGGGTTTAGATCCTGAAATAGCAAAGGCGTTCCACCAGTGTGTTGAGAAGCTACGTTTACAGGGTCACATTATAGAGCCGGTTGATTTCCCTTTACTAAAATATGTGGTACCTACTTACTATGTTTTAACTACTGCAGAAGCTTCCAGTAACTTATCACGTTACGATGGGGTAAAATATGGCTATCGGGCAGATTTGGCAGCACAGGATGACCTGACTGCATTATATAAAAAATCACGCAGCCAGGGTTTCGGAAAAGAAGTGCAACGTCGTATTCTATTGGGTACTTTTGTATTAAGTGCCGGTTATTATGATGCCTATTTTAGTAAAGCACAGCAACTCAGACGTTTATTAGTTGAACAAAATGACCATATTTTTGAGCATTATCAGGCTATCATTTCACCCACCGTACCGGGTACAGCCTTCAAGATAGGTGAAAAAAGAAACAATCCTGTAGAAATGTATTTGGCTGATATATACACTGTATATGCCAATTTAGTGGGTATTCCCGGCGTATCTTTGCCTTTGTTTCAACACAGCAATGGTTTGCCCTTTGGTATGCAGGTAATGATGCCCCAATTTAAAGAAACCGAACTTATGGTATTGGGTAATTACCTTTCGCATTTGAATTAATTGTTGCTATAAATTTTATCACCAACATTGGTTTAAGTATCCTGCAATATGAATCAGTGTATCCGGAAAATAAAGCAACATTATTGTTACCCGTTGCTACTGTTTTGTATATTGTGTAATCCGGTAAATACACTTGCAGCAAATCCTTCTCATTTGTTCGATACTGTTGTAACACCGGTGGATACTTTTCAAACCCTGTTGCAAATACCTTCTGGTCATGCTTTTGTGAATATTCCACTTCCTCACCAAATGGTTTCATTTTACAGTGAGTACTGTGAAAAGCAAAGCAAAGAACTACTGCTGATGAAGTTTTGGGCTAAGCCCTATTTTGATTTGTATGACCATATTTTGAGTGCTAACGGAGTACCAGTTACGTTGAAATACCTGAGTGTAATTGAGAGTCATTTACAACCCAATCTTGTATCATGGGCCGGAGCAGTAGGACCCTGGCAGTTAATGCCCTATGAAGCACAACGGTTTGGCTTGAAAAATAATAAATATGTAGATGAACGAACTGATTTTATTAAAAGTACTGAAGTTGCTGCCAAATTATTAAAAGAGTTGTATGCCGAATTTGGAGATTGGCTTCTGGTAGTTGCTGCCTATAATGGTGGGGTAGGAAGAGTAAAGCAGGCTATTGAAAAAGCAAAAAGCAAAAGCTTTTGGGATATACAATATTTTTTGCCTGAAGAAACCCGTAATCACGTAAAAAAATATATTGCTACCCATTATATATTTGAAAATAACGGAGGAGTAACTACCTTAACTGCCCAAGAGGTGCAGCAATATTTTAATGTACCTGCTGAACAGCGAACTGCAATCACCAGTGCCGATAGTACCCTTTGTTCTGTAGAAATAAGTGGGCGGTACAATGCTGCATTAATTTGTAAACAGCTTCAAATATTACCTGCTTATTTTAACCAGCTGAATCCGGGATTTGCAGCGCAACTGGCATCCGGAAAAAAATATATTATGTATTTGCCTAAAGAGAAAAAAAATTTGTTTGAAGCAACGAAACAACAAATTCTGGAACAATCTATTCAGCAGTTGTTACTGGGTAGCCCGGTCGCGTATTAAACAACGCAGCCATAGCAGATGCTTTTAATAAACATTCTTCATATTCCTGTTCGGGTACACTACCCGCAGTAATACCACTGCCTACGGCATAACTGAGTAGTTGCTGTTGTGTATCGTATTGCAAACTTCTTATTACCACATTAAAATCAAAATCTTTTTCAGGAGTAAAATAGCCCACACTGCCGGCATATAAACCTCTATTAAAACATTCATATTGTTCAGTTAACTGCATCACCCTTTCTTTAGGTGCACCTGTCATGGAACCCATTGGGAAAGTAGCCTTTAAAATTTCGGTGAATGTAAGGTTGTTTTTTAATTGTCCGGTAATGGTACTAATCATTTGATGTACTTGGGGATAGGTATAAATGCCAAATAATTCCGTAACACTAACTGTACCGGCTTTGCATATACGGCTGAAATCGTTTCTTACCAAATCAACAATCATCACATTCTCGCTTCGTTCTTTGGCTGATTGAAGCAGGTTTTGTTTTAAGGCCTCATCTATTGCAGGAATATTGGTATTTCTGGCAATAGTGCCTTTAATGGGTGATGAAAATAACCGGTTTCCTTTTTTTAACAAATATCGTTCGGGGCTGGAGCAAAGCAGGTATAAATGTTGTAGCTTATAAAATGCGCCAAAAGGTGCAGGCGATACCTTGCTTAATACACGATATGCTGCAAATGGGTCTATTTGTGCATTGGGAGCTATCCATTCCTGGCAATAATTAATTTCATAACAATCGCCACGGTGTATGTGCTGTAATAACTGTTCAATAATGTTGCAATAGGTTTCTTTTGAAATACCCGGGATGAAGTGTGCAGTTTGTTGAACCGGTATTGTGTAAGATGCCGGCATGGATTGTATCTGATTAAAAATATCATCCGGATTTGAGGTGGCAGAATGGATACTTAGTGTGGCATTCTGTATGGTACAAACCACTTCAGGTTGAAAAAAATAAAATTCAGGAAAAGGTATAGTGGCTTTTTGGTCTGAATTAAAACCTTTAAAAAGTTGGTTCTTTAAATTGTAATTCAAATGTCCAAATATCCAGTCGTTACGTTCTGCTAACCAGTAATCTATGTCAGCAATGACACTATTTTTACCGGTTTCTGAAACAATTCCGGCTGCAGCCAGCATTTCAAAATTATGTTGGGCGTGCTGGTATTGGTGATTATCAAAAAAACAACAAACAGCATACTGATTGAGCCAGTGTATTATTTGTTGTTTTATGAGTTTCGGATCATTAATCCGATAGTATTTTGTAATTCTGTTCACAGCATCTTTTTAGGAATAGACGCCTTAAAAATCGTCATCTTCCTCAAAGTCATCCTTATCATCAAATAAGTCAAATTCTTTAAAATCTTCATCAATTTTAAAGTCATCTTCATCTGTATTACCCTTTTTTTTGCCGCCTGCTACTTTTTTGCCGGCAGATTTGGGAATGTCAAATTCATCGAAGTCGGGATCCCAATCATCTTCTTCTTCGGGTTTATCCCAATCATCTTCTACATCATCTTCTAAATCGTCATCATCCTCATCAATGTTTTTTTTCTTTGATGTGGAGGCTGCTGATTTTTTAGGTTTAATGATATCTTCATCATCTTCTAAATCATCATCCTCTTCTTCAAATTTCTTTTTAGAAGAAGTTTTCTTGCTCCCTGTATCTGGTAATTTTTTACTGGGTTCGGATTTTTTATCCTTATCAGATCTTGCTGCCATATTCTAATAAGATTAATTGCTGTAAAATTTCAAATCAATTTTATACCAACCAAATTTTTTTTTTACAGAGTTATAATTTGTTCACGTTCAGGGCCATTTGAAACAAATTTAACCGGTGCCCCAATATACTGATTGATAAACGCAATGTAGGTAGACATATTTTCTGGTAAAGCTGCTGCATCCTTCATTTTTGTAATATCGGTGTTCCAACCTTTAAAATGGCGATACAGCGGGGTAATTTGTTCCTGCATCATTTGAAAAGGTACTTCATCTGTTTGTTTGCCATTTATTTCATAAGCAGTACAGGCTTGTAAATCAGTAAAACTATCCAGTACATCTGATTTGGTCATTACCACTTTTGTAACACCATTAATCATGCATGCATAGCGCAGGGCAACCAGATCAATCCAGCCGCAGCGGCGTGGCCTGCCGGTAGTAGCGCCAAATTCGTTGCCTATTTTTCTTAACAGTTCACCATTTTCATCTTGTAATTCAGTGGGGAAAGGCCCACTGCCCACCCTTGTGCAATAGGCTTTGGTAACGCCATACACTTCATTAATTTGGCGGGGTGCTACACCCAATCCGGTACAAACTCCGGCAGAAATGGTGCTGGAAGAGGTAACAAATGGGAAAGTGCCAAAATCAATATCCAGCATACTGCCTTGGGCACCTTCGGCCAGTACTTTTTTACCTTGTGCAATCTGATGATTAATAAAATATTCACCATTTACAATATTCAGGGTTTTCAAAAATTCAAGGGCTTCAAAAAATTCTTCTTCCCAGGATGAGATGTCTTCATTAAAATTAAAATTATCTAAAAGTTTTTGATGTTTCAGGCGCAGTTTAATGTATTGGCTGGTAAAATTTTTGTGAAATAAATCGCCCACTCTTATGGCATTTCTTCCTGTTTTATCCATATATGCAGGGCCAATGCCTTTTAAGGTAGAACCAATTTTGCTATCGCCTTTTTGCATTTCACTGGCTTTGTCTAAGGCACGATGTGTAGGAAGGATTAAGTTGGTGCGTTGCGATATAAATAAATTTTTTCTGTAATCAATTCCAAACGAGGCCACTATATCACATTCTTTTTTAAGTATAACGGGGTCTAAAACCACACCATTGCCAATGATGTTCACTGCATTTTGATGAAAAATACCCGATGGAATTTGGTGTAGAACTACTTTTTTGCCATTTACATACAAAGTGTGGCCGGCATTTGGGCCGCCCTGAAAACGGGCTACCACATCGTAATGTGGCGCAAAATAATCTACAATTTTTCCTTTGCCTTCATCACCCCATTGTAAACCTAAAATTACGTCAACCATATTTTACTGATTTATGATGCCGCAAATGTAAGTGATGGATGCTATGAATAGGAAAAAGAAGTTGATTAAATATTTTTTGGGAAATACTCCTGATGGAAGGCTTTCTTTCAAATTTCCTAAAAGGGTTAATTAGTCTTACTGCTTTTTACGTGCAATTTCTCTATCAGTTTGTTTTCAGATTTCATTTTGTAAAAATATTAAAAACATATAGCATCCATTTAAATACAATTAATTCAAGTATTATCTATTTGCAAATTTTTAATTTTTTTAGCTGATTATTATTGTTTAAGGTTTTATATGTAAATCTCCTATTGTTTTTATATATTGTATTATAAATTAATTTATATATGTAAAAACAATAAAATTTAAATCAATGTTCATTCATACAATTCCTAAATTGCTATGATAAATAATGCAGAAAATAAGATTGCATTTGAGTTGTAAAAAATATACAAACAATTTGTATTTTAAAAGACTTGCCTCAAAAATATGTGGTACTGAAGTTAAATAAAAGAGAAATTAATTTGAGTAATAATATTGAGCACGGTAGCAGCCATCTTGCCGTATATGTTATTGTATTGTATTTTATTTAAATATATTTGTATATCAGTAAAGAAAATTATTACATTTAATCCTGAATAATTCAGCAAGAAATGAAACCATTTTTTACAACATGAGTAGCTAAGCTATTTGGCATCTTCTGTATCAAACCGGTCAATACTTTGAATACCCTGCAATTGTTTTAAGCGTTTCACTAATTCTTCCAATTCTTCTTTATCGTGCACAAACACTTTTACTGTTCCCTGAAATAAACCTTCGGCCGATTCAATGGTGAGTGCTGCAATATTAATCCTTAAATCGCCGCTAATAATATTGGTTATTTTATTGATTACACCCACATCGTCTAACCCCACAATTTTTAAACCGGTAAGGAATGATATTTCTTTGTTTTTTGCCCATTTGGTTTTTACTACGCGGTGCCCATAGTTGGCCAACAATTGCGCAGCATTGGGGCAATTGGTGCGGTGTATAATTAAGCCTTTGCCGGTGCTCACAAATCCAAATACATCATCGCCCGGAATGGGGTTGCAGCATTTGGCTAAGGAGTACATAATTTTATCACTGCTTTCGCCAAAAATAATCAGCTCACTGTCTTTTTTACTATAGGTTTTTTGAGGGGGTATTTCATGTGGTGTTTCGGCAGGTAAAATAATTTTGGGCTTGGGAGCTTCTAATTTATCTCCCAGTACATGAAATTCTTTTAACTCTCTTAAATCAATTTGTTTTACGGCAATTTTATATAAAAGATCTAATGATGAGGGTAGTTTATAAAAATGAACCAACTCATCAATATTGACACTATTATAGGCTGCACCCAGATTTTCTAATTTGCGTTGCAGGGTATATTTTCCTTCATCTGCAATTTTTCTTTTTTCTTCCCTCAGGGCATCTTTAATTTTTGCTTTTGCCTTAGCAGTTACCACCATGTTCAGCCAGTCTTCAGAAGGTTTTTGTTTATTGCTGGTAATTATTTCTACCTGATCGCCGCTGTGCAGTTTATGGCTAATCGGTACCAATTTGTGGTTCACTTTGGCACCAATACATTTTGAGCCAACTGCAGAGTGTATGGCAAATGCAAAATCGAGCGCCGTGCTGTCGGTGGGCATCATTTTTACATCGCCTTTAGGTGTGTATACATAAATTTCTTCAGCTAAGAAAGATGTTTTGAAATCCTGTAAAAAATCAACACCATCGGTATCTTCCTGCGACAGCACTTCTCTGATTTGTCCGAACCATTTATCAAAACGGTCTTCGTCGGTTTTTTCTTCTTTGTATTTGTAGTGTGCCGCCAATCCTTTCTCGGCAATTTCGTTCATACGTTTGGTGCGTATTTGCACTTCTACCCATTTGCCATGCGGTCCCATTACGGTAGTATGCAGTGCCTCATATCCATTGCTTTTTGGGTTACTAAGCCAGTCTCTTAATCGTTCGGGCGATGGGGTATATGCATCGGTAATAATGGAATATACTTTCCAGCAATCTTCTTTTTCTCTATCGGCGGGCGAATTTAAAATTACACGAATGGCGAATAAATCATACACCTCTTCAAAGTTTACGCCTTTTTTCTTTATTTTATTCCAGATAGAATGAATGCTTTTTGGGCGACCCTGTATTTCAAAATCGAAACCTAATTTTTGCAGTTTTTCTTTAATAGGTTTAATAAATTCATTGATGTACCGGGTGCGTTCGCGTTTGGTTTCAGATAATTTTCTGGCAATTTCTTTATAGGCTTCCGGTTCCATGTATTTCATGGCCAGATCTTCCATTTCTGTTTTAATATTGTAAAGGCCCATTCTGTGGGCTAATGGGGCATAAACCCAAATGGTTTCAGATGAGATTTTTAACTGCTTATCCCGCTTCATGCTATCTAATGTGCGCATGTTGTGCAGGCGATCGGCCAGTTTAATTAAAATAACCCTCGGGTCATCGGTAAGGGTTAATAAAATCTTTTTAAAATTTTCGGCTTGTTGCGATGTGTTGGCATCCATTACCGTGGCTATTTTGGTAAGCCCGTCTACTATTCTGGCAATTTCACTTCCAAATTCCCTTTCAATATCATCTAAGGTAATGTCGGTATCTTCCACCGTATCGTGTAACAATGAGCAAATGGTACTTCTTACCCCCAGGCCAATTTCTTCCACACAAATCATTGCTACAGCAATGGGGTGTAAAATATAAGGTTCTCCGCTTTTGCGGCGCATAGTTTTATGTGCTTCGGCTGCCATCTCAAAAGCATGCCTTACTAATTCTTTATCGCCTCTTTTTAATTTTGGGCGTAGGCTTTTGAGCAATGCCCTGTAACGGTGCAAAATTTCTTTCTTTTCCTGCTCTTCGGTTAAAGTGTAGGCCGGCAATTGATTTTCTGTTATTGATGTTTCTATAACTTGCTCATTCTCCATAACCATACAAAATTAAAGATATTCTACTGCTGATGGGTTGCTTGTGTGGCAGTTTTAGCAACCGGCAGCGTTAATTTTTGCCATAATTCGGCTTACCAGAGCGAATATTGTTATTTTTGCCCGCAACATGGCATCTGATTCTAAAAAAAGTTTTATTAATTTTTCGCTGCTTCAAAGGGTTTTGCATTTTGTAAAGCCTTACCGTTCTGTGTTTTATGGCAGTATTGTTTTAGCCATTGTAATGGCATTTTTTGCGCCGGTAAGGCCCTATTTAATTCAGTTAACGGTGGATGAAGTAACCGGGAAACATCCCCCGATTCCGAAATGGGTGCATCTGTTTACTGAAAATACGGCCTTGCAAACCGTTACAGCGTTTATTATTGCCATTACTATTTTTCAACTTGTTTTTTTAATGATTGAAACCCTGGTTCGGTTTACGTTTACTTTTTTAACAGCCTGGTTAGGCCAGCACGTGGTAAAAGATTTAAGAGTAACGGTATACAATAAAATATTGCACCTCAATCTTTCACAGTTCGATAAAACACCCATTGGTACCTTAACTACCCGCACTATTAACGATATTGAAAGTATTAATGATATTTTTAGCGATGGCTTAATTCCAATTGTAGCCGATTTGTTGACCATTATTATTACCCTGGCCACTATGTTTTGGATTGACTGGCGCCTTACCCTGATTGCCTTAATTCCATTTCCGGTGTTAATTATTGCCACTTATTATTTTAAAGAGGCAGTTAACAAAAGTTTTATCAGGGTCAGAAATGCGGTGGCAGCACTAAATGCATTTGTACAGGAGCATATTACGGGTATGCAGGTGGTGCAGGCTTTTGCAGTGGAAGATAAAGAGTTTGAAAAATTTCAGAATATCAATCGAGAACACCGAAATGCCAATATTAAAGCCATTTTTGCTTATAGTGTATTTTTCCCAATTGTAGAAATTGTACTGGCATTAAGTACAGCACTGATTATTTGGTGGGTTGCCAATCAGGCTATTTTACTGGGCGGTGGTGCTCCCATTAATTTTTCAGGAAAAATTGTGGCCTTTATTCTGTTTATGAACCAGATTTTCAGACCACTCCGTGTAATTGCAGATAAATTTAATGTATTGCAAATGGGCATGGTGGCTGCCGAACGGGTGTTTAAAGTACTGGATAATCCCGATGTTACCAATAATGCCGGTCAGTTTGCACCTGATGCCATTAAAGGTAAAATTGCATTTAACCATGTTTGGTTCGCTTATGTGGAAGACCAATATGTTTTAAAAGATATCAATTTTTCAATTAATGCAGGCGAAACTGTGGCTATTGTTGGCCATACAGGTAGTGGTAAAACTTCTATTGCCAGCCTCATGAACCGGCTGTACCATATTCAAAAAGGAACTATTTTAATTGATGATGTAAAAATTGAAGACTATACCACCGATGCTTTACGCAAACATATTGGAGTGGTATTGCAGGATGTGTTTTTGTTTTCCGGGTCCATTATTGATAATATTACCCTTCGAAATCCGGAAATAACAAAAGAACAGGTCATTGCTGCAGCAAAAATGATGGATGTGCACGACTTTATTTTGCGGTTACCCGGTGGTTATGATTTTGATGTCCGGGAAAGGGGCAATACCCTTAGCCTGGGTCAACGGCAAATTTTCTCCTTTATCCGGGCATTATTGTACAATCCGGCTATTTTAATTTTAGATGAAGCCACTTCTTCTATAGACAGTGAGAGTGAGCAACTCATTCAAAAAGCCATTGACACCTTAATTTCAGGCAGAACTTCCATTATAATAGCCCACCGCCTGTCTACCATCCGTAAGGCACATAAAATTATTGTATTAGACAAAGGGGTGATTAAAGAAATGGGCACCCATCAGGAATTATTGGCCAACGGAGGTTTTTATGCACGTTTATATGAAATGCAATTTGAAAAACATGCCCATGCCCATCATTCCATTTCAGCCGGTTCTTTGTAACTTTTTTTTAATCAAAAATTCAGGTTCAATCTTTTTTTAGAGTCATCCCCCTATCTTTGCCGCAAATTTGAACAAATTTATGGCCCTGAAATACCTGAAATCTTTGCTGGTTGCGGCTTTTAGCCTGTTTTTTTGTGCAATCTCCATCATAAGCAAGGCACAGGTGACTGAAAATATTGTAGCAGATACTGTGCATGAAAAAAGTGGCGAAGGCTTTAATCCGGGTGAGATAATTATGGAGCATATTATGGACAATCATGATTTCCATTTTGCTGAATGGAATGGGCATCCCATCGCTTTACCATTACCAGTTATTGTGTATTCTCCACAAAGAGGATTGTCTGTTTTCATGTCATCTAAATTTGAACATGGGCATGCCATTTATAAAGGTTACAAATTAGAAGAAGGAAACATTGTTGCAGTAAATGAATCCGGGGAACCCGATGCTTCTGTAAAAGTGTATGATTTATCTCTTACCAGAAATGTAGTGCAAATGTTGTTGGGCTTGCTGGTATTGGTGATTGTGCTGATTAATGTTGCCAAAAAATATACCAAAGAAGGTGCTTCCAAAGCACCATCAGGTTTCCAAAATGCCATAGAGCCGGTCATTACTTTTATTCGAGATGAAGTGGGTAAAAGCTATTTGGGCAGTAAGTACGAAAAATACATGCCATTGCTGTTAACCATTTTCTTCTTCATTTTAATATCTACTTTATTTGGGTTAATACCAGGTTCGGCTAACGTAACAGGAAATATTGCATTTACATTTACGTTGGGCATTATCAGTTTTGTAGTAATATTATTTAGTGCTAATAAACACTACTGGGCACATATCTTTAATCCGCCGGGAGTGCCTGTTTTTGTAAAATTTATTTTAATTCCGGTTGAAATTTTAAGTGTATTTACCAAGCCGTTTGCATTAATTGTGCGTTTATTTGCCAATATGGTAGCCGGGCACATGATTATTACCTGCTTAATTTTAATGATTTTTATTTTCTCGAAACTAAGTATTGGTGCCGGTTTAGGATTTGCACCTGTTTCACTGGCATTTACCATTTTCATTTATTTTATTGAAATATTAGTTGCATTCATTCAGGCATTTATCTTTACCAACCTTACCGCAGTATTTATTGGTCAGGCTATTGAAGATACACACAGCCATCATGATGATGCAGTAATGATATAAATTTTTTTTAATCACAAAAACCAACACAATATGTCTTTAATGAGTGTTTTGTTAGATGGTAGCATTTCCAACATGGGTGCTGCAATTGGTGCAGGTTTAGCTGCAATTGGTGCAGGTATTGGTATTGGCCAGATTGGTAAAGGCGCAGTAGAAAGTATTGCCCGCCAGCCTGAAGCAGCAAATGAAATTCGTGCAAACATGATTTTAACCGCTGCCTTTGTAGAGGGCGTGGCTCTGTTTGCCGTAATTGCAGCCGTATTGGCCATCTTCATCAAGTAATTGTTCTTGTAAAAGAAACATTATCTCAACTGCATTCAAAGCAAAGGGCTGCGAATGCAGTTGATTTTAAAACAGTATACAGATGGTTATTGCTTTCTGAAAAATAAAAATTTTTGTTATAAAATAAAAATTGAATATATGCAATTGTTAACACCCGCTTTAGGTTTAATATTCTGGACATTTATTGCCTTTATTGTTGTTTTAATTGTGCTGCGTAAATATGCCTGGAAGCCCATTCTTTCTACATTGAAAGAAAGAGAAACCGGTATTGCCGATGCTATTGCTTCTGCAGAAAAAATAAAAGCGGAAATGACTGCGTTAAAAAATGAGAATGAAGCATTAATGGCAAAAGCAAGAGAAGAGCGTGCAGTGATTTTAAAAGAAGCCAAAGAACAATCAGATAAAATGATTGCCGAAGCCAAAGAGAAAGCCAAACAGGAATATGAACGCATTGTTGCCGATGCACAAACGGCTATTTTGCAACAAAAGAATGCTGCTTTAACTGATGTAAAAAATCAGGTGGGCGCTTTGGTAATTGAAGTAAGTGAAAAAATATTACACAGAGAACTCAGTAGTAAAGCAGAACAGGAAAAATATATTCAAACATTGGTGAATGCTGTTCCATTAAATTAATTCTATTTCAACGTAATTATAATTATCGATAATGAATAATCCCCGTTTAGCAAACCGGTATGCCAAAAGCCTGATTGATATTAGCATTGAAAGAAATGAGCTTGAAAAAATCATGGCTGATATGCAATACCTTCAAGCTGTTTGTAAGGCCAGCAGGGAGTTTGTAAATCTATTGGAGAGCCCAGTTGTTACTTCCGATAAAAAGAATGCCATTATTAAAGCAGTTACCGGAAAATCAGTAAGTGCATTAACAGCATTGTATCTTGAACTGTTAGTGAAAAAAGGCAGAGAAAATGTGTTACCCGAAATAGCCAATGCATTTATTGAGCATTACAATGCATTAAAAGGCATTCATATTGTAACCCTTACCACAGCAGTTTCCGTTTCAGACAGTTTAAAAAATGCCATTGAAACCAAAGTAAAAACAGCACGTGGATTTGATAAAGTACAGTTGGAAACGAAAGTAGATGAAAGTTTAATTGGCGGCTTTGTATTGAGTTTTCAAAACAATTTGGTAGATGCCAGTGTATTACGCGATTTGAAAGATATCAAAAAACAGTTTCAGCAAAATTTATATGTGCAGCAAATACGATAAACTGCATTAATTTTTTACAATTATAATCATAGCATAAAATCAACAATATGGTAGACATTAAACCAGATGAAATTTCAGCCATACTCAGGCAACAGTTGAGTAATTTCAATGTATCGGCTGAATTGGAAGAAGTGGGTACTGTTTTACAAGTGGGTGATGGTATTGCCCGTGTTTATGGCCTTAACAATGTGCGTTCAGGTGAACTGGTAGAGTTTGATAATGGCGTAAAAGCCATTGCACTTAACCTGGAAGAAGATAATGTAGGGGTGGTATTAATGGGTGAAAGCGAAGGTATTAAAGAAGGTGCCAAAGTAAAAAGAACCGGACAAATTGCCTCTATTAAAGTGGGCGATGGAATGGTGGGCCGTGTATTAAATACACTTGGAGAACCTATTGATGGCAAAGGCCCTATTAAAGGTGAATTGTATGAAATGCCACTGGAACGTAAAGCCCCAGGCGTTATTTTCCGTGAACCTGTGAAAGAACCTTTGCAAACCGGTATTAAAGCCATAGATGCCATGATTCCAATTGGTCGTGGCCAGCGTGAATTGATTATTGGTGACCGCCAAACCGGTAAAACCGCCATTGCTGTTGATACCATTATCAATCAAAAAGAATTTTATGAAGCCGGCAATCCGGTGTATTGTATTTATGTAGCCGTTGGTCAAAAAGCCTCTACTGTTGCCGGTGTAATGAAAACACTGGAAGACAATGGCGCCATGGCTTATACAACTATTGTGGCTGCATCTGCTTCAGATCCGGCTCCATTACAGTTCTATGCACCATTTGCCGGTGCTGCAATTGGTGAATTTTTCCGCGATACCGGAAGACCAGCTCTAATTATTTATGATGATTTATCAAAACAGGCAGTGGCTTACCGCGAAGTATCGCTATTGTTGCGCAGACCCCCAGGCCGTGAAGCATATCCCGGTGATGTATTCTATTTACATAGCCGTTTATTGGAAAGGGCTGCCAAAGTAATTTCCAACGATGATGTGGCAAAAAACATGAACGACCTTCCCGATTCTATCAAACATTTGGTAAAAGGTGGGGGTAGTTTAACAGCTTTACCAATTATTGAAACACAAGCAGGCGATGTATCTGCTTACATTCCTACTAACGTTATTTCAATTACCGATGGCCAAATATTTCTGGAAGGTAACTTGTTTAATGCCGGTATTCGTCCAGCTATTAACGTAGGTATTTCAGTGAGTAGGGTAGGTGGTAATGCCCAAATTAAATCGATGAAAAAAGTAGCCGGTACCTTAAAGTTAGACCAGGCATTGTACCGCGAATTAGAGGCCTTCTCTAAATTTGGTGGCGATTTAGATGCAGCGACCAAATCGGTAATCGATAAAGGTGCCCGTAACGTTGAAATATTGAAACAACCCCAGTATAGCCCCATGAGCGTTGAAAAACAGGTAGCTATTATTTATTTGGGTACACAAGGCTTATTGCGCGATGTGGCTGTAAGTAAAGTAAAGGCATTTGAAGCGCATTTTCTGCTTGAAATGGAGACTAAATTACCCGATGTACTGGCAGAATTTAAAAAAGGCCAGTTAAATGATGAAAGTTTAAAGAAAATGACCGATTTAGCTGCAGGTTTGTATCCACAGTATAAATAATCAATCATATTTAGTACTTTGAAAACTCCGGATTTATTACCGGGGTTTTTGTTTTTACTACAAACAATAGCAAGCAACCGGCTCTATCACAATAAGTTATATCATTTCATCTGCTTCCTTCCCTGTTCATTCCATCATACAAAAGGAGTATTTTAAACCATAGAATCAACTTTTTATAAAATAGTTTAGTGTATAAAATAAACTACTTTATGCTTGTGTTTTTAAATTGAGTATATGAAACAAATTATGCATTTTTCATAGCATTTTTGGCTATGGCAGGAACCAACAGCCCAACAAAAACTTCGGGTTTGGTGAAAGATGTGAAAGGTAAACCCATTCATGGCGTAGGCATTACTTTATTGCAAACCTACGATGGTGTTGTAACAGACAGACAGTCTGGAACAATTTTCGTTCCAAACTTTCAAAAAAGAAGATAAAATTTTTCAAGCCAAAATAATGGGTTATGGATTGAAAGAAGAAAAAATTGTTATTGCCAAAAATGCTCTTGTTGTGGTTTTTGTTTTGAAAGAAGAAGTTTCTGAATTAAAAGCAGTTTCTGTTACAGCAGGTAGTTTTGCTGCCGGCGATAAAAAGCGGGTGGCAACTGTATTAAGTGCGTTGGATATGTACACTACGGGCGGTGTCACTGCCGATGTTACGGCAGCCATTAAAATATTGCCGGTTGCCCAACAGGTAGACGAACAGGAAGGCCTTTTTGTACGGGGTGGCGAAGGCTATGAAACCAAGCAAATAAAATAGATGGTTTTGTGGTGAACAACCCCTATTATGCCAGCTCACCGGGTATTGCCGGCAGAGGGCGTTTTGCACCTTCTTTATTTCAAGGTAATATATTCAGCACCGGCGGTTATTCGGCTATTTACGGGCAGGTATTATCATCAGTATTTCCTCTAATTACTTTTTAAGCGTTACTTCTTTCATAATTTTACTCCAGCTTTCACAAGCAGTTGATTTTTAAGTGAATTTCAAAAAACAGATACTGTTTATTTATTTTTCACAAGAATAATTTACTGTTGTTTATGGATGAGAACTTCAATTTGTTTTAAAATTTTGTTAGCATCTTTCATATCAAAATCTTCATGCAATTTTTTGGGAACGCCCATGCAGGACAAATCGATGTGGACATCAGGCGTTACTGAATGATTACCCAAACATGCTTTTGAGCATGCCAGTGGGCAACCATCTATTACAATAATTTTTCTTCCGGAAGTAGCTGTACGTACAAGATTCTTTACGTTACCTCCAACTCCGGCAATGCATGACATTTCTGCAATATTCATCCTGTCAAGCTGAACAGCAATATAATTTGCCATTTGCGCAGCACTGGAACAGCCAGAGCAGGAATACAACAGTGGTTTATAACCAGTTCTTGTTTTCATAGTGCGAAAAATATTTTTTAAAGCGATAATTTTTCATAAGTCCGATTAAAAATGCAATTACCGGATACTAATTATTTTAATATTAAGCCAATATCGTTGCAATATTTTCATCAGTTTTTGATTGTATTGTATCATTATTCTCATCTTTTTTTAACCCTTTTCTTCTACTGGTTATAAACCAAACAAGTGGTATCACGCCACCTACAGTAAAAATGGAACCACCAACAATACGCAGCCAAGTGAGCGTTTGAAAACCGCTGCTTTCTATAAATGCACTGCTACGGGCATACCATAGTCCTTGTTCTGTTGCTGTTTTAAACTGGTAAATACCTGCAGGAAATAAATCAAGTAATACCATTAGTAACAAACCGATATTAATGGACCAGAATACTGTTTTAATGAGTTTTGGTTTCCACCAATCGGCCTTAAATAATAACTGGCAACAAAATAAAACAGCAGCTACTGCAAGATTGCCATAAACACCCATTAATGCAGCATGGCCATGATTAACGGTTAAATAAGTTCCATGCTCATAATAATTGGCAATAGGAAGATTGATAATAAATCCCAGAACACCTGCTCCAAAAAAATTCCAGAAATTAACAGCTACCAAAAACAGGAACACTTCAGAAAATCCAAAACATTTATTCAAATCTCCATTTATCCGATTATTCGTTTCCAGCAGTTTTGGGAGTTTGCTGAAACGCCATGCTTCTAATGTGAGCAGCACTAAAGGTATTACTTGCAATGTTGAAAACACTGAGCCAAGAGCCATTGTGAAAACCGGCTTAGCATTCCAGTAAAAATTATGTGAAATACCCAGCAAACCAGAACCAAGAAATAATAAGGTTGCTAAATAGATAACACGAATCACAGCCTGCCTGCTTACCAATCCCATCAATACCATAAAGTACCCAATCAGCACTGTGGTGAACACTTCAAAAAAAGCTTCGGCCCACATGTGCACTACCATCCATCTCCAGAAATCAGCAATCACAAAATTGGTTTTGGGTGTTGCAATAAAGCCGGAGATCAATAATAAAATTATACTGAATGTGGCATATACTAACCAGTTAGGTAAAGCCCATGGCTGCTTTAATTTCATAGTGGGTTTAATTCCTCTGTAAATGGTTACTGCCCAGATAATGAATACTACACCCAGTATAATCTGCCATAATTTTCCAAGTTCAACATACTCCCATCCCTGGTTTCCCAGCAAATACCAGTTTTTCCCGGCAAGACCTTTCGGCCCAAGCAACATACCGACAAAGGAACCTCCCACCAGCAATACCGTAAGCCAGAAAATAGTATTAATAAGTGTAACCTGTTTTTTTGATTGATTGGGTGATACAAATGACATCATAAAAAATGACGCGCCAATCCAGCAGATTGATATCCATAGAATGGATAATTGTACATGCCAACTTCTTGTTACAGTAATTGGCAATGCTTCGGAAATATTGAATCCGAAAAAATTTATAAAACCTAAAAAATAATGTACGGTTAAAATACCTGCCAAAACCTGCACAGCAAAAAGTATTATGGCAACATAAAAAAATTTGTAGGTATTTTTTTGAATGGCATCCGGTTGAAACTTTTGTATATCACCTTTTGTCATAAAAGGCTCTGCCTTTTTTGTATAAACATCATCACCCAGCTTATCCAGCTTGCCATGATAAAACAATACGATACCCAACCCAAATATCAACCCCAATGAACCGATAATACTCCATAAAATAATCGTAGCACTCGGTGTATTTCCTGCTGTAGGATCGTAAGGCCAGTTATGTGTATAGCTGTAATGTTCTCCCGGCCTTTCTACGCCACAAACCCATGAACCCCAAAAGAAAAAGGCTGTTAACGACCTTATTTCATTTTCATCCGAAATGTAACCATCTGGTTTAAATGCTCCGGAGGAAGAGGGATTTGTGAATTTTTGGTGATAATATTTTATTAATTCTCTGATTGCAAAAACTTGTGCATCGGAAAGTGTTACACTGTTGTTGTCTTTACTATAATGATTGCTTTTAATTTCTGCTTTTACCTGTTCTGCCACCCCCTTTTTAAGCAAATTGCTATTTGCTCCGGCTTTCAACCGGGATAGATAATAGTCATTCATGTATTGAGAAACATAATGTAAGGCTTCTGCTGTATAGTCTGGGCCACGGTTGGCACCATCACCAAACATACTGCCATATTCCATCAGTGCATATTTTTGAAATAATGCCTGACCTTTTAACACATCCTCCTTTGAAAAAACAGTTTCATTCTTGGCTGAAACATAGTTTGGAATAGGGGGTGCTTCTGTGTAAGTATGTAGCCCAATCATGGTTACGCCTGCTATACTAATTACAAAAATTACTAGTAATGGCAGCCACCAGTTTTTGGGATTAAGCAGGTATCTGATGAAATTATTTTTTGCCATAAATAAATATTTATCGACAAATATAGTAATTAAGGATTAATTTGTCCTTAATTATTTGAATTTATTATTTTCAAAAGTGCCGACTAAAAACTATCCGGTGTTTGAGGACTGGTATCTCAGGCAGGTATATATTATGTTACAAATAATAAAAATTATTAATATTTTATTTCGAACTGGCACATGCCATTGATATTGATGGGTTATACAGGTGTCTGTAAAAATATGCACTGCCTTTCTTACAAATTATAGGTTACTGTTTCAGGGAATTCACCCAAAGATGAGTATATTCCGATACCGGGCTTTGTTTTTGATTTTAAGGAACTAAAACAATTGATAACTGAATCCATTCTCAGGATGATTGACCATAACTTGGGTTATCTAAAAAATTACATAGCAAGGCACCTTCCTATTCATTCTCAGAAAAATTTGATTATACCGAAAATTTAATACATTGTAAAAAATACATGTATTTACAAAAAAATTTTATTTTAAATATTTCCATCTATTACTATAGTGATTGAACTAAAATTAGTAGAAACAAAAGATTCATTTGCAAGTTGCAAGATAAGATGGATTGATACCACAACTTTACGCAGTTACTAAAATAAAATGTAATTTTCTTTTTAAAATCAATTTCATGTTTTCAAAAGCAACAGAATATGCATTAAGAGCAACGATATACATTGCACAAAAAGGCACAGTGGAAAACAAAATCGTAATTGGAGAAATTTCTAAGGCCATTGATGCGCCTCAATCATTTACCGCTAAAATATTACAGGCACTTAGAAAGGACAATAAAATCATCCGATCTGTCAGTGGACCTAACGGCGGATTTTTTATGACTGAAAAAGCGAAAAAACTGCCGGTTCGCACCATCCTTAAGGCAATGGGAGAAGATGAAGTGCTGGATAAATGTGTGTTAGGTTTGGATAAATGTTCTGAGACACAACCTTGCCCTATGCATTCGAAATATAAAATAATAAAAGAACAGTTGATAGCATTATTTGAAACTAAAACTATTCAGCAACTGGCAGATGATATAAAGAATGGTGATGTGTTTATCAATAATAAGGATAAACAGAAATTGAAGTTAAAATAACTGTTATTTCTGTAGCAGAACTGACTAATAAAGTAATCAAAACCCATTCTAATTTTTTCCATAATGAGGCTTTTGCGCCAATTGTTGTGTTTAATAGTATTGTTTTTGAAGCATCTGTTTTTTAATGAGGTGCATTTGTGCGTAATTAATATGGCAATCATTTGCAGCCAATCCAAGAAAGATTTATCAGAAAATTTAAGCCCATGTTCTTGGGTGGTTTGCTTTGTATAATTTGTTTTGTCGCCTCCTGTTTTTTTAATACTACTTTCGATTTTTTATTACAAACCATTGCAGTTGTTTTTAGTTGGTTAATTCCTGTAATATTATTGCGTAATGATATTTAAAGCAGCCGGCCATTCATGTTTAAAGAGTTGGATCCAATATTGTATTCTCAATTAAGACTTGCGGTGATGAGTTTGTTAATTACTGTGCAGGAAGCTGATTTTTATTTTATTAAAGAAAAAACAAATGCAACTGCGGATAACTTGTCGGTATAAATTTAAAAATTAAAAGAAGCCGGCTATGTAGAAGTAGAAAAAAATTCAGTAATAATTATCCTTTAACCATTTGTAAAATAACTCCCAAAGGTATTGAAGCCTTTGAAGCCTATGTAAAAGTGTTGCAGGAATATTTAAATGCCGGAAAAAAGTAATCCATCATTTTTGCGAGGCAAAGCCTAATTTTTCTAATACTACTTTTGCCATTTTGTACAATGCTTCATGGCTGTAGCCCGCAATATGCGGCGTAATGAGTACATTCGGTTGCTGCATTAACCAGTTTAACTGTTCTTTTTCAGTAGTTGTGTATTGGTCTAACTGTTCATTCTCTAATACATCTAAACCGGCAGCTTTAATTCTTTTATTGCTCAATGCATGGATTAAAGCATTGGTATCAGTTACTTTTCCTCTGCAAAGGTTCAGAAAATAAGGTGTTCTTTCCAAGGCATTGAAAAATGATGTATTGGCCAAATGACGTGTTTCTGATGTAAGTGGCACATGCAGGCTGATTACATCGGCATAGCGTTGAATTTGTTCAATGTTTGCTTCATGTATGTATCCTTTTGCAAAATCAGATTTGTATTTGTCATAAGCCAAAACGGTAACATTAAATGATGCTAAAATTTTCGCAAAGGCACTACCGTTATTTCCAAACCCGATAATACCGATTGTTTTGCCAAAAAGTTCTTCACCACGGTTCGCATCTCTTAGCCATTTGCCTTCCTTTACTTCCAAATAGCTTTTGGTAATGTGGTTCATTAAGTTCAGCAACATACCCAGACCATGTTCTGCCACAGCATTTCTGTTGCCTTCGGGACTGCTTACACATGCAATGTTTTTGCTTTCTGCATAAGCCACATCTATCATTTCCATACCACTGCCTAAGCGGCCAATCCATTTAAGTTCATGTGCAGCATCTAGCATAGGTTTATCTATAGCTAATTTGGTAGTAACAATTAATCCACTGGCTTTTCCAATTATTCCTAATAGCTCATTATATTGAATGCCGGGTTTATAAATTACTTCCCATCCATTTTTTTCAAATGTTTCATTTAAAATAGGATGGCATTTAGCGGTAATAATTACTTGTGGCTTCATGGTTTAATCTTTGCTATCTGTAAATACTTATAATGCAGACTTCATTTTAAAAGTAAGTTGTGCAAAATCGGCTACCGATAATTGTTCGGCACGTTTATTAAAAATTTCAGCCTGTAAAGTATCGGCATCAAATAAATTTTTTACGGCATTGCGTAACATTTTTCTTCGTTGGTTAAAAGCTGTTTTTACTAACAGAAAAAAATGTTTTTCGCTTAACATGTTTTCTACAACTGTTTTTCTTTGTAGTTCAATTACTCCGCTCATTACTTTAGGGGGAGGCTTAAAAGCGGTGGGTTCAATGCTAAATAAATATTCAACCTGGTAAAATGCTTGTATTAGCACACTTAAAATTCCATACGTTTTACTGTTGGGTTTTGCAGCAACCCTTTGTGCTACTTCTTTTTGAAACATGCCAATAACAACCGGTACTTGCTGTTTCCATTCCAAAATTTTAAATAGAATTTGCGAAGAAATGTTGTAAGGAAAATTGCCAATTACGGTAAAATGGGTGGTAAAAGGGGCATCCATTTCCAGCATATCGGTATGGATAATATTATTTTTTAAATTTGGATATGTTTTTTTCAGATAGGTAACTTTTTCCGTATCTATTTCAACGGCCTTCAAATCAATATTGGGAATTTGTAATAAATATTTGGTTAATGCGCCGCCACCGGACCCCACTTCCAGCAATTGACTAAAATTGTTTTTTTGTAATGCTGCAACTATTTTTTTACAAATGGCTTCATTTACCAAAAAATGTTGCCCCAACGATTTTTTTAATTGGTATTCCATTGCTGCAAAAATAACCATTTGTAGAGGCTGATATTCTGTTTCAGTTAAGTATTTGTATGGTACTTTCACACACTATTCTCCTTAACTTTACCTTTTAATGTTTTATTATGAGCAATGAACTGCTAAAACCTGTTATAGGCATTACTTCCGGCGATTTAAATGGTATTGGTATTGAATTAATTATTAAATCGCTATCTGACCATCGTATACTTGATATCTGTATTCCGGTGGTTTTTTCGGGCAACAAGAGTATTAATTTTTACAGAAAAAGTTTACCAGACTATAATTTTACTTACAATAGCACCAAAGATTTTTCTAAATTAAGCCATAAGCAGGTTAATTTATTCAGTTGTTGGGAAGAAGAAGTAGCAATTCAGCCCGGTGTGTTAAATGCCACAGGTGGCGAGTATGCTTTACGTTCGCTTGAAGTGGCGGTTAAAGCATTGAAGGAGGGGAATATTCATGGCTTGGTTACTGCACCCATTCATAAACAAAATATACAATCTGAAACTTTTCAGTATACCGGGCATACACCTTATTTGAAAGCTCAGTTTCAGGCAGATGATGTAGTAATGATGATGGTTGCCGAAAATATGCGTGTGGCAGTTGTTACAGAACATATTCCCGTAAAAGAAATTGCAGGACTGATTACCAGGGAAAATATTTTAAGAAAAATAAAAATTATGCACCAAAGCCTGCAAACTGATTTTGGAATAGAAAAGCCACGTATTGCTGTTTTAGGTTTAAATCCACATGCAGGCGATGAAGGCTTAATAGGAACAGAAGAGGAAACCATTATAAAACCTGCCATTAAAGATGCCAAACACAATATGTTGGTTTTTGGGCCTTATAGTGCTGATGCATTTTTTGCAAGAGCGCAATACAATCAGTTTGATGCTGTATTGGCCATGTATCACGATCAGGGTCTGATCCCTTTTAAATCATTGGCCTTAGGTGAAGGCATCAATTATACAGCAGGATTGCCTGCTGTAAGAACAAGCCCTGACCACGGTACGGCATTTGACATTGCAGGAAAAGGAAAAGCAGACCATACTTCATTTATTGCTGCCATTTTTGAAGCCATAGATATTATTAGAACCAGACAGGGTTATAAAGATGCTCGTGCTAATCCTATGAAAAAAATGAGCGCACGAATTTTAGCCAATGCGGTAGATGAAAAAGTAGAAGAATAATTTTAACCAACTGATATGGCTGTTTATACCATTGCCAGTTCAACCATGCTGGTGCAAATTGCCGATAAAGGTGCTGAGTTACAGCGCATCTTCCATACAACAACAGGATTAGAATATTTATGGAATGGCAATCCAACATACTGGGCTAAAAAAAGTCCCGTATTATTTCCCATTGTAGGCGGTTTAAAACAAAATAATTATTATTTTAATAACAAAGCCTATCATTTAAGCAGGCATGGTTTTGCAAGAGATATGGTTTTTACGGTGCAAAAACATACTGACAATTCGATTCAGTTCATATTAACCAATTCTATTGAAACTTTACAGGTTTATCCATTTCGGTTTCATTTCTCCATTACTTATACCATCAGTAACAATATACTTACCGTTGAGTATATCGTTGAGAATACAGATTCATATGATATGTATTTCTCTTTAGGTGCACATCCGGCATTTGCAGTACCCCTTACTACCGATACAGTTTATGAAGATTATTTTTTACAATTTAATCAAGTTGAAAATATGGGTATTTGGCCGTTAACGGATGATGGCTTGTTGCACGAAGATCCGGTGCCTTTTTTAAAGAATAGTAATACTATTGCATTACACAAATCGTTGTTCTATAAAGATGCATTGGTATTTAAACACCTGGTTTCTAACAGCGTTCAATTATGCAACACAAAAAACAAACATGGTATTACCTTACAATTTCCTGATTTTCCATACTTAGGAATTTGGGCTGCCAAAGATGCTGATTTTGTTTGTATAGAACCATGGTGCGGGGTTGCCGACAGTGAAAATACCCATCAGCAACTGATTCAAAAAGAAGGGATATATGTATTAGCGCCACATTCAAAATTTAATCGTACCTGGTCGTTAAAAATATATTAATTATTGAATATACCTTGCGGTAAGCCTTTATTAATGGTGTATGAAGCATAATCAATTTCAACCTTTCCATTTTTTTGTTGCATTTTTTTCCTGTCTGTATCAGTAAGTGGTTCATCCATTTCTAAAGTAACACCCTTGGGTATTTTATAATTTTGAGTGTTGAAAGTAAAAATCACTTTATCCGGTAAGCCCAAATTACTGTATCGGCCATATTGCATATTAATTTGGTAAGTACCATTTTCTTTAGTTGTGGTAATAGCTTTTCTAATCAGCAGGTTTTTTTCATCTATGTATAAAGTGGTTAAAACAATATCATTATTTTCATTCATAGGTAACAGCTTTACTATTCTCGTTGGAAAGCCATCTGTTACGGTATTACCGGCAAATAGTGCCACATAACTTTTAGTAGCCATAATTGCATTCATGTTTACAGTAACGCCACCCTTGGGTAAAATTGAAATACCGCCTTCACGAATCAATCGAAAATAATCGGGCTGTTTGTAATAAATTTTTACGGTGCCCACCGGTGCTTTAATAAAAGCTACATCTGTCTTCATTCGGCCGGTAGCAACATAATCATGCACCTGGTCTAACTTTTGTTTTACTTTTTCAATTAATGCTGTTTCATCTTGTGCGGCACTATACTGTACATGCATCAATGCAAGTAACAATGCACATAGAATTTTTATTCCCTTCATTCCAATTTATTTTCGATGTTCAAAAAAAACGATTTGTACTGTTTGGTTAGGTTAATATATCCTTCCTTTTAAAAACAAATATAGCCACACCTACAAACAGCACAATATGCGCTGCCAATATCCATGCCGATTGAATAATTTGCTTTTTGTTTTGCAGCGTACCTTTTAATGCGGTATTATCGGTATTTACTTTTAAATCAAAATACTCCTTCCAGGCAACCATGTGGGTTGTAAATAAATAAGGTTGAATTTTTTGAAAAATAGGAATACTCATGGTGCTTAAAATAGTAAAGAATATAATAATGCTGATGGTAGCTACAATAGGCCCAATTGAGTTTTCTGCAAATACCGATAATAAAAAACTTAAAGCCGCCACCGTTAGCATAGCCAATAAAGCAAATCCAAATGCACCAACATAGCGCCAAAAAACATCATCTTTACTCATTTGCACTAAGTAACGGGTTTTTTGTATAATTAAATCATCGGTGCCAAACAGCCATATACTAACAAAAAGTGCTAAAACAGCCATCCAAACCAATAATAAAAATGTGTAAATAGCTGCTGCAATAAATTTTGCCATCATTATTTCGTATCTGCTTACAGGTTGGGTAAGCATGAGCCGTAAAGTACCAATATTGGCTTCGCCACTAACCATATCTGCAGCAACCAAGGCAATTAAAAGGGGCACGTGTACCAATAACAATTGCAGAATAATATAACATACCAAATAACCATTGAGTAGTTTACCATCAAAAGTAAATGACTGTTCTACATTGCTCATTACAAAATTAACATAAGCATCGCCATCTAATTTTAAACCCAGTTGTATAATGCCAATTAATCCTGCAATGGCTATAAAAGCAATATAGGTTCTGGGGCGTTTAAAAATTTTATAAAGTTCTACCTGTAGTAGTGTAAACATTCAACAAAATATTAATGGTTTAAAATAAGTGTATCTGTATTGCTATTGGCGGTAACCTGTAAAAAATAATCTTCTAAACTATGTCTGGGTTGTAACATTAAAAGTTGAATATTCAGATTGAATAATGCTCTGTTAAAATCGGGAATTTGGTCATGATGCATTTTTAAAAATATATTGGGCCCTCTGTTCAATTGAAGATGGGGTTGCCATTTTGAAGCTTTTAAAATTGCTAAAGAAGCAATATTGTTGGTGGTTTCTATTTCTACAATGGTTTCAGCAGGATTAAATAAAGCTGCGGCACTGTCGGCAATAATTTTTTTGCCTTTATCAATAATCAGAATATGTGTGGCCATCTGCTCAATCTCGCTCAATAAATGTGATGAAAGCAATATGGTTTTTTGTTGTTCTTTGCTGAGTTGCACAATTAAGCGCCTGATGTCTGCAATACCCTGTGGGTCTAATCCGTTGGTAGGTTCATCCAGAATAATGAGTGAAGGATTGTGAATTAAAGCAATGCCAATTCCCAGCCTTTGTTTCATTCCCTGCGAAAAAGTCTTTACTTTATTTTTTGCTCTGTCTGCCAAACCAACCTGTTCCAATTGGTTCATTAACTGCAAATGGGTAGGATGCATGCCATTTAAACAGGCAAACATTTTTAAGTTATCATAGGCCGATAAATAACCATATAAATCGGGTCTTTCAATAATGGCGCCAATATTTTTGAAAATTTTCTTGCGGTGTTGTTGCAATGGAAGACCAAAAAAACGGATATTACCTTCGGTAGGTGTAATGAGCGATAGCAGCATGCGGATAGTAGTGCTTTTCCCGGCTCCATTTTGGCCTAAAAATCCGTAAACCGAACCGGCGGGTACGGTAAAAGAAAGGTCATTGACTGCTACAATATCTCCAAATTGTTTGGATAGGTTTTGTACCTGAATAATGGGTTCCATGTGGTTCAATAACAACAAATGTAGCAGATGGTTGTTAATACGTAAGATAACTTGCTGATTTTTTAACAGAGCTAAATAATAAAGGCCCCTTCAGTAAAATATGCAATAGGGTATAAAGCTGTAAATTTTATAATTAGCTTACTTTTTTAAATTAGAATGCTTAATTTTGTGATTACTGCAACGCTACAGGAATATGTGGCGTTGTATTTTTTTATGTCTGCTAAAAACGTTGGCTATGAGTGAATATGTAACTAAAGAGACTTTTGAAAAAATGCGGGAAGAATTGCAACGCATGAAAACCGTTGATCGTCCGGCTGCAGCCAGGGCAATTGCTGAAGCTCGTGAAAAGGGTGATTTAAAAGAAAACGCAGAATATGATTCTGCAAAAGAAGCGCAAGGAATGCTGGAAGCCAGAATTAAACAATTAGAGGGGATTATTGCGAACTCAAAAATAGTAGATCCCGAAACCATTGATACCAGCAGGGTAGCCGTTTTAACCAAAGTTACCGTTGTAAATATGGCCACTAAAAAAACATTTACTTACCAAATTGTGGGTGAAAAGGAAGCTAATTTAAAAGAGGGTAAAATTTCGGCCAGTTCCCCAATTGGGAAGGGCTTATTGGGCAAAGCAGTTGGTGAAGTTGCTGAAATACAGGCGCCTGCCGGTATGATTAAATTTAAAGTTGAAAATATTACGATTTAATTTTTCCGATTCAAATAAAAGCCTCATTTGCATTTTTTGTGAATGAGGCTTTTTAGCTTTGTAACGTGTGTTTTTATTCAACCCTTAATTTAATTTTATGACGATATTTTCAAAAATTATCCGTGGCGATATTCCTTCCTACCGCATTGCAGAGAACGATCAATTCTATGCCTTTTTAGATATTTTCCCTTTCACAAAAGGCCATACGCTGGTAATTCCAAAAATAGAAACTGATAAGCTTTTTGAATTGCCATCTCAGTATTTAGCGGGCATTTTACCTTTTGCACAGCCTATTGCACAGGCCATTCAAAAAGCCTATCCATGTAACCGTGTAAACATACTTACATTGGGTTTTGAAGTACCCCATGCACATCTTCATTTAATACCGATGGATGGCATGCAGGATGTACATTTGCTCAACAAAAAATTGCGATTAACACAAGAGGAATTGGCAGAAGTGCAACAAAATATATTACAATATTTATAGGAACGGGCTGAATGAAGTGCTATTGGGTTTTCTTTTTCTTCTCCTGCTGTTGAATGTAATCAGCCCAATTTTTAAATCCTTTTTGTGTCTGCCCCAATATACTATTGGTTTGGTAATAGTGGCACAATGCCACACTTAAAGCATCGGAGGCATCAAAATATTTTGGTTTTGTTTCAATGTGCAAAATCTGCTGCAGCATTTTCCATACCTGCTCCTTATCGGCATTACCGTTTCCTGTAATAGATTGTTTTACTTTTTTGGGAGAATATTCTGTTACAGGTATTTTATACTGCATGGCAGCTGCAATAGCCACACCCTGGGCCCTGCCCAATTTTAGCATGCTTTGTATATTTTTGCCAAAGAAAGGCGCCTCAATGGCAAAGGAATGGGGTTTGTACGTGCTGATTAAGCTGCAAATTTTTGTATGAATTTTTTCTAATCTTTCATAAATGTCATCATACTTTGTTAAACTAAGTACATCCATCGTGATTAATACCAGCTGGTTATTTTGTACAGCCAGTAAGGCATACCCCATTAACTGCGAGCCCGGGTCTATTCCTAAAATTATATTTTTTTTATGCATGTAATTGGTGTTGGTGTTACAATCTTCCTGTCTTTATCCCTATGAATGAATTAAAATGTTAGGTGAATGTATGTAATTCAACCCATGGGTTTCTAAATATGGTTTATTCCCTATTACTTTGCTGCTAAATTATTCGTTCTGAACAAGCGGTTTAAAATATTTATCAATTATTTTCTGGGGCCGGTATTATTTATCTGGTTAGTTTTTTCTATTTATCATCAAATTCAGCATCAAAAAAATATAGAGGGGGCATTGCAGGTATTATGGATTTCTTTAACCGGAACAGAATGGTGGAAGTTGGTGGCTGTTTTGTTGTTGATGCTGGTAAATTGGGGTATTGAAGCTAAAAAATGGCAGTTTCTATTACAAACCATTCAGGTAATTGGTTATACAAAAGCATTTAAAGCGGTTTTAACAGGGCAGGCATTTGCCATCAATTCGCCCAATAATGTGGGTGAATATGTAGGTAGAATGATGTATTTAGATGAAGGAAACAGGTTGCGGTCAGTTGCTTTAAACATGGTAGCCAGTATAAGTCAGTTAGTCATCACTTTTATAGCCGGCATTGCAGCTTGGCTGTATTTAAAGCATATTGGAATAGAAGCACTGAGCAAACTTTCTGATGCTGTGCAGTATTGGTTACAGAATATGTTATGGGTAATCGTACTGTTTACAGTAGTACTGGTATTTGTTTATTATAACTTATCCGGCATAACAAAGTTGATAGAAAAATTGTCTCTTGTAAAAAAATACAGTTATTTTTTTACAAACATTGCCACTTTAAATTGGAAGGAATTAACAACAGTTTTAATTTTTTCCGCTCTTCGTTTTGTAATTTTCCTTTTGCAATATGTGCTGATGTTACAGGTTTGTGGCGTTCATGAAAATGTGCTGGTATTGGTATGTATTACGGCAGTGTTTTTTTTGGCATTGGCTATTGTGCCTACCATTGCTTTGGCCGAGGTAGGCATTCGTGGCGCATTGAGTTTACAATTATTTGGTTTGGTTAGCAGCAATATGCTAGGTATATTGTTTGCGGCTACCGGTATTTGGTTGATTAATCGAATTATTCCGGCTTCGGCAGGCAGTATGTTGGTACTGCGTATTAAATTATTTAAAAAATAAATGTACATTGAAGAAAATGTGTCAAAAAAATTGCAACCTTTCATTCAAATGGCTGTAATTGTAAAGAACACGAATCATTGATTTTATATTTAGCTGAAGATAATCGCATGAAAAAAATAGTTATTTTATTGTTTACGTTGGCTACCTCTTTCCCATTATGGGCAGGGGAAGAATCCTGCGGTGTACGTAATTATGCTTTTGAAAATGGTGAAAGTATTTCTTATACCATTTTTTATTCTGTAATTGGGGTATATGTAAATGCAGGTACTGCCAACTTTACTACTGCATTAGAGAAGTTAAATAATAAAGATGTGTACCATGTAGTGGGTACCGGTAGTTCAAACCATAGTTACGACTGGATTTTTAAGGTGCGCGACCGCTACGAAACTTATTTTGACACAGCAACGCTACAGCCGTATAAATTTATCAGAAATGTGGATGAGGGTGGATATAAAACTTATGAAAGCGTAACATTTAACCAGCAAACCAATATTGCCATTACAACCAAGGGTGTTTATAAAGTACCATCCTGTATTCAGGATGTGTTAAGTTCAATTTACTATGCCCGTAATATTGATTTCAGCGGGTATAAAGTAGATGATAAAATTCCTTTTGATATGTTTTTAGACAATCAGGTTTATCCATTATATATCAGGTATTTAGGTAAAGAAGTAATTAAAACCAAATATGGAAAATTCAGAGCCATTAAATTCAGGCCATTATTGGTAAAAGGAACAATTTTTGCCGGTGGTGAAAAAATGAATGTGTGGGTTTCAGACGATCCCAATCATATTCCTTTGCGCATTGAAAGCCCCATTGTAGTGGGTAGTGTGAAGGTAGATATGATGCAATACCGTAATTTACGGTACCCATTAACATCCATGCTGTCTTTCCATTAATGTTATTTATCCCAATTCCTGCAATCGAAATATTTCTTTTTGCCGAATTCCCTTTTCTGTTTGTGAAAGCGTGCAACATTCGTTCTGAATATCGTGTTCAAAAAACAGGATATAGTTTTCAAGCGTAGCTTTTTCTAAGAAATATTTTTTTTCGTTGAGTGTGGTTAATGGAAACATATCATAAGCCATTACATAGGGTAATGGTATATGTGCTATTGATGGTAGCAAATCGGCCATGAAAACAACGGTATGCCCTTTGTATTTAATTTGAGGCAACATCATTTTATCGGTATGTCCATCGGCAAAAATAATTTGGATGTCTGTATGAAAGGGTGCAGGAACAGGGCTGTCAATTTTGCCGGTTTCAATAAATTTTAACTGTCCACTTTCCTGAATGGGTAAAATATTTTCTTTTAAAAAAGAAGCTTTTTCCCGGGCATTGGGCTGTGTGGCCCATTGCCAGTGTGTTGCATTGCTCCAATAGGTTGCATTTTTAAAGGCAGGTACTAATTTGTTGTTTATTATTTCAATGCTTCCTCCACAATGATCAAAATGCAGGTGCGTTAAAAAAACATCAGTAATATCATCTTTATGAAAACCGGCTTTGGCCAACGATTTTTCTAAAGTAGCATCGCCATTTAAATAATAGTGCGAAAAAAATTTTGCATCCTGTTTATTGCCAATACCATTGTCAATTAATATGAGTTGGTTGCCATCTTCAATCAGTAAACAGCGCATCGACCAGTTGCAAAGATTGTTTTCATCAGCTGGGTTTAGTTTTTGCCAAATGGTTTTTGGAACTACCCCAAACATAGCACCGCCATCTAATTTAAAATTGCCGGTATCAATGGTATGTAATTTCATAAAATAAAATGTTTATTTCATCTTCAAATATGCGCTGCCCTGTAATTGTTTATGCAGCAGCAATTACATAATCAGGTTTATTTCTATAAGGTTTTCCGGTAATAATCAGTAACAGAAACAGCATTCCAATAATAAAAAACACCATTAATGCTATGACCGAATTACGCATATTGCCGGTAATTTGTTGTATAAAGCCAAAGCTAAACATACCAATTACAATGGCAATTTTTTCAGTTACATCATAAAAGCTGAAAAATGAGGCAGTATCTTTTGTTTCAGGCATTATTTTAGAATAAGTGGAACGGCTTAACGATTGTATGCCCCCCATTACCAGCCCAACTATACCGGCAATCATATAAAACTGTATTTCAGTAGTTATGAAATAAGCAGCTGCACAAACGCCAATCCAAATTACTATAACAAATAGCAGTACTTTAAAATTACCGAATTTATCTGAAAGCTTTGCCATGAGATAAGCCCCTGCAATGGCTACAATTTGAATTAGCAATATACACAATATTAATTTGCTGGTAGCCATTTGTAAAACCTGACTGCCAAATAATGTTGCAGCTAACATTACGGTTTGAACCCCCATACTGTAAAAGAAAAATGCCAACAGGAATTTTTTTAGAATAGGCAGATGCCTGGCCTGATCCCATACCTTTTTTAATTCGCGAAAGCCGTAGTACAAAAGGTTGTGTTGGGTTGCAGTTTTGCTGACTTTGCTTTTGGGTAGCCAGCTAAAAGTAATTTGTGCAAAACCCATCCACCACAGTCCTACTAATAAGAAAGATAAACGTGGTGCAAAGCCCGCATCTTTTATTCCAAACCATTCGGGTTTTAACACAAAAACAAAGCATACAATTTGCAATAAAACACTTCCAATATAGCCATATGCAAAACCTTTTGCGCTTACATCATCCTGATCTTCTTCTGCTGCAATTTCAGGTAAATAGGCATTGTAAAAAACAAGGCTGCCACAATAGCCTATGGCTGCTAAAATACAACAAATAATTCCTAACGATAATGTGTTTTTGGTAAACCAAAATAAAGTACAGCAAGCCAATGCGCCGAGATAGCAAAAGAATTGCATAAAAGCTTTTTTGTTTCCTTTATAATCTGCAATGGAAGATAAAATAGGAGAGATGAGTGCGATGACAAAATAAGCCAATGCCAAAGCATAATTGTACAACGAGGCACTTTCTATGCTAAACCCTGCAAACTGAATTTTGTGGCTGAGAATATTACCTGCTTTATTTGTGAGGGTGGTAATGGCGTCATAATATGCAGGAAAAATGGTAGAAGTAATTACTAAATTGTAGGCACTATTTGCCCAATCGTACATGGCCCAACCATTAATTACTTTTTTGGAAGCCGTTTGCATGTCATGTTTTTACTTTAAAGGTACAAGAGGTTGGTAATTCGCTAAACCCAGAAAATTGAGCAGAGTTTCATTACAGGTTACCGGTATAAATTAATACCAACACAACAATACCTACAACAATACGGTACCAGCCAAAAAGTTTAAACCCATGTTTTTGTAAATAACTGATGAAAAATTTAATGGCCAGCATAGCCACAATAAAAGCTATAATGTTACCAATGGCCAATAATTGCATATTATGGGTATTGGTAACTACTTCCGGATTTTCTTGCCAGGTTTTAAGCATTTTATAGCCGGTAGCGGCAGCCATGGTGGGTACTGCCAGATAAAATGAAAATTCAGCTGCCAATTTGCGGGTTAGGTTTTGCTGCATGCCGCCAATAATGCTGGCTGCACTTCTGCTTACGCCGGGTATCATCGCCAGGCATTGCCAGATACCAATAATGAATCCTTTTTTATAACTTATTTCAGTTTCGGTGGTAATGGTTTCTTTTCTAAAAAACCGGTCAATAAACAACAACACAATACCGCCTGCTAAAAGGCTTACTGCAACAGTAGTGGGGCTTTCTAATAACAGATCTATTTTATCGGCAAACAATTTTCCTAATACCAATGCAGGTATTACAGCTACAATTAGTTTTACATAAAATTGCCAGCGGCTGAAATCAAAAAATTTTCTCCAATACAATACTACTACTGATAATATTGCTCCTAATTGTATGGCAATTTCGAACATTTTTGTAAATGCATCTTTTTCAATGTGCATCACAGAACTGGCAATAATCATATGGCCGGTAGAAGAAACCGGTAAAAATTCAGTGATGCCTTCTATAATACCCTCAATAATGGCTTGAACTAAATTCATGGACAGGTTTTTGTTGTTTGGTTTAGTAAGGTTTTATTGGCTACAAAGTAGCAGAAAGTAATATTCAGATTTTAAAAAAGCGATGTTCATACATCGCTTTTTTAAAAGTTTTTTTTGATTAAGCTTTTACGTTAGGTTTTTTCAGAATGGCAAAAATTTCTATAATTAAACCTGCAATAATGGTAATGGGTGCAATGGTTACCCGTGTTGTACTATACACTAAGTTGTAATTAAACTGGTTGGGGTTTTCATTCTTACCACCGCTCATTAAAAACATGCCCAGCGCAATAACAACGCCACCAATAATCATCCACTTGTAATTTTCTTTGCCAAATAGGGGAGGCATTTGCTTCGTAATAGCTGTTTTTTTATCTGTCATGATGTTGTATGCATTAATTTAAAGTTGCAATATAGCAAACCCATTCATTTATCTGTGTTAAATGAATATTTTTTTACAGAAAACCGGTTTTAGGTTAGTACAGGTCATCTAACTTCATTTTCAGGTATTTAATCACACTTCTGTGGGTGCTAAATAAAGAAATGCCTACGCCTACCAAAATCATTCCCCCGAATAAAATAAAATTTAGTTTCGTATCATGAATTACTTTTAACTGTGGTACCTGGTTTTCTATCCAGCTAATGATAATAAACAATAATATAATGGCAATTCCGGAACTGATTAATCCGTTTACAATGGCTTTAATATCCATTGGCCGGGCTATAAAACTGCGTGTTGCACCCACCATTTGCATGGTTTTAATCAGGAAACGATTACTGAACATAGCCAGCTTAATGGTATTGTCAATACTAAATATTACAATGAGGCACAAAATACTTGAAATGACTAAAAAAGCAAGTCCAAAACGGGTGGCTTTTTCGTTAATGTTGTTCACCAAATCTTTTGGATATTTTATTTCTGTTATTTGATTGCCAAATAAGGAAATAATATGGGTTGAAATAGCGTCGAGGCTGTCTTTATTCACATAAGCAGCCCGGGCATAAAAGTCAATACTTTCGGGTAATGGATTGGCATCTAAAATCTTTGCCCAGTTTTCATTATTGTCTTTATTCCAAATTTGTTTGGCCTTTTCCTTATCTATATAATCCACATTTTTTGCAAAAGGTTGTGTGGATATATATTGCTGCATTTGGCTAATGGAGTCTTTATTCGCCGTGCGTAAAAAAACCTGCACTTTAATGTCTTCTTTTAAAGCGTTACCTGCCCTTTCAAAATTCAGAAATACCCAACCCATAATACCCATTAACAATAATACCAATGCAACACCTACAATGCTGTTTACATAGTTGGGTTTACTTCTTTTTAAAGATGATTTTTTTTGATGCTCCATACAATTTTTTTAAAACTTCTGTCGGTACAAATGTAGCCTAATCACTTACATTTGCAGCCAGTCAGTTCACTGTAATAGCTGCAAAGTAGTGCAAGATATTTTTTTATGGTTATTTTTTTTGTGTAAAACTCTGCGGTAAGCTACAGTTCATAATACCATTCAGTGTAATGATAACGTTTTTTATTACAAGTTAGTATGATGGAATATAATTTTAAGGAAATAGAGCAAAAGTGGCAACAATACTGGAACAGTGAAAGGGTATATGCAGTTCCCAATCAGTCAGATAAGCCTAAATTTTATGTATTGGATATGTTCCCATATCCCAGCGGTGCCGGTTTGCATGTAGGCCATCCTTTGGGTTATATTGCCAGCGATATTTTTGCACGTTACAAAAGGTTGAAGGGTTTTAATGTATTGCATCCCATGGGATATGATGCGTTTGGGCTTCCTGCAGAACAATATGCTATTGAACATGGTATCCATCCGGCCATTTCAACTGAAAATAATATTCAAAATTTCAGGAATCAGTTAGATAAAATTGGCTTTTGTTTCGATTGGGAAAGAGAAGTAAAAACCTGTGACCCCAGTTATTATAAATGGACGCAATGGATTTTTTTGCAACTATTTAACAGCTTTTTTAACCGTCGGTTGCAAAAAGCGGCGCCTATTGCCACTTTAATTGAAGCTTTTGAAAAAGAAGGCAATACACAACACGAATGTCCCGGTGATGCTGCCTTGCATTTTACCGCTGCCGAATGGAAGCGTTTTTCTTTTGCGGAACAGCAGCAAATTTTAATGCATTATCGCCTGGCTTATTGTGGTTATGGCGAGGTAAACTGGTGTCCTGCTCTGGGTACAGTATTGGCAAACGATGAAGTGGTGAATGGGGTAAGTGAAAGGGGCGGACATCCGGTTGAAAAAAAGAAATTACGCCAGTGGTATTTACGCATTACAGAATATGCCGATCGTTTATTACAAGGTCTGACTACTGTTGATTTTAGTGAAGCCATGAAAGAAATGCAAACCAACTGGATCGGCAAAAGCAGTGGTGCCGAAATTGATTTTGAAATAGAAGGGCAATCTGAAATACTTAGGGTGTATACCACCCGACCCGATACCATTTTTGGTGTTGATTTTATGGTCATTGCTCCTGAATTGCCGTTGGTAAATTCCATTACTACACCCGTACAAAAACAGGCCATTGACGATTATCTGGCATACGTAAAAAGCCGAAGTGATCGGGAGCGGCAAGCCGAAAAAAAGATATCAGGTTGTTTTACCGGTGCTTATGCTATTAACCCATTTAACCAACAACGGATACCAATTTGGGTAGCAGAATATGTACTGGCGGGTTATGGAACCGGTGCTATTATGGCTGTGCCATGCGGCGATGAACGCGATTTTAAATTTGCCCAACATTTCAATATTCCTATTACCAATATTATTGGGAATGCTTTTACCGGAACAGATGCAAACCCTACCAAAGATGCCATATTAACCAATAGCGGTTTCCTTACGGGTATGCCTATGCGTAAAGCCATTGAAGTGATGATTGTTGAATTAGAAACAAGAGGTATTGGCAAAAGAAAAGTGAATTATAAAATGCGTGATGCCGCTTTTAGCCGCCAGCGCTATTGGGGCGAGCCTTTCCCCATACAATGGATGGACGACAATGCTATACCGTTGCCAGAAAATGAACTGCCTTTATTATTGCCTGAAGTAGAAACTTATTCTCCGGGTCCGGAAGGAGAGGGACCATTAGCCAATATTCCTGAATGGGTACAACGCAATTTAGAAACCAATACCATGCCCGGTTATGCCGGAAGTAGCTGGTATTTTTTGCGATACATGGATCCGCATAACACTACTGCTTTTTGTGATAGAAAGATAAGCGATTACTGGGGGCAGGTAGATGTATATGTAGGCGGAACCGAACATGCGGTAGGGCATTTGCTGTATAGCCGAATGTGGACCAAAGCCTTATTTGATTTAGGTTATATTGGCTTTGATGAACCTTTTAAAAAATTAGTGAATCAGGGTATGATACAAGGCAGTAGCCGCTTTGTATATCGAATTCAGGGCACACATACTTTTGTTTCTGCCGGATTGAAGAATCAATACGAAGTAAATGCTTTGCATGTGGATGTATATATGGTAGATGGTGTGGTATTAGATATAACGGCTTTTAAACAATGGCGGAATGGAGAATATGCTAATGCTGAATTTATTTTAGAAGAGGGTAAATACATTTGTGGTGTTGAAGTAGAAAAAATGTCGAAATCTAAATTCAATACCGTGAATCCGGATGATTTGGTGGCGAAATACGGGGCAGACACTTTCCGCATGTACGAAATGTTTTTAGGTCCCGTGGAACAAAGTAAACCCTGGGATACTAAAGGTATTGAAGGCGTTCACCGCTTTATTAAAAAATTGTGGCGTTTGTTTTTTGATGAAGTAAAGGGAACTATGTTGTTGAATGAAGACCCCGCTACGCCACAGCAATTAAAAGTATTACACAAAACCATTAAAAAAATTGAAGAAGATACTGAACGATTTTCATTCAATACCGCCGTTGCGGCATTTATGGTTTGCGTAAATGAATTGAGCGACTTACATACACATAATAAAGCCATTCTGGAACCATTGGTTGTTTTGCTGGCACCCTATGCACCGCATGTAGCAGAAGAATTATGGCATGTGTTAGGTAATGAGGGATCGGTTGTAAATGCGCCTTTCCCGGCATGGAATGCCAGCTATTTAACAGAATCTGCAAAAGAATATCCGGTAAGCATCAATGGTAAATTAAGAACCACCATTTCTTTTTCGCTTACTGCTACACAGGATGAAGTAGAGCAGGTTACCTTGCAAAATGAAGTAGTAAAAAAATGGACAGAAGATAAGCCCATTAAAAAATTCATTTTTGTAAAAGGTAAAATGATTAATGTGGTGGTGTAGGTATATTTAGTGCATCATTACTAATTTTTTAATGGCCATAATGGTGCCGGTATGCAATCCTTCATGAAAAGGAAGAAATTGTATGGCATCTGAAATGCTGCTTAAGGTAACGCCATAGCGGGTTTGGAATGTTTCGTATTGAGAAAACAGATGCTCCGCTAAATCCGCATTCAGTTGATGTAATGAATCGATCATTGTTTGTTTTATGCGTACAATTTCTTGTTCATCCCATTGCTTTTCTGGTTTGCTACCTCCCTTAAATTGTAATATAATAGATTCATCTACCACCGGTTTAAGTCCGGAACGTATATAACAAAGCCCTTGCTGTGCCGCAATTAAGTGGCCAAAATTCCAAATAATATTATTGTTAAACCCATTGGGTATTGTATTGAGTTGTACAACCGATAAAGGTTCACACATTTCAATTAAGTATTTTCTGATATTTACTATGTTTTGAATAACAGAATTCATGTTGTTTATTTTTTATTTAAAAGCTATTTGTCTATTACCATTGTTGCAATAGAATGGGGTAGGCTAACTAATTGTGTGGCAGCACCATGAATCCATAAATGGTATTGTATGGCCTTATTGGTTGGGTTCATCACAATAACAGCCAAGCTGCCATCCTGATTTTCAAATGCAGTAGTTTCTAACTGGTCTCTGTTCGATGAACTGATAATTCTCCTGGCACCCGGATGCACAAATTTTGAAAACTGCCCCAAATAATAATAGCTGTTGGTGTATAGCAGTTTTCCGGTTCGGGTATCGGCATGTATGGGCGCAAAACAAAAATTACCAACATGGTTAGGGCCTCCTTTTTCATCTAATAAAATATTCCAGTCGGTCCAGGCTACTGTTCCATTATTAAAATCATTGATGAGTGAGTGTCCATAACGTTCACCCAGGCTCCAGTCATTGATTCTGTCATAACTAAATTTTTCAATGCAACCTTCTGTAAACATTAAATATTTATTTGGGTAGGCTTCGTGTACCCTTTGTTCATTTAAAAATTCCATACCACTGCCTGTCCATGTTTCGTACCAGTGATACCCAATACCCCAAACATATTTGGCTGCTTCCGGGTCATCCAATACTGTGCTGGCACGTTGGTACAATAAATCACGATTGTGATCCCATATAATCAGCTTTTTATCACCAAGGCCACTCCGCTGTAATGCGGGTCCTAAATAACCTTTCACAAAATCTCTTTCTGCTTCAGCACTGTAAATACAGGATTCCCAGGTTTGCCTGGCCATGGGCTCATTTTGCACTGTAAGACCCCAAACAGGAATACCATCCGCTTCATAAGCTTTTATAAATTTTACATAATACTGTGCCCAGGCTTTCCTGAAATTATTTTTCAGGTGGCCGCCTTCTACCATGCTGTTATTATCTTTCATCCAGGCTGGTGGCGACCATGGCGAAACAAATAAATGCAATTTGTTGCCGGTTGCTTTTGCTGCAGCTTTAATCAACGGCATTTTATAAGTTTTATCATGTGCAATTGAAAAGGTAGATAAACTGCTATCATTATTAGCAACATAGGTATAACTGTCACTGCTAAAATCGCAACTGTTAATATTGGTGCGTCCCATAGTATAACCAATGCCTTTTGTTGGATTGTAGTAGGCATCGAGCAATTCTTGTCTGGTAGCTTCAGGCAGTTTATAAAATGTTTCTGCAGCAGCATCGGTAATAGCACCTCCAAATCCAATTACTTTTTGAAACTGTTTCCCGGGGTCTACAAAAACACATACCTGTGTTTCAACCGGCTGATCCATTGGTGAAAATGTTAAGGTATCGGTTGCCGATATTCTGTAACGGGTGCCTTCTGCAGTGGTGTATACAATCACTTTCTTCGCGTTGTATGAATGTGCTTTTGGCGCAGGTTGCGTAGCAGGAATCTTGATAAAACCAATACCTGCTATTGCAGCAAATATGCATGTAATCAATACTTTCATATGGTGTTACATTTTTTTGTTCCTACTTAATGTTTTGCTATCCGTGTTTGTTGTGATAGTACACGAAGAATAACAGATTCAAAACGACTATTTTTGATGCGTATTTTTTAAAACAAGAAAATTTTTAAAAGAATTGTTTTGGAAAGGTACATTCAAATGAAATAAAGCAAAGTTTTTTTTATAATTTCTTTCATTGTTGTCCGACTAAAATTGTAAAATAATGGTTAAAACCCTTTACAGAACCATATTTCAGTCGATTTCAAAAGATGGGGCACTCCCTCCAATTTTGAAACAATCATTTTTTAGCCTGTAATTCTTTACAGCAAAGTATTACAGCAATTTTTAAGTTAAGTTTTGCCAGACAATAATGAATTTCTTTATTAAAATTTCATGAACACCTTTGAACAGTTGAGCTGTTCATTTGCAGAAATGTAGCTTCTTTAAAATTGCAAAACTTATGTTACAATAAAATGCTGATAATATTTGGAATGAAATGATATCCGAATAAATGTATTTTGATAAAAAAATAATCATGGTTACATTTGATGTTGGGGGATAGCCGAAATACACTTTAAAATGCTAATATATGCTTCGGGTTAGGCGAAAAAATATATTGCTATTTTTGGGCATTGAAATAATTGTGTATTTGTGTAGGGCCATCGATTCAATCAGCTGGAAGAATGCTTACAAATGCATCAACAATTTCAATTTTCCCCACAATTCATTGTCAAAACCGGAAACGGAAAACTGGCTGCTATCAGCGGCATTGCCCATTCTTATAATAACTAATTGCTGTGAGGGTACTACATAAATTTTCTGATCGTTTTTACCCAATGCTGCATACATATCTGTAGGGGCATTGGGAATGATTGCAGTAGGAAATACAGTTTGCAGGGATGGCAACATGCAACTCCTTTTTCCATTTAGCCATGTTAAATACCCGTAGCTCAGATTTAAATTTTGCGAAGTATTGATTTGTTGATGAAAATAAACGCTATCACCTAATACAGGTATATTACCCCAGTTGCCTTTATTCAATAGCAATAACCCAAATTTAGCCATGCTTCTGGCATTGCTATAATATACGTTATTTGAATTGGGTATTTTTATCCATGTGCCATTCATTCCAATTTTACCGCTTATTTTTTGTTGAAAGTAACTGTTGAATGGCATACCCGATACATTGGCAATTACCTGATCTAACAAAGTGTATGCGCCGGTATGATAAGCCCATCTCGTTCCTGCATCGGCTTTATAAATTAGGCAGGATGGCAAGGTGCAGTAATTATCGGGTACATCATCATCTAAACCGGTGGTCATGGTTAACTGATGGCGAATGGTAATTTTGTTTTCTTTGTCAATAGGGGCTCTTGTCCATCCCGTGCCTAAATATTTTGATGAAATGTCATTGATATTTAATAGCCCTTCTCTTTGTGCAATTCCCACCAATAAGCCTGTCATGGTTTTACCTGCCGATGCCCAATACCATAAGCTGTCTGCCGTAAAACTTCCAAAATATTGTTCTGTAACGATTTTGCCGTTTTTTAAAATAATAAAGGCTTTGGTATTTTTACTTTGCAAGTAAGGATACAAATTATTCAGTGCTGTATTATCCCAACCTAATGTAGCCGGCGCAATGGTTTCCCATGTGCTGCTATTCACCGGTGGAAAGTATAAACTGTCTGAATGTGAACCTGTAGCAGGGGGGACATTTTTTTTATGGCATCCCGTTGCAATGAACAGGCACAGCATTACTGTTACGAATTGAAAATTTATTTTCATATACTTAAGCTATGGTTGGGTTTGACTGTAATGTAATGAAAACGTTTAATCTGTATAGGCAATTGAAATGTATTTTATTTATCCGTATGCATACCAATATACATGGTAGGCCATATTATATGCAAACAAAATTGATGGATATCAAATAAACCGGCAGCTACATTAAAATCGTATTCATTTTTCGCTTTACCGCATAACTTCGGTTGGTAACCATTGCAACTGCCATGTTGAAATATTGCCTTATACTTTTATTAGCCTTGCTATGCATTAATAGGTTGGTGGCACAAAAAAAGAATGCCGCTTATCGTTACACGATGCATAAAATTCACACACCCATACAAATTGACGGTGTAATGAATGAACCGGCCTGGCAACAGGCACAAGTAGCTAAAAACTTTTTTATGGTGTTACCCATGGATACCAGCTTAGCCAATGTTCCCACCGAAGTGCGGATGGTGTATGATGATCATAATATTTATATTCTTGCTATTTGTTACAATACAAGGAAAGGCCCCAATATGGTAGAATCGTTGCACCGCGATTTTAACTTTCAGAAAAATGATAATTTCATTTTCTTTTTAGATCCTTTCGATGACCAAACCAACGGATTTACTTTTGGTGCCAATGCCGATGGTGCCCAATGGGATGGTGCCATGTATGAAGGCGGAAAAGTGGATTTGAATTGGGATAACAAATGGGTGTCTGTTGTAAAGAATTATAAAAACCGTTGGGTTTTTGAAGCAGCCATTCCTTTTAAAAGTATTCGTTATAAAAACGGCATTAAAGAATGGGGTATTAACTTCAGCAGGAACGATTTAAAGGCAGCAGAAAAATCGAGTTGGACGCCTATTCCACGTCAGTTCCCTACAGCCTCGCTCGCCTATACCGGTATTCTTGAATTAGACTCAGCTGCACCCTTGTATAAAAAAAACATATCTGTTATTCCTTATACATTAACCAACTGGCAGAAGGATTATACCAACAATACCAATGGCGTATTGAGCCAGCGTTTTGGTTTAGATGCCAAAATATCTGTAACCCCTGCATTGAACCTTGACCTTACCATACATCCCGATTTTTCGCAGGTGGAAGTTGATCAACAAGTAACCAATTTAAGCAGGTTTGAATTGTTTTTTCCGGAGAAACGGCAATTCTTTTTAGAAAACAGCGACCTTTTTGGTGATTTTGGTTTCAGCGGCATACAGCCTTTCTTTTCAAGAAGGGTTGGTTTGGATGCGCCTATTAATGCAGGTGCCCGCTTAAGTGGTAAACTCAATAAAGACTGGCGTGTTGGTGCCATGGATATGGAAACACAGCAATTACCCGGGGTATATCTTCCCAATCAAAATTTTTCGGTTGTTTCTTTGCAGCGGCGTGTTTTCCAACGGTCGAGCATTGGCGTAATTTATGTTGATAAAACTTCTATTGGCTACCATCCCGGCAATGATACCACAAAACCCATTTACTCGTTGTATAACCGCAATTTTGGATTGCAATACAACCTCGCATCACCCAATAATGTATGGACGGGTAAGGCTTTTGTGCTCAAATCACTTAGTCCGGGCAAATCGGGCGATGCTATTTCCCATGCAGCTAATCTGGCCTATAATAGCCGTAAGTGGAGTGTTATTGGGGAATATGAATATGTAGGCAAAAATTATACGGCAGAAACAGGCTATGTTCCCCGCACCGGTTATGTTCGGTTCAACCCTCAAATAATTCGATATTTTTTTCCAAAGGGTGGCAGCATTTTAAGTCATGGCCCTCAATTCAACCTGTCGTACTATTTTGATGAAAAAATGCACCGAACCGATTATGAAAACAGTTTTCTATACCTGATTACATTTCGTAACCGGTTGAGTATAGATGCTTATGCAGCGCAAGATTATGTGCAACTATTGCAACCCTTCGATCCAACCAATACCGGTAAAGATTCATTGGCTATTGGAACCATACACAAATGGAATACGGTTGGCTTTGATATAAATTCGCAACCACAAAAATTATTTACTTATGCATTCTCGGTACGTTACGGCGGGTATTATACTTCCGGAACACATTTGGCCATTAATTCAACCATTGGCTATCGCTTTCAGCCTTATGTTAATATGAATATGAACTTTAGTTATAATTACCTGCAATTGCCTGCTCCATGGGGTAATACGCCGTTTTATTTAGTGGGGCCGCGTATTGACGTAACTTTCACCAATAACTTATATTTCACTACCTATATTCAATACAACAATCAGTTGAATAACCTGAACATTAACAGCCGATTGCAGTGGCGCTATAAACCGGCATCCGACTTATTTCTGGTATATACCGATAATTATTATCCGGCCCCGTTTATGGTAAAAAACAGAGAGCTGGCTTTAAAATTTAATTACTGGTGGAATTTGTAATATTTTTTTCATACAGCCGCATCATTCATTTTATTTGCATATATCTTTCAGCACCTTCCATACGTTTGCTGCTACTACCATAGCGCCTGCTGCATTGGGGTGAATGCCATCATTCTGGTTCAGTGCAGGGTTGCCACCAACCCCTTCTAACAGAAATGGGATGAGTGCAATATGATTTTTAGCCGCCAGTTTCGGATAAATGGCTTCAAAAGTATGGGTATAGGTTTGCCCCAGATTGGGCGGTAGCTGCATGCCTGCCAGCACAATAGCGGCTGATGGATATTTTTCTTTTACCCGATCAATAATATCCTGCAAATTTTTTTCAGTAGCAGTTAATGGAATACCCCGCAATCCGTCATTGCCGCCCAGTTCCAACACAAAAACATCCATCGGCTGCCGTAAAATCCAATCAATGCGGCTTAAGCCACCTGCTGTAGTTTCGCCACTTACACCGGCATTTACTACCTGATAGGGCAAATGTAAAGCGTCTATTTTTTGTTGTATTAATGCAGGAAATGCTTGCGAAGGATCTAATCCATATCCGGCTGTAAGGCTGTTGCCAAAAAATACAATGATTTTTTGTTTTACCGTGGTGGGTATTGGTGCTGGTTTATTTAGGGTATCTTTTTGCTGCTGTTTGTTCCCGGTTTTGTTTTGGTTACAAGCTGCCACCCAAACAATTAAAAATAGCTGAATGTAAAACAATATCTTTTTCATAAAGTTGTAGCTGTAGTATATAGTTGTACGAATTTAAATTTAGATTGTCGGTAATTTTATAAAAAATCTTTTGAATGTACAGTGCATCTCACTAACCGGGCACTGTTCCTTTATTGAATTTTGTTTGAGCAAGTTAAATCAAAATACATGGAAACCATTCTTCAGTTGCAACAAGTAGGTAAAACATATAAAAGTGGCAATCAAACATTAGCAGTGTTAGAGCATATCAGTTTTTCTGCAGAAGCCGGCACTACTTTATCAATTGTTGGTCCCTCCGGCAGTGGTAAAACAACGCTGCTGGGCTTGTGTGCCGGACTCGATCACCCTTCTTCCGGCAGCATTGTACTGCACCAGCAACGTCTCGAAAGTTTAGATGAAGATCAATTGGCTGCCATCAGAAATCAATATGTGGGTTTTATTTTTCAAAACTTTCAGTTAATGCCTACATTAACCGCATTGGAAAATATAATGGTGCCATTGGAATTAAGGGGCGAAAAGCAGGTAAAAAAGCGTTCATTAGAACTATTATATAAAGTTGGGCTGGCGGACAGGGCCCATCATTACCCAGCACAACTGAGTGGGGGCGAGCAACAGCGCATTGCTATTGCCCGTGCCTTTGCTAACCAGCCAGCCATTTTATTTGCCGATGAACCTACCGGTAATCTGGATGCAGAAACCAGCGAAATGATTGTGAACCTTCTTTTCAATTTGAATAAAGAATCCGGTACTACATTGGTATTGGTAACGCATGATATTGAACTGGCATCAAAAACGCAACGTATTATTCGCCTGAAAGGCGGAAAAATTGAATCAGATATAGTTACGGCAATGGCTAAACGTTGATTTACCAGCTTAAATATTGAAAGATGCATCTTAATCTGCAATCATGAACCAAAATACTTCACAAATAGTAACACATCACCCAAACAAAAACAGTTTCCGGCCGGGCTGGTTGTTGTGCATGGCCTGGCGGGATAGCCGGCGCAGCCGCTCCCGGTTGCTGCTCTTTGTATCTTCTGTAATTGTTGGCATAGCTTCCCTGGTAGCCATTTATTCATTGGGTAATAATTTGAATGATGAAGTAAACAACCAGGCTGCGGCTTTGTTGGGCGCCGATGTTAAAATAACTTCTAATCAGCCACTCACCCCCGCTATACAGCAGTTGGTAGATTCTTTACGCCATAGCAGCAATTATTCGGAAGAAAGAAATTTTGCATCGATGGTGTTGTTTAAAAAAAATAACGGTATCCGTTTGGTGCAGGTAAGGGCATTACAAGGCAGCTTTCCTTATTATGGTGCTTTAGAAACTGATCCTGCCAATGCGGGCATTGCTTTCCGTACTCAGCAACGGGCATTGGTAGACGCCACTTTAATGCTACAATATGGAGCAAACATTGGTGACTCTATTCAGGTGGGTACAGTCACTTTTGCTATTGCAGGAAAATTATTGAATGCCCCCGGACAAACAGGTTTTTCTGCTGCAATTGCCCCCATTGTATACTTACCCTTGCAATATATACAGCAAACCGGCCTGCTGCAAAAAGGCAGTCGCGTTAGTTATCAGTATTATTTTCATTTTAAACAAACAGCAAATATTGAAAAATGGGCTGAAGCAGTGCGCCCCCGATTGGAAGCCAACGATTGTGCTATTGAAACCGTTGAAACGCAAAAAGAAAATACCGGACGAACGTTTACTGATCTTACGCGCTTCCTATCCTTAGTGGGTTTTATTGCTTTGTTATTGGGTTGCACGGGTGTGGCCAGTGCCGTGCATGTGTATGTAAAAGAAAAAATAAATACCATTGCTGTATTGCGTTGTCTGGGTGTAAAAGCATCGCAGGCTTTTACCATATTTTTGATTCAGATTACTGGTATTGGATTGCTGGGTTCTGCCATTGGTGCGGCATTGGGCATTGTTTTACAACAGTTTTTACCCTTTGTTCTAAGCAATTTTTTGCCGGTACACATCAGTACTGCCATCTCCTGGACGGCAGTAGGGCAGGGCATGTTGCTGGGAGTACTGATATCTGTTTTATTTGCACTCTTGCCTTTGTTGTCTATCCGCAACATATCACCACTCAATGCAATTCGAGTTGCTTATGAACCCACACAACGTAAAAATGATTTTTCCGGATGGTGGGTATATGTATTGATTGTATTATTTGTGTATGGTTTTACGTATGTACAAATACAGGAATGGAAACAGGCACTTCAATTTACAATCGGTATCGGTATGGCATTGCTGGTATTAACTTCCATTGCCCGATTACTGATGTGGATGGTACGGTGTTTTTTTCCTTCCTCGTGGAATTATGTTGTGCGACAGGCGTTGGCAAATTTATACCGGCCCAATAACCAAACTACATTATTAATGGTAGCCATTGGGCTGGGTACGGCCTTCATCAGTATCTTGTTTTTTGTGCAGTCTATCTTAATGAACCGGCTCAATCTATCATCCGGTACCAACCAACCCAATATTGTTTTGTTTGATATACAAAGCAGCCAAAAACAAGGCGTAGGCAATGTTGCAGCCACTTACCATTTGCATGTAAATGCGTTTGTGCCTGTTGTAAACATGCGTGTGGCAGCATTGAATGTTATCAAGGCTGCTCAGGCTTTAACTGATACCAGCGGTAAACTGCCCCGTGGTTTATTCAGAAGAGAATACCGCGTTACTTACCGCGATTCATTAACAGCTTCTGAAAAAATAGTAGCGGGCAAATGGGTGGGCGTTGCCAACGGTAACGGCCTGCCGTATATTTCAATGGAAGAAAATTTTGCCAAAAGAAATAAAGTGCATTTGGGCGATACCCTTACATTTAATGTGCAGGGGGTACCCATACCAACCATTGTAGGCAGCCTACGACAGGTAAATTGGGGGGGTATGCAAACCAATTTTTTAGTGCTGTTTCCCAAAGGCGTGTTAGAATCTGCTCCGCAATTTTGGGTATTGCTCACCAAAGTGCCCACCCAACAGGTATCTGCGCAGTTCCAACAGGCTATTGTGCAGCAATTCCCCAATGTATCTATCATTGATTTGGCCTTAGTATTACAAATACTCAACGACCTTATCAGTAAAATTGGTTTTGTTGTTCGCTTTATGGCAGGCTTAAGTATCAGCACCGGTATTGTGGTATTCATTGCATCTGTATTCATGAGTAAATACCAGCGCATACGCGAAACTGTATTGTTGCGTACACTGGGTGCCAGCCGCAAACAAATATTTGCTATTACCGCATTGGAATATTTTTTCCTCGGTATACTGGCTGCCATTACCGGTATATTGTTAGGATTGGCTGCCGGTTGGGTATTGGCAAAATATACTTTTGAAACTGCTTTTCATCTGCAACTGTTACCCATTATCATATTGGTATTGATGGTTTGTTTACTAACGGTAGGCATTGGTTTAATCAATAGCCGTGGTATTGTAAAACGTTCTCCGTTAGAGGTATTGAGGAATGAAGTGTAGTGAATGGGTGTTGGGTGTTGGTCTTTAGTCTTTGGTGGATTACATTGTAAATCATCTATTTGTTATTGATTCAGGCATGCTTTACTGCAAATGATGCAATGGTTTGGTAAACTCAAAATAGACACAACATAACTTATTATTGTAATGGAACACACTGGCTTTACAGCTTTTGTTTGACGAACAAACTCAATGCTGATAAATAGTTTACAAAAACGGTGTACACGAACGCCAGCCTATAGCGGTTTAGCAAAATTGGCGGTTCAGTGCTTTGTATCAACATTTGTAGTGAAAATCGCCATCTTCGGTAACCCTAATAACGTTATACGCCAATCATCATCTTCTCACTTCCACCTAAAACTATTAATCAGGTGTTTCATATCTTCTACCAAAAAGCGGTTAACGGGGGCTAATGAGTCCTGGTTGGGTGTGGCATCAAAGTAAAGGGCACCTCTTAAAAAATGATGGGTAGAGTCGGTTAAAAAAAACTGGTTGGCTGTGGCTACATTGCCGCCTACTTTAAAAAACATGCCATGTACGCCATTGGGGGTTACCATGAGCGAATCATCAATAGAATAGGCTTTTTCGCTGTGTTTGTTGGTAAGGGTAAAAGCATCATTCACCAATTTCTGAAAACTGTTGGGGCCAATGGCTTTGTAGCTTATATAAATGCGTCCGTTAAATTGCGGAAAGTCAATATTAATCCACCAGGGATTTTCCGTTTTTCCGCCCAAAAAAGTAGAGTCTTTTACCACCCGTGCATATACCGGATATTCAAAGGTATACGGGTAACCGGGCTGATTAAAAGTTTGGTATTGGTGTTGGGGAAAATTGATTTTATAATAACTTCTTGGTTTGGGTACAAAGGGACTATTGCAGGCAAAAGCGACAAAAGCAAAACAAATAGCGATAATGGCTTTGTGTTGTTGGAAAAACGGCATGTTATTTGGGTATAAAAATGGTAAAACTACAGTTGGTCATCATCAGATACTTTACTGATGGTTACTTTAATTTTGTTGATTCTTGTTTTCTCTACTTCCAGCATCATAAAATCAAATCCGGGAATGGAAACCACCTGGCCTTTTCTGGGAATTTCACCTGCAATTTCCAATATTAATCCGGCTAATGAATCACTTTCTCCTTTTAATGCATCAAATGTATCAACCGGCAGTTGCATAATTTTGCATACATCATTAATCATGATTTTACCTTCAAATATGTAGTTGTAATCATCTAATTTTCGGTAGCCATATTCTTCTTCATCAAATTCATCTTTAATATCTCCAATAATTTCTTCCAGAATATCTTCTAAAGTAACAATGCCACTGGTGCCGCCAAATTCATCTACCACAATAGCAAAATGTATACGCCTGCTTTGAAATTCGCGTAATAAATCTTCAATCATTTTATGCTCATGCACAAAATAGGGAGGAGAGATGAGGTTATGCCACTCGAATGTATCGGGTTCATTTAAAAATGGCAACAAATCTTTGGTGCGCAATATGCCTACTACTTCATCCAAATCTTCTTTGTATACGGGCACCCGGCTGTAACTCATATCGGCAACCGATTGCAGCAATGCATGAAAGCTGGTATTGTATTCTACACCATGTACTTCTAAACGGGCTTTCATGATTTGCTTTACAGTAATATTGCCAAATTTTATAATTCCTTTTAAAATGTTTTTTTCATTTTCATTGGTGCCCGATTTGGTAATTTCAATGGCATGGTACAATTCATCGCTGGTAATGCTGCCTGTTTTTTGGGCTAATCTTCTTTCAATAATATCTGAATATTTTACCAGCACATTGCTTAAGCGTTTGCAGATGTAATGAATGAATTCAATGAGTGGTGCTACTTCTTTGGCAAAGCGAATATTGTTTTGCGTGGCCAAAATTTTAGGCATTACTTCACCAAACAATAATAACACGGCGGTTACAATTACTACTTTGATTAAAAATTCTATCCAGATATTGGTAACCAAAAATGCAGGGTGGTAATTCAGCAACCATTCATCAATACTAATATTGAAAATGATAATAATGGCTATATCAATAAAGCTGTTGGCAATGAGTAAGGAGGCTAATAGTTTTTTAGGCTCAGTTAGCAGATGAATAATTTTTTTGTAGGAAGGATTTTGTTTGGTTTTGAGCAAATTGATGTCTTTTTGCTTCAGCGAAAAAAAAGCCGCCTCTGCCCCACTTACAAAAAATGAAATGACCAATAAAATAAAAAGCAAAATAATTAATGCTATACTGCCCTGCGGAATGGCTGCATTTAGTATGGTAAACGGATAAAATGCCGGGTGATGATCCAAAATATTTTATTTTAATGAATAATAACAAGCAGTCTTTACAAAAAAGCACCTGACTTACAAAAATATCATTTTTAAGCATGAAAAATCAATAAGGCATATTTTCTCCCGGATCTATCATGGGCGGAACATCTTCGCCACCATAGCCTTCAGGATTGTCGGGATGATTGCCGGAATGCCCATCGGCACGTTTATCTAACATAATCAGATTGTCGCCCACCACTTCAGTTGCAAATTTTTTATTGCCTTCTTTATCTTCCCAACTGCGAGTACGCAATCTGCCCTCTACATAAATTAAACTGCCTTTGTGCAGGTATTTTTGCGCCAAATCGGCTAACCCACGCCATAAAACTACGGTATGCCATTCTGTTTGTGAAACGAGTTTGCCACTGCGGTCTTTATAGGTTTCGGTAGTGGCCAAAGGAAATTTTGCTACTCCAATATTCCCGTCTAATACCTGTAAATCCGGGTCTTTTCCCAAATTGCCGATAAGCATTACTCTGTTTACGCCTCTCATACTTTTGTTGTTTTGGTAAGTGAGATAGTTGTTCTTAAAATTACTGCTTTTAAACGATGTTCACAACGATTTTAAAATTAAACAATTATTTATTTTAAGCATCATAAGGGCTGTTAAATTTTTTCCTGATTGTTGCAAATGGCTATTCATTGCAACAATGCATATTATCGGTAATAGGTTTCGTCTAAATAAAATAGTCCATTGCTGTGTTGCCAGTACCAAAACTTTTTTTTGTAAATGCAATAAGTACCTTTTAGGGAATGTAGGGTATAGGCTGGAGCTACATAAATAATTTTTGGCGGGATGCTGTTAAAACGATAAAGGAGATTTTTGCGTTGATTGGGCGTAAATGCACGGGTAATTTGGGTATAATTTACCTGTTGGCCAATAGCGAGGGGAAATCTGTCTTTTGGGGTAAGAATATTGCCCATGCCATCCACCACAATAAATGCAGCAGGGCGTGGTGGGGTTTTAACCGGATTTGTTTTATAGGTGCAGGCTTGAAATGACAACATCACTAAAACGAGGGCAATGATTGGCTTCATGGCAGGAATTGTTTGTTGGGTTCAAAAATGTAAAAACCATGCCATGATTAAAAATTGTGTCTGAACAAATTTGTACGGCCTGCTGATATTATTTTTTTATGAAGGTTGAAATGTAGTTGATATTGCCGTATCTTAACGTCAAAAAAAATGAAAACATTTTTATTCATGTTGGTTATGTTAACAGGCGCTGTAATAACAGCACAGGCACAACAAACCACACAGGCAAAAAAAGACACTACCGTAACTGAACTGATAGGAAGATACACTTTTCCGGATGGAAGTGTAGTAGAGCAAGTGGAAGTAACGTTTGATAGTACCGGACTAAATATGGTATCTGATGCAGGTACCTCGGTATTGCAGAAATTAGGCGTAGATTCATTTGCATTGGTTTCGTTTCAGGGCACTGCCGTATTTAAAAGAGATGAAAATAAAAAAGTTAAAACAGTCATTATTGATGCTGTGGGCTATCATTTAGAAGGCAAGAAAGAAGATACCGCTGCTGCTACACGCCCCGTTGCCCTGCTACCTGACATGCACAAACAATATGCATTGGCACCACTTACACGATAGCGCAAATAAAAACATGAATAAAAAAGGCGACAGGTATAGGTATCACATTCATCGCCTTTTTGAGTATTGTTTATGCTAATACGCTTACAAGCCCGATTCTATTGTAGCAATATAGTTGATTAAATCAGCCTGCACAATGGTTTCCTGAGTGCCGGTAGCCAATTGTTTTACAGTGCAGGTATTTTCTTCCAGTTCCTTACTGCCCAGCATAATTACAACTGGTATGCCTTTCTTTTCAGCATATTTAAATTGCTTATCAAATTTAGCAGGCTCATGATATAATTCGCCACTGATGTTTTGTGCCCGTAAACTTTGTAACAAAGCAAAGGCACGGCCGCTTTCTTCTATTCCCAAATTAAAAAACAACACTTTACTACCCTTCATTAATTGTTTGGGAAATAATGCAAGCCCCTCCATTACATCATAAATTCTGTCTACCCCAAATGAAATGCCCACGCCGGGTACATTGGGTACACCAAATAATTCGGTTAAGTTATCGTAACGGCCGCCGCCGCCAATACTGCCTATGCTAAAGCCAATGGCCTTCACTTCAAAAATTGCTCCGGTATAATAGTTTAAGCCTCGGGCTAAGGTAACATCAATTTCTAACGGTAACGGATTGTCGGGCATTTGTCGGTTTAAAATAAATTGCAGGGCTTCAATACCTTCTTTACCCAGCGGGTGCTTGCCAATGCTGTTGGTAAGTGTTGCAATTTTTTCTTCATTACTGCCTTTTATTTCCAGAAAATGTGCAATGGTTTCAATTTGTGCTGCCGACAGGTTGCGTTGCTGTAATTCTTCTTTTACTTTATCTATTCCTATTTTATCTAATTTGTCGATAGCAACGGTTATGTCGGTTAATTTATCTGCTCCGCCACATATATCTGCCAAAGCTGCCAATATTTTTCTGTGATTGATTTTAATAACAATGGGTAGGTTCAGCATTTTAAACACATGAGCATATAAATGTGCCAATTCCACTTCATTCATGAGTGAGTTGCTGCCAACAATATCGGCATCGCACTGATAAAATTCGCGGTAACGGCCTTTTTGCGGCCGGTCGGCACGCCATACGGGTTGTATCTGGTAGCGTTTAAAAGGGAAAGTGAGTTGCCCATAATTCATGGCAACATAACGTGCAAAAGGTATGGTAAGATCGTAACGGAGTGCCCTTTCTGTAATATGTTTTGATAATTCATTTGGTTGTAAAAGATGATCTAATTCCGCTCTAATTTCATCAATATTTGAGGTGTTGATTAGAAGATCATAAGCAGATTTAGTATAAGTGTCATTATTTTCCTTTTTTATTAAGAATAGAATGTCAATCATTTTTAAAGCACGTAATCTGGTTTCTTTGCTAAAATCACCATTACTTAAAATCCTAAAAATTAGTTTATCACCCTCTTCTCCGTACTTCCCCATTAAAGTACTTAAGTTTTCCATTGCCGGCGTTTCTATGGGTTCAAACCCATATAACTGAAAAGCTTGGTGTATGGTGTTGAAGATATAGTTGCGCTTGTAAATGGTAGTGGCATTAAAATCACGGGTGCCCTGGGGCAAAGTAGGTTTATTCATGCGATGTTTTTATATCATTTTTTTAAGAACTGTATTTCTGAAGTATACTATCAGTAGCAGCATCTAACATTTGGTAAACAGTTATAAAATCATTTTCGGTACCAAACCAGGGGTCGGGTACTTCGGTATTGGAACCAGGAAACAATTCGTTCATAATAAATGCAGTTTTTGCAGCATCAAAATGTTTTTTGCTGATTTGTTCAACGGCTTTATAGTTATCCAGGTCCATTACATAAATTTTGTCATAAGCCATCATGTCATTGGCGGTAAATTGCCTGGCTCTGTGGTTGCTGATGTCAATGCCGTGTGCCATTGCTACTTTTTGCGAAAGCAGATGCGGTGGTTCGCCAATATGGTAATTACCGGTTCCTGCACTGTTTACTTCCCAATGTAAGCCGGCTAATTGTACTTTATGTTGTAAAATTCCTTCTGCCAAAGGGCTTCTGCAAATATTTCCTAAACAAACCATCAATACTTTCATGCTTGCAAATATACATTGCCGGCAGCTTTTCACATTGCTTTGCATGGTGTGGGGCACTATGGTATTTACAATTGGATGGCATGTTGTACCATTCAAAAAGCCGGTAAATAGCACTGTTTTACCCGGGCATTTATGATGGCAGCGAAAAAAAGAATACATTTTTTTAACAAAATATGTTTTGTGGAATGTCAGCTTTTATGCTTCTTACAGCAAAAGAAACCGGGTTTTTTATGGTAATATTTTTGCACATTAAAAAATTCTTAGAAAATTCTTAGAGGTTTTTAATGCATCGCAAAGGAATTATTCTATAAATTGCCCATCCCATACAGTATTAATTGTAATGAAATGGAGCAACCAATTAGAGAAAAGCATAGAAAAAACTTTATTTTTCTAAGTTCTGTGAGAGATATTTTTATGGCATTACTGTATTTGGGTATGTCTGTACTGCTTTTTGGAGGCAAATACTGGCAAATACCTCAAATTATGGCTTTAGGTGATGCGTTTTGTTATTTTTTAGGATCTGTTTGTTTGTTGTATGGTGGCTTTAGAATGTACAGGGGCATTAAGAAAATGTATTAACATGATAATGAGCAGGCATGTGGTTTTTATCTCTTTTTTAGTTGTTTTGCTGGTTGCGTGTCAACAGCAGCAAAATAAATATGTCATTACCGATACCCCATCAAAAGGTACCATTCACATTAGTGTGGATGAAAGTTTTCAGCCCGTTATTGCGCAACAAATTAAAGTATATGAGTCATCTTATCCTGATGCGCATATTCTTGCCAAATATGAACCGGAAGTAGATTGCTTTAAAGATTTGATGAAAGATAGTACCAGAATGATTATTGTGGCAAGAGGATTGAATAAGCGGGAAGATTCATTTTATTTAAATAAATTAGGTTTTAAACCTTTATTTGGTGTAATGGCATTTGATGGTGTTGCCGTAATTGTAAACCAAAACAATCCCGATAGTGTTTTTACCCTTAACGATTTAAAAGATATTTTATCCGGCAAAAAAAATATTCCGGTTGTTATGGATGGTACCAATGCAACCAGTACCGTTCGGTATTTGCAGGATACATTATTGCACGGAGCACCATTTGGTAAAAATGTAATGGCAACCGGCGGCAGCGATTCGGTAGTGTCGGTTATTAAGCAAATGAACAATGCCGTTGGTTTTGTAGGAATTAGTTGGGTGGGCAATCCCAATGAACCCAAGCAGGTAGCCAATCTTAAAAAAATAAGGCTGGGATTAATTGAATGCACCGCCTGCGGTGAAAAAGATGTTTTTGTGAAACCTTCGCAGGCCAGCATTACATACGGACAGTACCCGCTTACCCGGCCCATTTATTATATTTTAAAAGAAAATGCAGTAGCATTGGGTACCGGATTTAAAAATTTTATGACTTTGGAACGCGGTCAACTCATATTCAGAAGCGGTGGTTTAGCACCTGCTAAAATGGATTTGGTGAATCGAAAAAGTCAAATTGAGGAGTAAACAAACCACTATAAACTTAAAGCATGATGAAGAAAACAATTACTTTGCTAGTGGCAGCCTTTCTGGCTGTAAATGGATTGATGGCCCAGTCGATTGCTGATGGGATTAACGACTTAAACTCGTCATTCAAAGTTCAATCTGCCATTAATATTTTGAAGAAAAATTACGACGATAAGCCCAAAGATGTACAAGCCATTTATTGGTACGGTCAGGCTTTAATTGGCGGCAATGAAGTAACCAAAGCCCAAATGGATGCGGCGAAGGCTGTGTATCAGAAAGCCTTAACCGATGGTGTAAATGAGCCATTAATATGGGTAGGCATAGGCCATATAGACATGCTGGAAGGTGGCGATATCAATGCTGCCAAACAAAAGTTTGAACAGGCCATTACAGCTACAACACCCACCAAAGGCCGACATAAAGGCGAGCCCAGTGTTGAAATTTTAGAAGCCATAGGCCGTGCCAATGCCGATGGAGGCAGCAAAATTGGTGATCCTAACTATGGTATTGAAAAATTAAAACAAGCCGCTGCATTAGATCCTAAAAATTCTATGGTGTATGTGTACATGGGTATCTGCTATCTGAAATTAGGTGGCGAAAATGGAGGTGAAGCCGTAAAAGCATTTGAGCAGGCTACCACCATTGATCCAAAAAATGTGTTGGCTTATTACAGAATTGGAATGGTATACCTGAGCCAGAATAATGAAGACTCTTTCATGCCGGCTTTTGGAAAAGCAATGGAAGCAGATCCTTCTTTCCCCGATACTTATCTGGCGTTGTTTGAATATTATAAGAACAGAAATGTAGATATGGCCAAAGCCAATCTGGACAAATTCATAAAATATGCAGATAAAGATCCGCAAAACGATTTCTATCTGGCAGATTACCTGTATCAGGCAGGTAAATACCAGGAATCATTGGCTAAAGAAAAAGAAATAGAAACCTCTTTAGGTGGTACAGACAAATTACCCGGATTGAGTTTATTGTATGCCTACAACTATTTGAAATTAGGTGATTCATTACAGGCTAAACAAAATATTGAAAAGTATTTTAAATTAGAACCTACAGATAAAGTGAAACCGGCAGATTATGAACTGGCAGTAAAAATTTTCTCTAAATTTCCTGAAAATGCCGACGTTGCTGTTAAGTACATCCAATCAGCCATTCAGTCAGATACTTCTAAAGTGAATAAAATTAACTACATGACGCAGGCTGCAGATTTAATGGCAAAAGCTAAAAATTACAAAGCGCAGTTAGATTGGTTATTGCAAGCGCAAGCCCTGAAAGGCACTTGGAGCGAGTACGATTATTACAATATCTCAAATGTGGCATATCAGGCAGCCGATTATCCCAAAGTAATGGATGTGGCGGCTAATTATATCAAAGCATTTCCCGATAAGCCACAAGGTTATTATTTTAATGTAATGGCAGCCAAAGCATTAGATACCACTTCTAATCCCGGCATTGCTATTCCCGCCTTGCAACAGCAAATTGATTATTTGATGAAAGACAGTGTAAAAAATCAACGCTTCATCATCATCGACTATTATTATATGATGGGTTACTATAATGACAGGGCAAAAGATTATGAAAAAGCCCTCGATATCTGTAATAAAATTTTGGAATTAATTCCTAATGATCCGGATATGTTAAAAATTAAAGGCGCAATTGAAGGCAACATTAAAAAGCAAAAGCTGATGGAAGGAAAACAACCACAGACTGACAGCACCGGTACAAAGGGTGCAACGAAGAATTAATTCGTCAGGAAATACATTTTTAAATATAATAAAAAAGTTGCCGCTGTAAAAAGTGGCAACTTTTTTATTGAAGCAAGCCTGGAAACTCCAATTTCATAATTTAGTAGATTATTACGCTATTGACTTTAATTTTTTTGAGAGCGGGTAATATTAAAACAATATTGAAAATACTTGTGGCATTATAAATTGCTGAATTCATCAAAAACAACAAAAGAATAGTAAGGGTTTATAAACAGACTGCCTTATTTTTGCATCTCATTCAAGAATGTTATGATAGGTTTTAGTACACTTCTTCAACTAAATCAGCTTAACAATACTGCTGAAAATTATTTCCCGATAGGCATTCAACTCATTTTCGCCATAGGTTTTGTGGCTACCATGATTGGATTGTCTGCCTGGGTAGGTCCAAAAAGAAAAACGAGTGATAAACTGGAAAATTTCTCCAGTGGTATAGCCAGCCATGGCAATGCCCGCCAACCCATGGCAGTAAAGTATTTTTTAGTGGCTATTTTGTTTGTATTGTTTGATGTAGAAGTAATTTTCTTTTATCCCTATGCAGTAAACTTTAAATTTCTGGGATGGGCCGGCTTTTGGGAAATTGTGTTGTTTGTGGCTTTATTCCTCATTGGTTTTGTATATATCATTAAAAAGGGAGCATTGAATTGGGAAGATTAATGGGAAGGAATCTTCAACTTAAAAGAAGTTGAAATGTTATATATGGTGCAATTTGTGCTTACTTTCTTTGAAAAATGGCAGGGGTATAACAAATTAGCAGGATGTGGTAAGTGATGTTTTACAATCCTGAAAACCTTATTTTATCAAGCAAATTAAATGTTATTCTATGCGTCCAGTACGTTTTAATATTCATCCCAAACCAGCAGAACCTGCCAAATCTATTATTATGGGCGAGGCTCCGCAGGGATATAATGGAGAAGGCTTTTTCACCACCAAATTAAGTGAAGTAGTGGGGTTAGCACGAAAAAACTCTTTGTGGCCATTGCCATTTGCCACTTCTTGTTGTGGTATTGAGTTTATGGCTACAATGGGTGCGCACTACGATTTAGCTCGTTTTGGTGCAGAAAGAGTTGGTTTTTCTCCCCGTCAGTGCGACTTACTAATGGTAATGGGTACCATTGCCAAAAAAATGGCGCCTGTTTTAAGGCAGGTATATTTGCAAATGGCTGAACCCCGTTGGGTATTGAGTGTAGGTGCCTGTGCCAGCAGTGGTGGTATTTTTGATACTTACAGTGTGTTACAGGGTATTGATCAGATTATACCGGTTGATGTATATGTGCCAGGTTGCCCGCCCAGGCCAGAAGCTATTTTAGATGGGTTTATGAAAATTCAGGAATTGGTAGGTAAAGAAAGTATTCGCCGCAGAAACAGCCCGCAATACACGGCACTTTTAGAAAGTTATGGCATTCAATAAACGCCATTTATTGGCTTATTCATCAGGCTTTAAAAAAATCTGTAAACGCTTATAACAGTCATGGCACTAACCAACGAAATCATACAACAAAAACTCCAGGAAAAATTTGGCGATCAGGTGTCTAATTTTGAAACACCATTTGGTTTGCTCAGTTTTCAATCACCAAAAGAAATGAATTTAAAGATATTGCAGTTTTTGTATGAAGATGCAACACTTCAATTTACTTTCTTAACTGATTTGTGTGCTGTTCATTATCCGGTTAATACCGGAAAAGAACTGGCTGTAGTATATCATTTACATAATTTAAAAGAGAATATACGCATCCGTTATAAAGTATTTACCGGTATACAGCAACCCGATGTGTTTACGGCAACCAAATTATTTGAAGCAGCCAACTGGATGGAAAGAGAAACCTACGATTTTTTTGGCGTAAACTTTATCGGGCATCCCAATTTAAAAAGAATTTTAAATGTAGATGAAATGGATTATTTCCCATTAAGGAAAGAATATCCATTGGAAGATCAAACCAGAATAGATAAAGATGATGCCATGTTTGGCAGAGGCGGTTCAATTTATTAAATCCAATTGTAAAGGCAGTTCAAAACAACTGTCGGTAATTTAATTGAAATATTATGTTGGAAACAAAAGAGGTGCAACCACACCATATAAAACTTCCGGATGGTTCCATTGAAAAATTAACCACCACCCTCAATCTGGGTCCTACACACCCCGCTACCCACGGTGTGTTTCAAAATATTGTTGAATTAGATGGTGAACGTATTGTATCGGCCGAGCAAACCGTAGGTTACATTCACCGGGCATTTGAAAAATTAGCCGAACGCAGGCCGCTTTATCAGGTAACACCCATTACCGATCGATTAAATTATTGCAGCAGCCCTATTAATAACATGGGTTGGCACATGACCTGCGAAAAATTACTGGGTGTAAAAACACCCAAGCGGGTAGATTATTTGCGGATTATTATCATGGAACTGGCCCGTATTTCCGATCACCTTATTTGTAATTCAATTGTGGGTGTAGACAGTGGTGCCTATACCGGTTTTTTATATGTGATGCAATACCGCGAATTGATTTATGAAATTTATGAAGAAGTATGCGGCTCTCGTTTAACCACCAATATTGGCAGAATAGGTGGGTTTGAACGCAACTTTACAGATACAGCTTTCCAAAAGTTAGAAAAATTTCTTCAGGAATATCCTAAAGTGCTAAAAGAGTTTGAAAACCTCTTTACCCGTAATCGTATTTTCATGGATCGCCTCCAAAATACTGGTGCTATTAGTGCCGAGCGTGCTTTAAACTATGGCTTTACGGGACCTAATTTACGTGCAGCAGGGGTTGATTACGATGTGCGGGTACATAGCCCATACTGCAGTTACGAAGATTTTGATTTTATTGTTCCGGTGGGCAGTACCGGCGATAACTATGACCGGTTTTTAGTGCGCAATGTAGAAATGTGGCAAAGCTTGCATATTATAGAACAGGCCTACCAAAAAGTACAGAAATTTAAAGGAGCCGAAGCCGAAGTATTTCATGCCGATGTGCCTGAGTATTATCTTCCCGAAAAGAAAGAGGTATACACAAAAATGGAGGCATTAATCTGGCACTTTAAAATCATCATGGGTGAAACTGCCATACCCAAAGGTGAAGTTTACCATAGTGTAGAAGGTGCTAATGGCGAATTGGGTTTTTATTTAATTAGCGATGGTGGAAGAACACCTTATCGCTTGCATTTTCGCAGGCCCAGTTTTATTTACTATCAGGCATACAGTGAATTAACAAAAGGAGGTATGTTGAGCGATGCCATTATTACCATGAGTAGTTTAAACCTCATTGCAGGTGAGTTAGATGCATAAACACATAACAAACTAAAATATAGCGTTGTGGTACAATTTTCAGAACAGCAAATGCAGGAATTTAATCGTTTAGTAAAACGTTACCCGGAAGGCAAACAAAAAAGTGCGCTATTGCCGGTATTGCATTTGGCACAAGAAAGCTTTGGCGGTTGGTTAAGCGCTGAAACAATGGATTATGTTGCCAATTTATTGCAATTAGAACCCATTGAAGTATATGAAGTAGCCACCTTTTACAGCATGTTTAATACCCAACCCGTTGGGAAGTACATGTTTGAGGTATGCCAAACCGGTCCCTGTATGCTAAATGGCAGCGATGAAATTATTAGCTACATCAAAGAAAAATTAGGCATTAGTGCCGGCGAAACTACGCCCGATGGTATGTTTACGCTAAAAACAGTAGAGTGCCTGGGGGCTTGTGGGTATGCACCCATGATGCAGTTGGGAAAACAATATCGGGAACATTTAACGAAAGAAAAAGTCGATGCAATTATTGAAGAATGCAGAAGCAATGCTGCACGCAACAATTAAAAGCATCATTTATTCACTTTTATTGTAATTACAAATGGGTGTAAAATTATTATTATCAAAAGCGCATGTAGAAGGCATCAGACAGTATGATGTTTACAGAAGAGAAGGCGGTTATCAGGCAGTTGAAAAAGCGCTGAAAACCATGACTCCGGAAGCCATTGTGGAAGAAGTGAAGAAAAGTGGCTTGCGGGGTCGTGGCGGAGCCGGTTTTCCTACGGGCATGAAATGGAGTTTTATTGCTAAGCCCGAGGGCGTACCCCGCCATTTGGTGTGCAATGCTGATGAAAGTGAACCGGGTACTTTTAAAGACAGGTACCTGATGGAGTTTTTACCCCATTTATTAATTGAAGGCTTAATCATCTCATCTTTTGCTTTGGGGTCAAATGATACCTATATTTATATCCGTGGTGAATATGCTTGGATAGTAGGTATTTTGGAAAATGCTATTGAAGAAGCCAAACAAAACGGTTGGCTGGGTAACAATATTTTGGGCACAGGCTTTAATTGTAATATTTATGTTCAACGCGGGGCAGGCGCTTACATTTGTGGAGAAGAAACCGCATTGTTAGAATCATTGGAAGGAAAAAGAGGTAATCCCAGAATTAAACCTCCTTTCCCGGCCATCAAAGGAGTTTGGGAACGACCAACTGTTGTAAATAATGTAGAAACATTGGCGGCAGTAGTACCTATTATTAATATGGGTGGCGAAGAATATGCCAAAATTGGTGTAGGCCGTTCAACCGGAACCAAATTAATTTCAGCCTGCGGTAATATCAATAAACCGGGCGTGTACGAAATTGATATGACCATTAGTGTAGAAGAATTTATTTACAGCGAAGAATATTGTGGTGGCATTAAAAACGGGAAGCACTTAAAAGCCTGCATACCTGGCGGTTCTTCTGTTCCAATTTTGCCGGCAAATTTGTTGTTGAAAACAGCAAAAGGAGAAACCCGTTACATGAATTATGAAAGTTTAAGCGATGGAGGTTTTGCTACCGGAAGCATGATGGGCAGTGGTGGTTTTATTGTGTTTGATGAAGACCAGTGTATAGTGCGCCATACTTATACTTTGGCCCGGTTTTACCGTCATGAAAGTTGCGGACAGTGTTCACCCTGTAGAGAAGGTACCGGTTGGATGGAGAAAATATTATTGCGTTTGGAAAAAGGAGAAGGCAAAATTAGTGATATAGATTTGTTGTGGGATATACAGGGAAAAATTGAAGGAAACACTATTTGCCCCTTAGGCGATGCGGCTGCTTGGCCTGTAGCGGCTGCTATCCGTCATTTCCGGGATGAGTTTGAGTGGCATGTATTACATCCGCAGGAAGCGCAGGTAAGAAATTTTGGTTTGGCACATTATGCCAACCCTATTCAGGTGCCTGTAGGTGCTTAATCCAGCCTTATTGAAAGGCTAATTTTGAATTTTAGAATTTTACAATATGTCAGACGAAACATTATTCAAAGTCACCATTGATAATATTACGGTTGAAGTACCTGCAGGTACCACCATTTTGCAGGCTGCCCGTAAAATTGGCGGAGAGGTAACCCCTCCTGCCATGTGCTATTACAGCAAATTACAAGGCAGTGGTGGTAAATGCCGTACCTGTTTGGTAGAGGTGAGCAAAGGTTCTGAAAAAGATCCGCGCCCAATGCCCAAATTAGTTGCTTCTTGCCGCACAACTGTAATGGATGGTATGGAAGTAAAAAATGTAACATCGCCACGTGTACAGGAAGCAAGGGCCGGTGTGGTTGAATTTTTATTAATTAATCACCCATTAGATTGCCCCATCTGCGATCAGGCCGGCGAATGTCATTTGCAGGATTTAAGTTATGAACACGGTAAAGAAGGCAGCCGTTACGAATTTCAAAAACGCACCTTTAAAAAAGTAGATTTAGGAGCATATATTCAATTACATATGACCCGCTGCATACTTTGCTATCGTTGTGTGTTTGTAGCCGACCAGCTTTCTTCCAAAAGAGAACACGGTGTATTAGATCGGGGTGATCATGCTCAAATTGCCACTTTCATTCAAAAAAATTTGCATAACGAATTTATCGGTAATGTTATAGATGTTTGCCCGGTGGGTGCTTTAACCGATAAAACTTTCCGTTTTAAAAACAGGGTATGGTTTACCAAACCTGTGAATGCACACAGGCATTGCGATAAATGTTGTGGTGAAGCAGAGCTATGGTTAAGAGGTGATGAGGTGTTTAGAGTAACTGCCAGAAAAGATGAATGGGGTGAAGTGAAAGAAGCCTCAAACGGCAAAACAGGATGGATTTGCAATGAATGCCGCTTTGAAAAGAAAAATCTGGCCGATTGGGTAATAGAAGGCCCCACTAATGTTAACCGGCATTCAGTGATTGCACAAAACAAATATGTAGGATTGGTAAAACCTACTGAAACCTTTCCTAACATTATGAAAGGCAGGAATCCAAAATTACTCATGGATATTCATAGTGTAAGTGAAGTAAATAAACCAAACATACATTTAAGCGAATTAGAACGCCCGGCACATTCAACCGATTTTAACCAATAACACTCAATCAATATTTGCCATGTTACTAAGTATAGACTGGATATTGTTTCTGGAAAAATTAATTCTGATTGCCATTGTTATTTTTGCAAGTCTGGGTATAGCACTCTATACCACATTTGCAGAACGTAAAGTGGCGGCGGTTTTGCAAGACAGGCCGGGCCCCAATCGTGCTGGTCCGTTTGGCTTGTTTCAGCCATTTGCCGATGGGTTAAAGCTCATCATGAAAGAAGAAATTATTCCCAACACTTCCAATAAAGTATTATTTGTTTTAGGGCCTTTTTTGGCCATGACAGCCGCTTTGATGACCAGTGCCGTAATACCCTGGAGCAGTGATGTGCATTTATTTGGCAGAGTTATTCCCTTGCAAATTGCCGATGTAAATATTGGTATTTTATACATATTTGCTGTAGTAAGTTTGGGTGTTTATGGCATTATGATTGGCGGATGGGCATCTAACAACAAATTTTCTTTAATGGCCGCACTAAGAGGTGCATCGCAGGCAATTAGTTATGAATTAGCCATGGGCTTAAGTTTAATTGCTTTATTAATGACAACAGGCACTTTGCAGTTAGGCGAAATTGTAAAGCAACAAATGCAACCAGGTCATTGGTGGAATATTGTATATCAGCCACTCGGTTTTTTAATATTCATCATCTGTGCATTTGCAGAATGTAACAGAACACCCTTCGATTTACCGGAAGCAGAAAATGAATTAAACTTTGGTTACCATCAGGAGTATTCTTCTATGAAATTAGGCTTTTACCTGTTCTCAGAATATGTAAATATGTTTATCAGCAGTGTGGTAATGGCAACGCTTTACTTTGGCGGTTATGATGTACCTTTTTTAAATGAAAGCCTATTGTCGCCAAATGTTGCAGCCATCATAGGCGTGGCAGCTTTACTGATAAAAGTGGTGATATTCATTTTCTTATTTATGTGGGTACGATGGACAATTCCGAGGTTCAGATATGACCAGTTAATGAACCTGGGCTGGAAATCGCTGGTGCCATTGGCTTTGGCAAATATGCTGATTACAGGTGCACTCATTCTATGGATGGGAAAATAAATTTCATTGCACAGCAAAGGGATGCCAGGTTACAAGGAATAAAACAATATAAACTTGGATACTAGTTACAATAAAAATATTTTTGCAAAACTTTTAAAACCATCGGTTCAATCATGCAAGCACTAACCAACAGAGCACAGCCGGTTAACAGAAAGCCGATGACATTCTGGGAAAGATTATATCTGATCAATATTTTCAAGGGAATGTTAATCACGTTTAGCCACATATTTAAAAAACAACCAACCATTCAATATCCGGAACAAAAAAGGCCATTTAGCCCGGTGTTTAGAGGATTGCATGTATTGAACAGAGATGAAGAAGGCCGGGAAAGATGCACCGCCTGCGGATTATGTGCCGTAGCCTGCCCGGCGGAGGCCATTACCATGGAGGCTGCTGAACGTTTACCCGGTGAAGAAAATTTATATCGTGAAGAAAAATATGCAGCCCGCTACGAAATTAATATGCTGCGTTGTATTTTTTGTGGATTGTGTGAAGAAGCTTGTCCGAAAGATGCTATTTATTTAAGCGAAACCTTTGCACCGGCAAATTTTAATCGTACCACTTTTATATATGGTAAAAAAGATTTATTAATACCCAACCCTGTAACAGAGCCAGAAGCGTATACAAAAGCAAAAGGATTGAATTAAACCCTGTAATTATTTTCATTGTAAAATAATGGCAAGGTTATTTTCCATCAACCATCTTTATTAATTCGTTTAGTGAGTCTGTTACAGAAATAAAAATAATAGTATCAAATGAATGCCATACAAATCTTATTCTGGTTTTTAAGTGCCCTGGCGTTGGTAAGTGCATTAATGGTTTTACTCAGTAAAAATCCGGTACACAGTGTGTTATGGCTGGTAGGTGTATTTTTTGCCATTTCAGGGCATTATATTTTACTGAATGCACAATTCATTGCAATCGTAAATTTAATTGTATATGCTGGTGCTATTATGGTGTTGTTTCTTTTCGTAATCATGTTAATGAATTTGAATAAGGATACAGAACCTCAGAAAAATATTTGGATGAAATTAGCCGGTGCCATTTCAGCCGGTTGTTTTTTAATGATATTGGTATCATTAATCAGACAGGCGCCCGAGTTGCAAGCCAAAACAGCCATGATGAAAGAAGGAAGTATCGGGTTGATTTCAAATTTGGGAAAAGCATTATTCAGTACGTATGTGGTGCCCTTTGAAATAAGCAGTATTTTATTTTTAAGTGCGATGGTGGGAGCAGTGGTGATTGGGAAAAAAGATTAGTCAGCATTCTTTATAAGTTTTTTAAACAACCAACAGATTATGCCCATACAATATTATATTTTTTTAAGTTTAGCACTGTTCTGTATTGGTATTGCAGGTGTACTAACACGCAGAAATGCCATCATTATTTTTATGAGTATAGAACTGATGCTCAATGCAGTAAATTTACTACTCGTTGCTTTTTCAAAAATGCATCATGCAGTAGCAAGTGCGGTTGAGAAAGTAAACAATGCCGGAACGGATGGACAAATTTTTGTGTTTTTTGTAATGGTGGTAGCAGCTGCTGAAGTAAGTGTTGGATTGGCCATTATTGTAATGATGTACAGAAATGCACATTCTGTAGATGTAAATTTTTTAAACCGGTTAAAGAATTAAATGATAAAAGGGAAGCTTATACTGTTGTGGTAAGCCTTACTTTAAACGAATAATATGAATCAATTAGTTTACTTAGTACCATTACTGCCGCTTGCAGGATTTCTGATCAACGGATTGCTTAGAAAATCACTTTCTAAACGGGCAGTTAGTTTAATAGGCTGTGGCGTAATTTTAGTGGCTTTTTTAGTCAGCCTGAGTTTATTCTGGCAGGTAAAATCTAATGGCCCTATTATTCAAACTTATTTCAATTTTATTGATATTAAGGGACTAATCATTCCATTTTCTTTTCAGGTTGATGCACTTTCTGCCTTATTTATGTTAATTATTACCGGTGTAGGTTTTCTAATTCATGTATATTCAACCTCATACATGCATGAAGAAGCTGAGCCACATTTTGCACGTTATTTTTCTTATCTGAATCTGTTTGTGTTTTCCATGCTGCTCTTGGTAATGGGCGGTAATTACCTTATTCTGTTTTTGGGATGGGAAGGTGTAGGCTTATGTTCTTATTTGTTAATTGGTTACTGGTTTAAAAACAATGATTATAACTATGCTGCGAAAAAAGCTTTTATCATGAACCGTATTGGTGATGTCGGTTTTTTGCTGGGAATTTTTTGGTTGATTGCTAAATTAGGCACATTAACTTATGGTGAAGTTTTTGCCGGAACCGGAAGCTTAAGTGCTGTTGATGTTACCGGAATTACCCTGTTATTTTTTATTGGAGCTACCGGTAAAAGCGCACAAATACCTTTGTATACATGGCTGCCCGATGCAATGGCCGGTCCAACTCCGGTTTCAGCTTTAATACATGCAGCTACCATGGTAACTGCCGGGGTATACATGATTGCACGTAGCAATGTATTATATAGTATGAGTGCGGTAACTGAAAACATTATTGCTATCATTGGTGTGGCTACTGCTTTACTGGCGGCTACAATTGCCATCAAACAAAATGATATTAAAAAAGTATTGGCCTATTCCACAGTGAGCCAGTTGGGTTATATGTTTTTAGGATTAGGAGTAGGTGCATACTCAGGTGCGGTTTTTCATGTAATGACACATGCATTTTTTAAAGCATTGTTATTCCTGGGAGCCGGTTCTGTAATACATGCTATGGGCAATGAACAGGATATCCGAAAAATGGGTGGATTACGTAAATACATGCCCGTTACCCATATTACTTTCCTGTTGGCATGTTTAGCCATTTCAGGTATTCCTCCATTTAGCGGTTTCTTCTCTAAAGATGAAATTCTGGCTGCGGCGTATGCAAAAAACCCTGTTTACTGGGTATTAGGAGTAGCAGGTGCAGCATTAACCGCATTTTATATATTCCGTTTATATGCCACTACTTTTTTGGGCAACTTCAGAGGCACACATGATCAGGAACATCATTTACATGAAAGCCCTGCTGCTATGACCTTCCCTTTAATTTTACTGGCTATTTTAAGTGTGATTGGCGGATGGGTGGGTATACCTACCGTAATGGCTCCGGGTGCCAATTTATTTCATCATTTGTTACAACCTGTTTTAACTACTGAAACATCAACCGAAATGCCACATGCAACAGAATGGTTATTAATGGGTGTTTCTGTAGCCATAGCAACCATCGCCATTTTATTTGCATTGGGCAGGTTTACCAAACATCCTGAATTAGAAGAGCCTACAGGCGTTGGAAAATTTCTGGCTAATAAATGGTACATCGATGAATTATATGATGGAATTGTTGTAAAACCACTGAACAGATTTGCAGGAGTTTTAAAAAATATTGTTGAAAAAAGTGGTCTTGATGGTGTAGTAAATGGGGTAGGAAGATTTGTTTTGTATGCGTCGCGGCAGGTAAGATTAATTCAGAGCGGACAGGTAGGCGGATACATACTCTTTATGGTACTGGCCATGATTGTATTGGTTTTAATTTGGATAAACGACGGTTATATTTATACCTATTTAAGTAAAATATTTTAAAAGCCCCAGGCAAATAATAGCTATGATTCCTCTTTTATTAATAATCGTTCCTCTGATTGGTGGCCTTATTTCTTTTTTGTTGAAAGAAGATAAAGCAGCCAAAAGCTGGTCATTACTGATTGCGCTTGTTACTTTGGCCATTGCATTAAGTGGTATTTACTTTTTTAACAATGCTGATGCTTTATCTATTCATTTACCCTGGTTGCCGGCATTAGGCAGTGGTTTTGATTTACACATGGACGGGATGAGCAGCATGCTTACCTTATTAACTGCAATCGGCTTTCCTATTATTTTTGTTGCCATTTATAAAAATAGTTATACGAAGCCGGGCAATTTTTTTGCCGGTATGTTATTAACTCAGGCAGGGTTAATGGGTGTTTTTGTTGCAGCCGATGCGCTGGTATTTTACTTTTTTTGGGAGCTTGCTTTAATTCCGGTTTATTTTCTTGCTTCTAACTGGGGTGGAGAAAAAAGAATTGCTGCAACATTCAAATTTTTCGTGTACACATTTGTGGGCTCGTTGCTAATGCTAATCGGAATTTTTTATTTATATTTTCAAACCCCCGGTAATCACTCCTTTGCTATTGAATCGTTTTACCATTTGCATTTAAGCACCCACCAGCAATATGTATTCTTTTGGTTATTTTTTATTGCTTTTGCTATCAAAATGCCTTTATTTCCGCTACATACCTGGCAACCCGATGCTTATGAACAGGCTACAACCGGTGTAACCATGGTGCTAAGTGCCATTATGGTAAAAATGGGTTTATATGCCACCATTCGTTGGTTAGTGCCTGTTTTTCCTGAGGCTACCACTCATTTTGCAAATTTCATTATCATTCTTGCAGTGATCGGAATGTTGTATGCATCACTCATCGCTATCCGGCAGGATGATTTTAAACGAGTGATAGCTTATTCTTCCATTGCACATATTGGTTTAATGTGTGCTGCCATTTTTGCACAGAAAGAGGTGGGATGGAATGGGGTAATGGTACAAATGTTTAACCATGGTATAGTAGTATTGGGATTGTGGATTGTGGCAGATGCAATTGAACAGCAATTGGGTACCCGCAAATTGAGCGAATTAGGCGGTCTTGCACAAAAAGCTCCGGAATTAGCTATACTTTTTGTTATTATGGCACTTGCAAATATTGCATTGCCGCTAACCAATAGTTTTATTGGCGAGTTTTTAATGTTTAATGGTCTGTTTCAATACAATATGGTAATAGCCATTTTTGCACTGATTACCATTATATTAACTGCGGTATATACATTAAATACCGTACAAAAAATTTTTTATGGTGATTTGGCCATTCAAATAACCCATGCTGTAGATGCAGGGCTACATGTGCGGTTTATTTTATGGATACTGGTGGTTGTAATTTTCTTTTTTGGTATATATCCCGAGCCAATGATACACTTAACCCATGAAACAGTGAAAGAATTATTGGTGCAATAAAATAGCTGTAAGTGAAAAACATACTCTGAGTAGAATGATGTTGCAGTGTATAAACAAAAAAGTTTTTATTACGAATAAAGTTGATACATTTTAGAACAATTCAACAGGGCGAATAACTATATTTTAATATATGAACGCAATTATATTTTCGGCAGTAGCGGGTGTTGTAATGATGTTTACAGGCATTATCACACAACAAAAATCAACCATCAGAAATGTGGCACTGGTAGCTTTATTGGTGGTTTTACTGGCCAACATTTTTGATACTTATGGTATTTTTAGTATTTATATTCCTACGCATGGTTTGCTGAATTTTCAAAAATTTGGCTTGTATTTTAATACACTTGCTTTTGCTGCTACATTTTTGTTTACTTTAATCAGTGGTTCAGATGTTACATTGATCGGCAATGGCCGGCATGCTGCAGAATTCTTTGCATTAATTTTCTTTTCATTAGCCGGTATAGCTATTTTAACCTCTTACAACTCGCTTTTAATGCTGTTTTTGGGCATTGAGATTATGTCCATTCCATTATATATTCTAACCGGTGCTGATAAGCGGAATTTAAAAAGTAATGAAGCCTCGTTGAAATATTTCCTGATGGGTTCATTTTCTACCGGTATTTTATTAATGGGTATTGCTTTAATGTATGGTGCCCGTGGCGGATTTGAAATAGACGCCCTTAAACCCTCTGCAGTATCAAATGAGTATGGCATATTAGACCCATTGGGTTTGGTGCTGGTATTTATTGCCATTGCTTTTAAAGTTTCTGCTGCTCCTTTTCATTTCTGGACGCCCGATGTATACGATGGTGCACCCGGTGTTTTTACTTCATATATGGCAACGATTATTAAAGCAGCCGGTTTTATTACATTTATACGATTATTTGATAATAAGGCAGTTGAAATGGGTTTGTCGTGGAAAATTATTTTACCGGTTGTAATTATTGCCACTTTGTTGGTTGGAAATATTACCGCGGTATTCCAACAAAGCGTAAAACGGATGATGGCTTATTCCAGTATTGCCCAGGCCGGATTTATGCTATTTGCGGTTTTTGCCGAAAATGATGTAGCTAAAGAAGGTATTTTAATTTATACTGTGGCCTACTCTGTGGCTACTATTGGCATTTTCGCCGTGTTGGAAAAAGTGAAAGATATATCGCTGGAAGGATTCAATGGCCTTGCACAAAAAAGTTCGTTACTGGCCGGAACCACCACCGTATTTCTTTTATCCTTAACAGGCATTCCGCTTACGGCAGGGTTCTTTGCAAAGTATTATATGTTGTTATCTGCCATTAAATACGGCGGCAGCTCAGTAACCTGGTTGGTAATTGTTGCGGTAATTTTTGCTGCCATCAGTGCTTTTTACTATTTCAGAGTAATACAGGCCATGTATTTTAAAAAGGGCAATCCGGAATTGCATTTATTCAGTAAAGGGTTTTGCTTTATGCTGATTTTGCTTGCTGTAGTTACTATTTTAATTGGCATATTCCCAACTATTATTCTAAACTGGTTTTACTTTTAGTTTTTAATCAATTCTCTTCACAATGTTTATCTAATCAGTAGTAACTGCTACAGCAACGCAACATGCTGCCATAATAACTGAACCTACAAGAGTGAGTGACACAACAGGCGATGCCCAAAATAGCAGAAGCCGGGTTACCTAAAATTGATTCAAATTACTCATAGGGTTAAATAGCCGCCATTACCGTCTGTTTATTTTTTGCTACGTTTATCCTTTTTGGTTTTAAACTATCTGATTGCGCCTTATCTTTAGAATGATTTTAATACAAAAACTTATTAATGACGTTAACCGATTCATTTAATTTGGCATTTAAAACGGTAAAAGGAAATAAGCTGAGAACCGGTATAACCGTTGCTATTATTGCATTTGGCATTATGGCGTTGATTGGAATTATTACCGCTATTCAGGCTATGAATCAAAGCTTGCGGGAAAGTTTTTCATCGATGGGGGCCAATGCTTTTGTAATAAAATACAAAGAATCGCGTATCCGTTTTGGAAGAGACCAAAGTGTAAAGAAAACGGCAAGAGGAGTGAAGGATAAAGTTTCGAACCTCGATAAAACCATACGGCGGGAAGATGCGGTTTATTTTAAACAAACCTATCAATACCCATCTATTGTAAGTGTGTATATGCGCGGGCCCGGTAATGTAGAGTGTTATTATGGCGATAAAAAAACCAATCCCGTTGTAACTGTTTGGGGTGGTGATGAAAATTATTTAACGGTAAATGGTTTTACGGTAGCAGTTGGCAGAAATTTGAATAGTTTGGATGTGGAAAGTGGTCGTAATGTATGTTTGTTGGGTAGCAATGTTGCTACAAAATTGTTTGGAGATCATCCTGAAACAGCTGTTGATCATATTATAAAAGTTGGTGGAATACCTTACCGCATAATTGGTGTGCTAAAAAGCAAAGGATCGAGTGGTTTATTGCGGCAGGATGATATAGTGGTAACTTCTTACAACAGTGCTCGTCGTTTAGCCAATGCCTCACCGTCGTATTTTATTGGCGTAATGGTTGAAAATGTAGCGATGTTAGATCCTGCAATAGGTGTAGCTACAGCGCATTTCAGAGGTATCAGAAAATTGCTGCCAACAGATGCGGATAATTTTACCATTGAAAAGAGTGATAAGTTTGCAGAACTGTTTATTACTTTTTTAAGTAGTATTACAGGTGCGGCTGCGGCTATTGGTATTATTACTTTAATTGGTGCTGCCATTGGTTTAATGAATATTATGCTGGTTTCGGTAAATGAACGTACCCGTGAAGTAGGTCTTATTAAGGCAATTGGTGGAAAAAGCAAAAATGTAAGGCAGCAGTTTTTATTTGAAAGTATGATTATTAGTTTACTTGGTGCAATATTTGGAATTATTTTGGGTGTTTTGGTTGGTAATATTTTTTCAATGGTATTGAAAACCGGTTTTGTTGTGCCCTGGTTATGGGTAAGTATTGGTATTGTAATCTGCTCTCTGGTTGGGTTTGCAGCAGGATTGTACCCGGCAATAAAAGCTGCTAAATTAAATCCAATTGTTGCTTTACGATATGAGTAACGCTCAAGCTTTTGCGTTACTTTTTTAGAAATAATTTTAATTTATCATTAATATAATAAATTAAATCTTCCCGGTGCGGGTGCTGCCTGAGCCATTTATAAGTTGGCCTGTATGTTTCCATAAACAACAGCAGCGAGTCTGTTGGTAGTGTTACATATTGTTTTAAGAAAGTTGGATTAAATCGGTAATTAATATAATGTTCCTGCTCCATTTGGTTAAAGAGTTGAATGGTTTCACGTTTTCGTTTATCCGGCCCAAAAAAATGGTCAATATTAATACCCATACCAACACCCGAATTGCCGTTAGATACTGTTGGTAAAGTATAATCGTTGGTAGTAGCAAAAAAATCTCTTCTTCTGTGCAAACTGTCTAATTGATATGCAGAGTAGCTTTTATGCGATCTGACAGTTACTTCATCTAACATTTTAGAAAGAGGATGCAGGTAAATAACGTATCCGGCTTGCTGTAATAATTTTATATTGATTTGAAGCGTATCAAATGTATAGCTGATAGAAGCAATGGATATAATATCGCCAGGTTTTGCGGCAATTGAAAACAATCCTTTCTCGTTAGAGATAACTGTTTTTTTATTATTTAAATTGGTAATACTGGCAAAATAAACCGGCTCTTTGGTCATACTGTCTTTAATAACTGCTGAAAAATTTTGCGCTGTGGCAAAGTGGGTTATTAAACAAAAAATCTTAAAACACAATCCAAATTTTTTCATATTGTTTATTTGTAGCTACACAAAGTTATTGCAGTTGGTTGCATTTATATGAATTGGTTGAAAATAAAAAGAGCTACCGGTTAAATGGCAGCTCTTTTTATTGTTTTAAAGCGCTATGTTTAAGCCTTAGGCTCTAACGCTTTTTTGATTCTTTCTGCAACATCCTGTAAATGATATTTACTCATTTTATCTCTTGTGGCAGGAATTGCTGCATTGATGGCTGCTAATAAACTTTTCAATTCGCCTCTTGCTACAGAAGGTACATCTGTATTAGCGGTATTAATAATAGAAAGATTGAAGCCTCTGGCTGTTGCTGTTAAGCTGGCAGAATTTGATTTAGCAGGGTCTATTAAATCAATCAGTTTACTTACATAGGCTTTTTGCAAATTTCTGCGATAGGCATCAATTGGTTTTTGGGTGCTTAATTCACTCCAAATACCTTTTTGAACATCATCCATCATTTCATCCAAACCATAAGTGCTGGTGCCAAATCGGTTCCTGCTGGTTTCTAAACGATACAAGCGTGCGGCATCTAATAAACTGTTCAATATACTGATTTGCAGGTTTTGAATGGCTTCATTAGCGGTTGGGTAAGCTATCTTATTTAAAATATCCTTATCTAACAACCAGTTAGGCGTTTGGAAGAGTTGTGTATTTAAAAAGGCAACTGCTGCTTTTTGTTTTTCTTTTGATGTGGGAGTATACACATCGCCTTTTTGTTCTACACTTTTAAAGGTTTCTTCTATGCCACCCACATTTTTGGTTACATGGCCCATATATCGGGCAAACTGACCCACTAATTGTTGGTATATATCGCTTAAATTCTGGTATTTATCGGCTTCTTCTTTGGTCCAAACCGGCAATTGTACAATAATTCTTTTCAGGTTCATAATACCGTAACTGCTGGCTTTAACTGCATCGTCGCCCAAGTCTTCAGTTTGTGCTCTGGGGTCAACATTTCTTCCTTCGCCGCCAAACCATAATCTGGGGTTTTTAAGACTGTCGATTGCCCATTGGTTGGTAACCAATTCATCTTTTTTGGGATCGTTAATACCAGTGTAGGTATAACCCCATTGAATGGCCCATTTATCGTAATCCCCAATTCTTGGGAATAGTCCGGCTTCGCTGATATTATCTTCCGGTTGTGCAACATAGTTAAAACGAGCATAATCCATAATAGAGGCAGTATGTCCGTTGGCTTCTATCCAGGCTTTGTTACGCAGTAATTCAACCGGTGTTTTGCTGCTGCTGCCCATGTTGTGGCGCAAGCCAAGGGTGTGGCCCACTTCGTGTGAAGAAACGAAGCGAATTAACTGGCCCATCAACGAATCATCAAATTTCATTTTTCTGGCTTTCGGATCAACGGCAGCTGTTTGAATCATGTACCAATCGTGCACTAATTTCATAACATTATGATACCATCCAATATGGCTTTCCAAAATCTCACCGCTGCGAGGGTCGTGTACATTGGGGCCGTATGCGTTTTCAATATCAGAAGCAAAATACCGTATAACAGAATAACGGGCATCTTCTAAACTCATGGTACTGTCGTTTTCAGGCCATTCCTTTGCTACGATGGCATTTTTAAAACCGGCTTTTTCAAAAGCTTTTTGCCAGTCGTTTACGCCTGCAATTAAATAAGGACGCCATTGTTTAGGTGTAGCAGGATCAATATAGTATACAATTTGTTTGGCAGGTTCTACCAGTTCACCACGTTTGTATTTATCTATGTCCTCAGATTTGGGTTCCAGTCTCCAACGTACTGCAAAAACCTGATTATCTACTTTTTGTTGGTTATCACTGTAAATGGTGTAATCATCTGCAAAAAAGCCTACTCTGGGGTCAAACAGCCTTTTATGCATAGGTGTTTTGGGTAATAACAGCATTGAAGTGTTTAATTCAAGTGTAACGGCACCCGCATCCATGGCAGCAGGTAGTGGTTCACTTTGTGGTATGGGTGATGGGGATGGGGCGCCAAATCCACCGGCAGGGCTGGGTGTAGAATTGTATGTTTTTACTGTTCTGATTTCTATATTGATGGGGTAAGTGTGTATACTTTCAATATAGGAACGGTCAGATGCCAGCATAGACAGGCTAAGTCTGCGTTTAATAGCAGGAGTAAGGTTTACTGCTTGGTTATCTCCTTTAAAGAAATCAGTTACATCAATTACAGACGAGGCAGAATCTTTGCCATAAGCAGCAATAGGAAATGCAGCTGCAATGGGGTTTAAGTTAGAATTGGCTACTGCTTTTGAAATTTCATTGGTGGAATCTGCATAATTAATTAAGGTAATGACTTTTAGAAATACTTTGTTTTCAGGGCCTTTTGCAAATTCAATGGTTTGTTGGTTCACCAATTCACCGCCATAATTTCTGCCGCCACCGGGTGTTTTGCTGTAACGGGTTACAGCTAAAATTTCATGTCCTAAAATTGAATCCGGAATTTCGAAATAATATTTATCCTCAACTTTATGAACCGTAAATAAACCTTTTTGTGTTACGGCCTTGTTGGTAATTACTTCTTTATAAGGCTTTGGACCAGTAGCTGGTTTTGCTGCGGCAGCTGCTCCGGCTGTTCGCCCATTCAGTATTGGAAATCGTGATGTATCAGGCCTTTGCTGCGCACATAGCCAGGTTCCGGTTAAAATAAGCAAGGTAAAAGATAACGTTTTCTTCATATAGTGTTATTTAAAATTTTAATGAATGAAGATAACAAGAGGGCTTGAAAAAAAAGGTGTTTTTTATAATTTTTGATGAGTGGTTTAAAAACGGCTTTTTCAGGTTTAATTTTATAAAACAAACCCATTGAAGCAGATTTTGGTTAATTCTTTAAAAAAAATAATGGCACTTATTGAAAAACTAATTTGCAGCATTAATGAAAATAACTATTTTACAGGCCTCTAAAAAAATTTGAAACATTGTTTTGTTTTTTCAAAATAATTTTCAGTAGAATTGTAAAATCTTTTTAACACTGTAATTTAAAAACCAAAAAACAATTGAACCATGGCGGACATTAAACCCACAGCTTCAGCTTCTGCTGCTAAACCGGCAACAGCACAACACCCTAAAAGAAAAGGTAATTCTATTTCATGGATTGCGCCTGTAATTTGTGTTATTGTAGGATATTCTTTTTGGCGTTTTTATCTGGGCGCACCAGATCATTTTTCTCTTCCTGATACTGATCCAAGCCATTGGTTTTGGCCTGGTCATAAAGGACCAAAATCAACCGTTCCTATTGCAAAAATGTATGAAGGCGGTATTATCGTGCCTTTATTAATCGGAACTTTTTTAACTGTATTAACTTTTGTGGTTGAAAGATTTTTAACTGTTACCAAATCAACCGGAAAAGGCAGCATTCAGGAATTTATTCGTAAAGTACAATTTCACTTAGCCAATAAAGATGTTGATAAAGCACTAGCAGAATGCGATAAACAACAAGGTTCTGTTGGTAATGTTATGAAAGCCGGCTTACGCAGGTACAAAGAAATGATTACCAATACAGAATTGGATACTGAACAAAAAATTCTGAATATTCAAAAGGAAATTGAAGAAGCAACTGCTTTGGAATTACCTATGTTGGAAAAAAACTTAGTATTCCTATCAACCATTGCTTCTGTAGCAACTTTGTTAGGTCTGTTAGGTACGGTATTAGGTATGATTAAAGCGTTCTCTTCTCTTGGTGAAGAAGGTGCCGGTGGTGATGCTGCCCGTGAATTATCTGTGGGTATTTCTGAAGCCTTGTTCAATACCGCTTTGGGTATCGGTACTTCAGCCATTGCCATCATTTTCTACAATATCTTCACCACTAAAATTGATGGTATTACTTATGGTATTGACGAGTCTGGCTTTACATTAACACAAAGTTTTGCTGCAAACTATAAATAATAAGTTTGTGGAAAAATTGGAAATCGGAATCTCATTAGTGAATTAATGTAAAATCAGTAAAATGGCAAGACCAAAGTTACCACGAAAAAGCACGAATGTAGACATGACTGCTATGTGCGATGTGGCATTTTTGTTGCTGACTTTCTTCATATTGGCAACAAAATTTAAACCACCTGAAGCTATTGAAATTGTAACACCTAAGTCGGTTGCTTCTAAAGTTGCACCATCCAAAGATGTTGTATTGGTAAGTGTAGACAGAGACGGTAAAGTATTTTTTTCAGTAGAAGATCCGGATGCCAAAAAATACATTGCCAATGCCATCAACAATACCAAGAATTTGGGAATTGATGTAAATGCTTTTGTAAATGCACAGTTCATCGGTGTTCCTTTCAGTCAGTTAAAAGCATTTTTAGCTTTGCCTGAAGCAGATCGCAAAGCCAATGCACTTCCCGGTATTCCGGTGGATACTACAAAAGGGGCCAATGAAATGATAGATTGGATGCGTTATGCAGTAGATGCTTACCAGGGTAAAAAAATGAACCTGTTGTTGAAAGGCGATAATAAATCGAAATATCCTTCAATAGAGGGTGTGATTAATGCCTTTAAAAAAACAGATCAGTTAAAATTTGAAATGGTAACCAATCCCGAAGCAGTTCCAACCGGAAGTGAATTATGGAAATTGGCACAGAAAGGACAAAGAACCGAAGAATAAAACCTATATAGTTTAACCCAATTTTGTTCACTCTAAAATTATCCTGTTATGGCAGAAATGGATACCTCCTCGGGCGGGGGGCATAAGAAAGGCCCGGGCGTCAAGAAAGGTAAAAAAATGTCTACTCGTGTAGACTTAACGCCAATGGTTGACTTAGGGTTTCTATTAATTACCTTCTTCATCTTTACCACTACCATGAGCCAGCCAACGGCCATGAAGCTCTTTTTACCAAAAGATGCAGATAAGCCCGATGAGCAAAATAAAATTAAAGAGTCAGGTGCGCTCACCATTTTATTAGGCGGCGATAATACCGTTTTTTATTATGAAGGTGAATTGGCCCCCAATGGAACTAATTTTAAATCGGCTAACTATAGTAATGGTGATGAGGGTATTAGAGCAGAAATTTTAAGAAAAAAAGCAAGCACACCTGAAAAAGATTTAATGGTCGTGATTAAACCATCACCACAGTGTACTTATAAAAACGTTGTAGATGCATTGGATGAAATGTCTATTAATGTCATTAAAAGGTATGCGTTGGTGGATATATCACCGGTAGAAGAGCAGTTGGTTCAAAAATCGCAGACTGCTGCCGCAACCGGAAATTAATTCAGACAAGGTGTGAAAATAATTAGAAACCGCATCTCATTTTAAAGTTTATTATCATGGACGCAAAACAAGTAATGAATGCCGATTTCCTCGACATCATATTCGATGGTAGAAACAAAGAATATGGGGCATACGAATTGCGCAAAACCTATAACAAGCGAATCATTACCGGTGTAATTTTTATGCTTGCTTTTACTGCGCTGTTCTTACTGCTTACGGTGTTAGGAAATTCAACCAAAAAGGCTAAAACACAAATACTGGTGCAGGATGTTTCCCTGGCAAATGTTACCGACAAACCCAAGGAACCACCTCCACCTCCACCTCCACCACCACCCAAAGTGGAACCACCCAAAGTGGAAATTACCAAATTTACCCCTCCTAAAATTGTAAAAGATGAGCAGGTGAAAGAACCACCTCCGGAAGTTGCAAAATTAGAAGACACTAAAATTGGAACCATTAATCAGGAAGGTGCAAAAGATATGGGAATTGTAGCCCCTGTTGTTGAAAACAAAGGTACCGGTGTGGTGGAAGCACCCAAACAACAGGAAGATTACGACAAAATTTTTACCGTAGTACAAATTCAGGCCGAATTTCCCGGTGGATTGGCTGCATGGCAAAAATATCTGGAACGTAATTTAAACAGTAGTGTACCTGTTGATAATGGGGCGCCTCCCGGTAAATACACTGTTGTTGTAAGTTTTATTGTAGATAAAACCGGCGCATTAAGCGATATTAAAGCTGAAAACGATCCCGGTTATGGTACAAAAGAAGAAGCCATTCGTGTATTGAAAAAAAGCCCTAACTGGAAACCTGCTGTTCAAAATGGTAGAAATGTAATTTATCGCCAACGTCAAAGTATCACTTTTGTAGTGGCAGATGAATAAATAAATATACCTCAATTTAATTTTTTAAAAAACCTGCAGATGAAAATTTGCAGGTTTTTTTATTCTCCGGCACTGATAATTTTATAATGATTTAATTTGTATCCCATCTTCATTAACATTGTATGCAACATCAGTTGAATTATAATACTACCATTGTAGCTTTGGCTACACCGCCAGGGTCTGGTGCAATTGGCATTATCCGATTAAGTGGAACGAATGCAATTGCTATAGCGAATAAAATTTTTAACGGCAAAGATTTATCACTACAACAAGGGTATACCGCTCATTTTGGAGAAATTACAGATGGAGTCAATACTATTGATAAGGTATTAATCACCCTTTTTAAAGGGCCTAAAAGTTATACAGGAGAAGATATTGTTGAAATTAGTTGCCATGGTTCTTCTTTTATTTTAGAGTCTGTTATACAATTGTGTGTAAAAAATGGTGCTACTCCTGCCATGCCGGGGGAGTTCACACAACGTGCCTTCTTAAATGGGAAAATGGACCTAACGCAGGCAGAAGCCGTAGCTGATTTGATTGCCAGTAATGCGGCGGCGGCGCACAAAGCAGCATTGCATAACTTAAAAGGAGGCTTCAGGCATGTATTAGATGATATGCGGCAGCAACTCATTCATTTCAGCGCATTAATTGAATTGGAGTTAGATTTTAGTCAGGAAGATGTAGCTTTTGCCGATAGAAGTGCATTAATTGATTTGCTGAATCAACTTAGTACAAAAACCCAACAGTTATTGCGTTCATTTACCCTTGGAAATGTGATTAAAAATGGTGTAAAAGTTGCCATTGTGGGTAAGCCCAATGCCGGCAAAAGTACATTGTTAAATGTGCTTTTAAATGAAGAGCGAGCTATTGTAAGCGCCATTGCTGGCACAACCCGTGATACGGTAGAGGAAACTTTAAATATTCAGGGTGTTTTGTTTAAATTAATTGATACGGCCGGTATACGCCAGCATACTACCGATGAAATTGAAGCCATCGGTATAGCACGTAGCAGAAAGGCTATAGAACAGGCCGATATTGTTTTATTTATTTTTGACGTGAATGATCCCGTTAATGAAGTCCTGATTCAAATAGACCAATGGAATCTTTTAAAACATCAATGCATTGCCGTTGGTAATAAGTGCGATGTATCAACTACCAATGTTCAATTATTACAGCAAAAATTTTCAAATATTCCAATTCAAAACATACACTATATTTCTGCACTGCAACAAAACGGAATAGAAAATTTAAAAACATTACTTTTTAATATGGCAACGGGTGGTTCATTAGATTTTGAGCACACCATTGTTACCAATGCCCGTCATTTCGCAGCTTTACAGGAATTGGCCAACGCGTTACACGAAGTAAAACAGGGATTAGAACAAAATATTCCCGGCGATTTATTGGCATTGGATATACGGCGTTGTTTGCACTTTCTTGGAGTGATTACCGGTAAAATTGAAACCGATAGAGATATTCTTAGAACTATTTTTGGAAAATTCTGTATCGGAAAGTAACCCACACAAAACAACCAAACACAAAACCTATAAAAATCAACATAAATCCCTGTAAATAAGGGATTTTTTAATGTTTATTAATATACGTTTTTTTTCTTTGTTATTTGTTTATTTATCAAATATTTGTACCTTAGTTGTACCTTGATGTACAAAAACCGATTTTTCGGCTTTTTTTGTACCTCAAAAGGTAAAATAACTTTACACTTTTATACACTTTTTTATAAAACAATACACTATTAATTAAAAAGCAGGTAAAATGAGTAGTAGCAATTTCAAAATTTTAAAGCAGTGTACCAATTGCGGAAATATGTTTGAAGCACAGCGAATTACAACAAAATACTGTTCTATGAAATGTAATGCTGCACATTATAAATTAAAGAAACGGCAGGAAATAAAAGGGAAGGCTGAAAGTGAAATCATACATACCAAAAATTTTAAACCGATTATTCCGGCTTTAAAAGTAGCAGCGGTAAAAGATAAGGAGTTTTTAAGTGTTAGGGAAGTTGCTTTTTTGTTTGGTTGCAGTAGACCAACAATTTATTCATTAATAAAAAGCGGCAAGGTTAAAACATTCAATCTGCATAAAAAGAAAACAATGTTTAAGCGTTCTACTATTGATAAACTGTTTGATTAATATAAAAGACAATGGCAATAAAAGTTAAGTTAAGAGAAAAGAAAATTTCAGGGAACAGGCAAAGCCTGTATTTAGATTTTTACCCAGCCATACCACACCCCGAAACAGGTGAACCAACCCGAAGGGAATTTTTAGGGCTGTACCTTTTTGACAAGGCAAAGAATCCTATTGATAAGCAAGGCAATAAAGAAACCTTACAGCTTGCTGAACAGATAAGGCAGAAACGGGAAAACCATTTGAACAAACCCGAAATTTACACGGGGTACGAACTGGAACAGAAAAGAATTAAGGAACGGGGCGAACAGAACTTTGTTGCCTATTTTAAAAGCCTTGCCGACAAACGCAAAGCCAGTAACCACGATAACTGGGTTTCAGCATATAGTTACCTTGAAACATTCACAAAGGGAAATTTGAAGTTTGTCGACCTCAACGAAAAGTTTTGCAATGAGTTCAAAGAGTATTTACTCACTACCAAAAGCAATAAGAGCAGCAAAACAACCCTTGCCCAAAATTCAGCCGTTTCCTATTTCAATAAACTAAAAGCAACCCTGAAACAAGCTTATAAAGACGGGTATTTAACCACCGACCTGAACGCAAAAATTGAACCCATAAAACAAGCAGAAACCCGAAGGAATTTTTTGACCATTGAGGAACTGAACAGTCTTGTAAAAACGGAATGTAATAACCCTTTATTGAAATGTGCAGCCCTGTTTTCAGCCCTTACCGGGTTGAGGTTTTCGGATATTCAAAAGCTGGTTTGGGGCGAAATATACCACAGCGTAGAAAATGGTTATTCAATTCAGTTCACCCAACAAAAAACAAAAGGGGTTGAGGTATTACCTATTTCAAAACAAGCTTACAGCTTACTGGGTGAACCCAAAGAACCCACCCGCAAAGTATTTGAAGGGCTTACCTATTCAGCATACGAAAACAAACACCTGTACCAATGGATTGGAGCAGCAGGAATAACAAAGGATATAACCTTTCATTGTTTCAGGCATACGTTTGCCACCTTGCAACTATCAAAGGGAACAGATATTTACACCGTTTCAAAAATGCTGGGACACCGTGAACTGAAAACTACACAGATTTACGCAAAGATTATAGACCAAACAAAACGTGAAGCAGCCGACAAAATAAAATTGGACTTCTAAAAACTTACAATATGCAAATAATACAAACCATACAAAACAGGATTTACGAAATACGAGGCGAAAGGGTAATGTTAGACAGGGATTTAGCAGCCCTTTATGAAACCGAAACTAAAGCCTTAAACCTTGCTGTAAAGCGTAATATTAAGCGTTTTCCACAAGATTTTATGTTTCAGCTTACCCAACAGGAATGGGAAAGTTTGAGGTTTCAAATTGAAACCTTAGAGAAACAACAGCACCCTTTGAGGTTGCAAAATGAAACCTCAAAAGGCAGGGGCGGTACAAGGTATTTACCCTATGCCTTTACCGAACAGGGAGTTGCTATGTTAAGCGGTGTATTAAACAGCGACCGGGCAATAAACATGAATATTGCCATTATGCGGGCTTTTGTAGAAGTGCGAAGGGTGCTATTACAGCAAACAGATATAAAAGAGCAGTTGCGTTTGATAAAGGAACAAATTGCCGAACACGATGTACAACTAAGCCAAATTTATGACAGCATAGAAAACCTGTTAGATGATAAAGCAGCACAAAGAAAGTGGGAGGATAGGGAAAGGATAGGCTTTAAAAAATAATAAAACTTAAAGAATAAAAGACAAATGGCAAATTCAAAAATTCTTTCACTTATTCATTATGATGTCGGTTTTGCTTTGACTGAATTGCAAAATCAACTAAAAAATAACCAATTGGAGTTGCTACTTATTCTGTTCTATTTCGTGACTGTTCATTACTAAAATTTCAATTTTTTAAGGTGTCGTTGCACTTCTCTTTCCACTTGGTCAAAGTCGGGCAGGTCTTTTATTTGTTCGCTCATGGAGCTTTTCCACCTGCCTTTATATTGAGGTAATCTTTCTTCCAATTTTTTCGGAAAATCTGTGTGCTGTAAATCCTTGCTTTTGCATTTGGCTTCAAATTCACTTACACAAAAATCTGCATCCATTTCATGTTTTTCCAAGAGATACCAGATGTCGTAAAAATCTCTCGCTTGCATTCGCTGCATTACCGATCGCATTTTTTCAACTAACACTTCTTCCAAACTATAACATAAAAGTTTGTGTTCTTCCATGTCGGAATAGCTAATTATAACATTCTGTATTACAGGTTCAAACACCAATTGCTCACTGCGAGAAATATCTACTTTGACTTTTTTGTTTTGGCCTTGGCCACCAAGTGGACCTATGTAGCTGATGTAAAAGTTGATGCCTCCATCTACGTGTTCATTATTGTCAATGATTTCGAGGGGAATATTTGCTTCCTCTTTTATGAATTCAAATACTTCCTCAAACCAGGAGAAAACCTGATCATTGCTTATTTCGTTATTCAACAGGGTAAAATCCAAATCTTCTGAAAAACGATACTCTTCAAAATATACTTTCTTTAAAACGGTACCTCCTTTGAAAATGATTGCCTTCGATAGTTGATCATGTTTAGCAATACCAAACAGAATCCATGAAAGAATGTAATCCTTTTCAATCTGCTGGTCACGCACACCAACCGCATTTGCCTTTTGCTGTATTTCTCCGGGTTTAATCATGTGTAAATGGCAGATTTAATAGTTTCCGTTTCTAAATTTTGTTGAATACTCCAACGGCTTATTCGCTTTCCTGTTTTGGGCAATTCGGTATCAAGCACCACATACGAAGCGGTTTTCATTTGTTGTAATTCCTGAATAATATGGGTGTCTATGTCTAATGTTTCTAAAAGAAAGCCCAATCGTTTTATCACCGCTTGGGAATCAAATTTCTTGGCGTATTCAAGAAGTGTATCGTATTTTATTTTGTCTTTTGAAGTGTAGATTGCCCTTGATACTTCAACAATTCCACCTGCATAATCGGGTTTAAACAAACAGTCAATAAAAGTTTTCTCTAAGTCAGAACAAAGCACCTTATTGAAACTGTCAACCCAGATTTTTTTTGCACCAAAAAAATGTTTCTCGTTGTGATAGATAAATTGAAAAGGGACTTCTTTGATTTTTATTTCCGATGGTCGTATTTGTTTTGATACAACGATTTGTTCTTTTAATGACGGCTGTGTAATGAGGTTATGTATTTGCAAAGCGGAATAATAGCCAATGTAATGTTTGGCATCATTCACTAAATGCTCTGCTATCAAATGCCAGTCAGGCATAAAAGTTTCTGCATTTTGCTCATAAGGGATGATGTAATAAACGCCTTCTTTCAATCGCATCAATAATCCTCTCTTTGTCATGTCGCTGAGTAACTCCCTCACGGCACTTGCTTTAGAGTCGGGCAAGGCTTTGTATGCCAAAGAATAGTCAAAGCAATTCCTGTTCTGTCCGTTGAAATAGAATAGAAGTTCGTTGGATTGCGTTGAAATGTATTTATTCTTCATAGTAACAATGTCAGGATAAACCTGACTGCAATGATACGAAAGATAATTGAGTTAATTGTTTCAATTTGTCAAAAAAATTATTGTTTATAGTGTCTTGTGAAGCAGTCAGGATAAACCTGACAAAATAGATTTCTAAAACAAGTCTACAAGAAAACATAAACAATAAAAGGATGGAAAGTTTACAATTTTCCAAACTCGGAAGTAAAAGGCTTTAACCCCTCAAAAGTGAGTTTCCTGAAAGTTTTGTACCTTATTTGTACCTTGAAAGTATTGTATTTTCATAAAGCCTTGTAAATAAAATGTTTCAGCCAGTTAGTTACTTTCTGTATCGGAAAGTAACTGTACAAAATAAGCTCCTTTACCAATGGATTCAAGCCACGGAGATAAAAAAGAAATATAACCTTTCATTTATACAGCTCCGTATTTCCCCGATAGTGTATGTATTGCCACAGGCGGAAACTATGGTTGTAAATGGACGGATAAAGATAAATGCAGCGTATACAAGGGCGTACAGTAATACTTTATTCAGATATTGATGCCCATGACGACTGGGAGCGTAAAGCCGAAATATTAAGAAGTTACGGGCTTAATGTCCAGGTTTCACAACTTATAAAAAACCATGCTTTAAAGTATGCTGAACAATACGGAATTGATTACAGCGATTAGTAAAAGAGAAATACGATTTAAGGGGAATTATCTTGTCCTATCATATGATTATAGTAATAAGGCTACACCTGATGAGCTATGCAGGTTTATTGGAATTTATAAAAGACACCTATAAAGCCTGGAGAAAAACGTACAACGCATCCTTTGCATTTTCTCCATAAAACAATGGGGTACTACCCCAAATTTTGAAACAATCATTTTTTAGCCTGTAATCCTTTGAAGCAAAGAATTACAGCGGCTTTTAAGTTAAGTTTTGTCGGACAATAATGATTTAAAATCAATTTAAACATAAGAATTTTTTTAATTAATAAAAATGTAAAATTAATGTAATATGAAAACTACCATCTATTACATTCACATTGCCAATTTCATAATTATCTAACAACAACAAATTTTTAGAATCTCCTCTCCATAGTCACTTATAGAAATAAATCCATTCGAAAAAGACCAACTTTTCTCCAGAGTTAATGAAATGGGCTGAAAGTGAAAACCTCCTTTATCATCCCTGGCAAATACTCTTGTAACATTGTTTTCTTTAATAACCCTTTACAGTTCTGCAGTAATTTCAAGAAGAAGTGGCGCTGCAACAATATCCCGGAAGGAGATAGCGTTTTATTCCATGAGATAACCAGTGTTATAAATGCCTGCATATCTTATCCGGTAAAGAAATGCAGGCATTCGTTTTTAACTTATTTTAGCCACCCATCCAATATGAATTGCCCACGGTATAAAATACTATTACTTTTTTTAGGATTGATATTGCATCAATCTGTTCAATCGCAGAATTACCATGCGCTCAACGGTTCAAAATATGCAGGCGTTTTTGGTATGTATAATAATCCTGCAAGTACAGTTAATGCGCCAATGAAATGGGACCTGAATGTATTTTCGTTACAGGGAACAACCACCAATTCATTGATTGCATTCAATCATTTTTCGTTATCCAATTTTGATAGCACAACCGTTAATATAACTGAAGGAAAAAGAAGCCGTTTTTTTAATGCAGCGATTGATATGAATATCCTGAACCTGCGTTTTGCCATTGGCAGGAATAAGGCCATTGCTTTTGGTTTAAGGGGCAGAACCTACAACCATGTAAAAACCAGTACATTTACCACATACGACAGCATTACCTCTTTTAGCGGTTTTTTACATGCCAATACCAATACTGATTACCTGAGTGGCTTTGCAACACATGCGGGATGGATAGAAGGCGATATCAATTATTCGCAGGTATGGATTGATGATGCCCGGCACCGGGTATCCGGCGGCATTACATTAGGAATTATGAGGGGTTTATCGGGCGCCTTCAGCCAGCTAAATAAACTAACCTATCGGGAATATCCTGATGCACAAAATAATTATTACCAAATTATAACCGGGGGAACTGCCACAGCCGAATATTCAAAAAATTATGACCTTGCAGATACCAATACTATTACAGCAGCAGCTATTAAATCTTTTTTAAAAAATACCCGAACAGCATTCAGCTTAAGTTTAGGCATGGAATATTTAATTAAAAAAGATGAAATTGACGAAACAAAACCAGGGTATGAAACTGATTATAACTGGAAGATTGGCGTAAGCATCATGGATATTGGCGCTAACACATTTGATCCAGCCGGCGGTTCATTTTATGCAGGTATCCCGAAAACAAATATTACGGCAGACCGCTTACGGCAACAGTTCCTTAACGCAACTTCATTAAAAAAATTAAGGGACTCTTTGTTACAAACAATGAACCTGGTTGATACTCTTTCATCTGAGTTCAGCATTACAATACCTACCCGCTTATTGATATCGGTTGATAAAAACCTAAACAATAATTTTTACATCAACGGGCAACTGAATGTAAATTTTTATTCTGCAGAACCCTATAATAAAATTAAAACAAGGGAATTAAACTTAGTAACCATAACACCCCGGTGGGAAACGAGAACATGGGGCGTTTATTTACCTGTTCAATATAATGCACAGGGCCAGCTATGGGCAGGCGCTGCTTTAAAAGCAGGGCCATTGCTAATAGGTATTCATAATGTAGGTTGGTTATTTGGAAAAATGCAGCAATTAAATGGTGGGGGATATATTGCCCTGCATTTTACACCGGCTCCTAAAAAAATAAAAACAAGATTGGATTGCCCTGTAGAGTAAACAGTAACCTGGCTTTATATCCCTACCTTTTCTACGAATAAATGAGTTTGGTATTGTTGCTTGCTAAAAAATTTAAAGAATAACGTGTTGTACTATTAAATAAGTTTCAAACTAATAAGGATTTTTAATAGCAGAGCACCTTAAATTTAAGGTATGATAAGCACAGACAACACAGAAAATGGAGCGAAACAGAGAAGCTCCAAATTATCCAGGAAGCGGAATAAAATGGATTAATGGAAATGCCCCGCTAATACAATGTAGAATTTATTTTATTTAAATGGTGATAAAGTAAATGTGATTTTAGCAGATTTTGAATTTCATATTTAAAAATTTTATCATTCATATATTACTTTTTGCGAATAATATTATTTACCCTCATTTAGTAAACCTCCATAATTTATTTCAACAATTGCAAAATCATAAAAATATCGTAATATTGCGATTGAATTACTAAAATTTATTCCAATCAAGAAAGTTTAGTTATGGCAGCAAATAATTGCGCTCCTGCACAAGAAAGAAAACATTTGAGTTTTTTAGACAGATACTTAACATTGTGGATATTTCTGGCGATGGCAGTCGGTGTATCTATTGGCTATTTTTTTCCTTCATCCGCTAATTTTATAAATTCATTTTCATCAGGTACCACCAATATTCCGTTGGCTATCGGTTTAATATTAATGATGTACCCGCCATTTACCAAAGTAAAATACGACAAGTTAAAAGAGGTATTTAAAAATACAAGGGTATTAAGTGTGTCACTTTTTTTGAATTGGATTATTGGGCCTTTTTTGATGTTTTTTCTTGCCATTATTTTTTTGCACAATTATCCTGCTTACATGACAGGGCTCATTTTAATTGGATTGGCTCGTTGTATTGCGATGGTGATAGTATGGAATGAATTAGCAGAAGGCAACAGGGAATATGCAGCTGGATTGGTAGCACTGAACAGTATTTTTCAGGTATTGTTGTATAGTGTATATGCTTACTTTTTTATTACTATTTTACCACCTCTTTTTGGATTTTCAGGCAATACAGTCAATATTACCATTAAACATATTGCAGAAAGTGTTGCCATCTATTTAGGAATTCCTTTTGTTGCCGGGTTTTTAACCCGCTATTTTTTATTGAAAGCTAAAGGCGAAGAGTGGTATAAAAATAAGTTTATACCTTTTGTTTCACCTATTACCTTAATTGCACTTTTATTTACCATTGTGGTGATGTTTGGTTTAAAGGGTGAATTGATTGTTCAGATTCCTTATGATGTGCTGCGTATAGCATTACCTCTGGTTATTTATTTTGCCATTATGTTTTTGGTGAGTTTCTTTATCGGGAAAAAGATGGGTGCAGATTATTCGGTGAATGCATCTATTGCTTTTACTGCTGCCGGTAACAATTTTGAATTAGCCATTGCTGTAGCAATTGGTGTATTTGGCATCAATAGTGGGGAAGCATTTGCCGGCGTAATTGGCCCGCTGGTTGAAGTGCCAGCTTTAATTACATTGGTAAATGTTGCATTCTGGATACGCGATAAATGGTATGCACCTAAAGTTACTGATGCGCAGGAGCCGGAATAAGTATAAAATTTCATTCCTTTCATTATTTTAAGGTTTCGCTATGGGTTCAAACAATAACTTTATTGTTTGGTTTGAATGCTGTGAAGCTAATATGGTAATGAAAAAAACTTTTGCAGATAGCGTTATTCGTTTTAACAAAGAACTATCATTAAATATTCCTTTGCCTAAAACCATTGTTGCAATGAACCCCTTTCAAAATAATGGGGGTGCTATTCAGTTAATGAAAAGTTTTTACAAGAAGTTTTACGATGATCGAAAGAAACGTTTTTTTATCATCGGTATTAACCCGGGCCGTTTTGGTGCTGCAGTTACCGGTGTTCCTTTTACTGATACCAAACGGTTAACTATTGCATGTGGTATACCTTGTAAAGGTAAAGAAACACATGAACCTTCTTCTGTTTTTATTTATGATATGATTCAGGCTTTTGGAGGTACACAGGTATTTTATCAACACTTTTATATCAATTCCATTGTTCCGCTGGGTTTTTCAAAACAAACAAGTGCAAATAAATTCGTGAATTTCAATTATTATGATGACAAAGATTTGCAAACAGCATTAAACCCATTTATACTTCAATCATTGCAGCAACAAATTCATTTTGGCATTTATACCCATACTGCTTTTTGTTTGGGAAGCGGTAAAAATTATAAGTACATTCAACAATTAAACAAGGAGTTCAATTTCTTTCAAAAAATTATACCGTTAGAGCATCCCCGATTTATTATGCAGTACAGGCAAAAACAAAAACAACTGTATGTTGAAAAGTATGTACAAACTTTCTATGAAACATTATTATTTTAAGTATTTCAGGTAATTTTTATCTTCCCTTTAAAATAAATTGTTTCCTTCCTTCCATTAAAATGAAGTAAATTTATACGCCATTTTACTGCAATAACATTTGAGTGGCATAGCTGTACAAATTCACACAGTTTTTATTTGTTCTTGCTTATTATGCTTGCATACTTTATTTCTTCACCATAAAATTTTCCGTATGAAGAACGATTTTTTAAGCATCACAAAAACACTTCAAACAGCTAAAGGTAGTTTTGCATACTATAGCCTTCCTGAATTAGAACGTAAAGGATATGCTGTAAGTAAAATGCCTTTCTCAATTAGAATATTATTAGAAAATGCACTTCGAAATTTTGACGATTTTGCTGTTACCAAAGAAAATGTAGAAACCATATTAAATTGGAAACCTCAAGCATCAGATAAAGATATTCCATTTAAACCGGCAAGAGTATTGATGCAGGATTTTACAGGTGTTCCTGCCGTTGTTGATATTGCATCATTACGGACAGCCGTTGCTGAAAAAGGTAAAAATCCCGATATCATAAATCCTTTAATACCTGTTGATTTGGTGATAGATCATTCAGTACAGGTTGATTATTTTGGAACTGCTTATGCATACGATAAAAATATGCAGGAAGAATATGTTAGAAATGAAGAACGCTATCGCTTCTTAAAATGGGCGCAACATGCATTTAATAACTTTAGTGTAGTACCTCCCGGAATGGGTATTTGCCACCAGGTGAATTTGGAATATTTATCCAAAGGTATAATAGAACGCGATGGAGTAATCTTTCCCGATACATTAGTAGGTACTGATAGTCATACACCTATGGTAAATGGAATTGGAGTGTTAGCCTGGGGTGTTGGTGGCATTGAAGCGGAAGCTGCTTTATTGGGGCAACCAGTTTATTTTATTATGCCGGAAGTAATTGGATTGCAATTAACCGGAAAGCTTCCCGTGGGTACAACAGCAACAGATATGGTATTAACCATTGCTGCATTATTAAGAAAATATGGCGTTGTTGGAAAATTTGTTGAAGTGTTTGGCGATGGGCTGGATCATTTAACTGTGCCCGATCGTGCTACAATTGGAAATATGTCTCCTGAGTTTGGTTGCACAATAACTTTCTTTCCAATAGATGCAAAAACTATTGAATACATGCGCGAAAGCAATCGTTCTCCTGAACAATTGGCCTTGGTAGAAAATTATTGTAAGGCCAATTTATTATGGAGAACAGGCAATGAGCATATAGAATATACCGATGTAATTACACTCGATCTGTCTACCGTTGAGCCTACTGTATCCGGCCCCAAACGACCGCAGGATAAAATACTTTTAAAAGATTTTAAAAAAACATTTGTTCAACTTTTAAAAGCGAATTATGGACGAGCCTACATCACAGCCAATGAACAATTCATTGATAAATGGAAGGCAGAAGGTGGTAGCCAGCTGATGCATGAACCAAAATCTGCCGAAACAAATGTAGTTGAAGTGTTGGTTGAAAATGGTATGAAAAAAGTATGGGTTAGTTTGGGAGAAGAAAAGTTTATGCTGAATGATGGTGCAGTAGTAATAGCTGCCATCACTTCCTGTACCAATACCTCTAATCCTTATGTGATGATTGGTGCCGGCTTGGTAGCACGTAAAGCAAGAGCCCTGGGTATTGATGTGAAACCCTGGGTAAAAACTTCATTGGCACCGGGTTCAAAAGTAGTAACAGATTATTTGAAAAAGGCTGATTTGCTGGGCGATTTGGAAGCTTTGCAATTTCATGTAGTAGGATATGGTTGCACTTCTTGCATCGGCAACTCAGGACCGTTACCTTTTCATATTGCAAAAGCAGTTGAACAAAACGATTTGGTGGTAGCATCTGTTTTATCTGGTAACCGAAATTTTGAAGCGCGAATACATCCACAAATAAAAATGAATTTTCTCATGTCGCCTATGTTGGTAGTGGTATATGCATTGGCCGGCAGAGTGGATGTTGATTTACTGAACGAACCAATTAGTTTCGACAGAAATCTGGAACCCGTTTATTTAAAAGATATTTGGCCAACAAATGAAGAAATTCAAACAGTGATGCGTCAGGTATTATCACCCAATGATTTTGAAAAAAATTATCAAACTATTTTTGAGGGAAATAGTATTTGGCAAAATCTACCAGTAGCAAAAGAAAAATTATATGAATGGAGTACCGACTCCACATATATTAAAGAAGCCCCTTTTTTTAAGGATCTTCCCAATGAGCCTGCACCATTTCAAAATATTGAACATGCTCGTGTATTATTAATGTTGGGCGATAGTATTACTACCGACCATATTTCACCTGCGGGATCATTCTCAGAATCTTCTGCTGCAGGAAAGTATTTATTAAGCAAAGGAGTACAAAAATCCGATTTTAATTCATACGGTTCACGCAGAGGAAATGATGAAGTAATGGTTCGTGGAACTTTTGCCAATGTTCGAATAAAAAATAAAATTGCCAACAGAGAGGGTGGCTATTCCGTTTATTTGCCCACAAGAGAAGAAATGTTGGTATATGATGTTGCGATGAAATATAAGGAACAACAAACGCCTTTGTTGGTTTTGGCAGGAAAGGAATATGGTAGTGGCTCATCAAGAGACTGGGCTGCAAAGGGTACTTTTTTATTGGGTATTAGAGCAGTGCTGGCAGAAAGTTATGAACGCATTCATCGAAGCAATTTAGTTGGAATGGGCGTTTTGCCTTTACAATATCTGGATGGAGCCACCGCCGAAAGTATTGGATTAACTGGGAAAGAAACTTTTAATATTATGGGTATTGATCAATCTTTAACTCCACTAAAACAATTAACCGTTTCGGCAATCAAAGAAGATGGTACTGCTACTCAATTTAATGTACTGGCCAGATTAGATTCTGAAATTGAAGTTGAATATTACAGGCATGGAGGTATTCTTCAATATGTTTTAAGGCAGTTTTTGAAACAATAATTGATCTTCTATTTAGTGTAGTTACCTTTTTTCGTTTCAACAATTCAAATGTTGATGGGTATGTATAAATTTGGATTAAAGTTATAAACAATACAATAGTTTATTTGATCATTGGATGAAGTAATAATATAGTTTTTTTCATAAACATGAATTCATGAAAAAAAATTTATCCCTAAAAAGAGTATACGATCCACCTGAAGACTCAGATGGATTGCGTGTTCTGGTAGATCGGGTTTGGCCTAGAGGGTTAACGAAAGAAAAAGCAAAGATTGATGTATGGTTGAAAGACATTGCACCAAGTACCGAATTGCGCAAATGGTTTGCACATGATGTTGCAAAGTGGAAAGTATTTCATGAAAAATACACTACTGAATTGTTACATAATAAACCGGCTGTAGAAGAGTTAAGAAAATTACTGTCAAAACAAAATATTACACTTGTTTTTGGTGCAAAAGATGTTTTACACAACCAGGCTGTGGTTATAAAAGAATTCATGAGTAAATAATATCGATTCATCACTAACGCATAATAGCAAAAACTATTTTAGTTATAAGAACCATGTTAATGCCGATAGCACAACCAAACTCATTACCGGCTACAAAGTTACTACCGCCAATATACAGGATAGTGAACAGATGGATGAATTATTAAATAAGAAAGAAGATGGCGGTCAACCCCTTTATGCCGACAGTGCTTACCGCAATAAAGCCATAGAACAGATATGCCACCGGAAAAATATAGAAAGTTGCATCCATGAAAGAGGTTACCGGGGCAAGCCGCTGACAAAGCGGCAACAGCAACGTAATAAAAAGAAATCAGCCATCAGAGCCAGGATAGAACACATTTTTGGTTTTATGACCAATAGTATGAATGAAATGTATTTACGGTACAGGAACTTTATAAGAAACCAGGCGGCCATCGGGTTAATGAACCAGACCTACAACCTGTTCAGGCTGGTTCAACTGAAAGTAGAACTAAGAAGTTGATGGGATAGCTGTACCTATCCCCTAAAAAAAAGGGCATAAAAAGATAAACCGGGATGAAAAACATCCCGGCAATGAAACCACAAAAAAGATTATCAAACCAAACTGCATCAAAAATCATTCTTTGAAATATTGCTAACAAAAAATGGGTTATTATAAATACACCTATGTGTAAAACAAACTGAGCTCTAAAAAAATAGATGCCGACAATATGACCGACATCTATTCAAAAATTAATTTTTTAGTATCTTCTTCCCGGAGGTCTGTTATTAAAAGGTCTGCCGCTACCGCTATTGTTGTTGCTTCGGCCATTATCTTCCGCTTGAGTAACAGCAATTTTTTTGCCCATCATTTTTACGCCGTTCAGCAGCTCAATGGTTTCTTTGGCTTCTGCATCATTGGGCATTTCAACAAAACCAAACCCTTTGCTTTTTCCGGTTTGTTTATCTTTGATAACAATGGCTGAGCGCACATCGCCATATAATTCAAACATCTCCTTTAAATCGGTTTCATCAATATCGCCGGGTAATCCCCCAATGAAAAGCTTCATACAAATTGTTTAACGTTCAACTGCAAAAATAATCAATCAAACGGCTAATTAATAATAATCTTTTTTAAAGTTAACTGCTTATCCTGTTTTACAAAAAAAAATAGCATTTCAGTGTTTAAAATGCACTGCTGTTGCTATCTTTACAAATATTTTAACACCTGTCCTATGCAGCGTAATAGGTATTTATGGCTAATATCTCTGCTATTTTTTACTACTACTATCTACTCTCAAGCAAATTTATCAAGCGATAGTTTGCTTATTTTAGCTCGTAATGCTGCTTTCCGGCAGCATAATTATGCATTGGCAAAGCAATACCTGCATCAGGGTATTCAGCAAAGCCCGGGTTATACTGATTTATGGGTATTTATGGGCAGAATAAACAGTTGGGAAAAAAATTATGACAGTGCGGCTTATTTTTTTGAAAATGCCTTGCAGAAAAATCCTGGCTATGAAGATGCTTCATTAGGATATGCTACAATGTTATTTTGGAATAATGCTTATCCAAAAGCATTGGCTATATGTAACACTGGTTTGCAATTTCATCCGGAATCAGCATCCTTGCTGTTGTTAAAATCAAGGATTTTTGTAGCGCAACAAAACTATGATAGTGCTTATTTCACTATTCAAAAACTGATTCATTTTAGAAATGAAATGGCTGCTGCAAGGGCGTTGGCCGCATCTATTAAATCATTACTCTCAAAAAATCAGATAGATCTGAGTTATGATTTTGTATATTTTGATCAACAATTTAACAACCCCTGGCATTTGGCTAGTGTTGATTATGGAAGGACAACCTCGTTGGGATTAATCACCGGAAGAGTAAATTATGCCAATAGGTTCAACGAAAATGCCTTGCAGTTTGAAGTAGAATCTTATCCGCATATTTCAAAAATATTTTACAGCTATATCAATGCTGGTTATACGGGAAATAATAACGGGGTATTTCCTCAATGGCGTGGTGCATTTTCATTATATGCTAATTTGCCAAAAAGTTATGAAGCAGAAATGGGGGTACGCTATTTACAGTTTGGTAATAGTCCAACTTGGTTATATACTGCCTATGCTGGCAAGTATTATAAAAACTGGCTTTTTGGGGCAAGAGCTTATATTATTCCGTCTAATTATACTTCCAAAGCCGGTGTTTCTTATAGCGCAATGGCGCGTTACTATTTTGGCGGAGCTTATGACTTTATTGGCATTTCTGCCGGTTATGGTATTTCGCCAGATGACAGGTATAATGCAGTTTTATTAGATAATAGGGCTAATCTGGTTGCTTATAAAGCGGGCTTGTTATACCGGAAAACTATTGGGAAAATGAATGTATTGTCGATTGATGCTAATTGGGTAAATCAGGAATATTTACCCAAAATCAAAGGTAATCAATATCAGGTAGGAGTAGCCTGGATGTTTAGGTTATAGATACACTAACATACACTGTAGCTTGTGGGATTTAATTATTCTGTATATTTTTTAAACAAGCTATCGGGTAATAGTTTTAAATCTTTTGCGAATTGATTGTTTTTTACTTTGAATTGATTAAATCTATTATTGATTTCTGCCAATACAGAGTCTTTTTTTGTTGCTTCAATCGATAAGCTTGGATAAATTCTAAACAGGCTTTCCTGGTTTTCTAAGTACTCATTACTGATAAAATCTACTAAATCGGTTTTTGTTTGCATCAATGGATAATGATGTATATTTCTGAACCTTATTGCGGTATCTAAACCTAATCCCATCCATGCAACAGTATCCGGAAAAGCAAGCCTGTATTGCTTTTGTAATAACTTAATAAGTGTTGGCGTTATATCAAAATGTGTAGATATACTCCTGAACACTTCACTTTTTTTCAATAATGGCGAATAGATAATCAAGGGTACATGATATCGGTCTAATTTATCTTCTATAGGGATTTCAGGCATTCTGTGATCACCGGTTATGATAAAAATAGTATGTGTAAAATCTGTTCTTTGTTTATAAACATTAAAAAAATATCTTATATTTTCATCGGCATATAAAACTGCACTTAGCTCTTGTTTGTAATGTGCAACTTTTTCTTTATCTGATTCTCTTAATGCAAGTCGGCTTAAATGTTTACCAAATTTATTATAGTATAAAGCTGCCTGATTGAGTGAGAAAGGCTCGTGAGTAGATAAAGTTAATAAAACATTCAGGTAGGGTGTTGTATTGTTGAGATGATCAAAATAAAACTGATACAGCGATTTATCTTCATAACCCCATGAAAAATTATTCACTGAATTTATTTTTTGATATTTTGTGGCATTGAAATCATGCATATCAAATATTCTGTCTGTTCCATTTTTTTTCATAAACAGGTTCATATTATCAAATGATGCATCTCCACCGTACAGGAACGCAGAATGATAGCCATGTTTCTTTAATAAGTTCATGAGCGTAAATGCCGGCGGCATTTTATTGCCAAGTTCTGCAAAGCCACTTTGTGCAAATGGGAGTGATCCTGTAATAGAAGGTAGTGCAGCAAAAGTTCTGCCACCCTCACTTAAAAAATTACTCCAATACAATGCATGCTTTGATAAAGAATCTAAGAAAGGTGTAAAACTGCCCAAATAAGCTTCATCATTACTAAATGCACTTCCTAAACCTTCTATAATGATAATGACAATATTGGGTATGGTACTGTCAGTTTTAAAATACTGTGAAAGGGTTTCGGCAGAGCTATCTGCTATATGCAGAAAAGGATACTTTTTTTCATCTATATATTTAAAATTTTTTTTAACAAATTTTTCTTGCTCTAATTGTGCTATATTTTCAATGTGTTTTGGAAAGAGGTATTGGTACGATGCGCTTAGAAAATATGCAGTTTTGTTTTGTGATAAGTTGTTGTAGTAATAATTGTTGTATTCTCTAATTTTCATAAAAGAAGAAAATCCTGTAAAAGAAAGTATTAGCAGTATACCACTAAAGATACTAATGCTAATATTGCCAGGGTTCAATTTTTTGGGTAGAAATATTTGCAGGTAAAAAATAATGAATACAATTCCACAAAAAGCTATGATTACATAAACTGAAATATTTGATGCAGTAATGGTTGTTACAATATCACTCCAACTATAACCAAATATATCCGCTCCTAAAGGCACCTGAGTAAAGTAAAAATATGCTGATAACATTAATTGAATAATGCATACACTAAAAAAAACTGATTGAATAAGGAGTTTCGAAAGTTTTCGGCTAATTAAATATGCAAGATACAATAGGAAATACAAGCTAATGACAACTAAAAATAAAAATCGTATATCATGAAAGATAGAGCTTTGCAAAATTTTTGGTAATTGATCAGGAGCACCATTTTTATAGATTTCAGCTAATAATTCAAGTGTACTGATGGTTATAATAGTGCTCACAAATACTATGATATATTTTGCATACAGTTTTGAGAAATAAACCAACTTCAAAAAATAATTTCCAAATGCTTCTAATGTTTTACGATCCTTTTTTTGTTTTAGATGTTCCTCTTTGTGCTGTACAATTGTTGTATTGTTTTCCGTAACAATATTTTTTTTATTGAATCCTATTCGAACCATTTCACCCCAATTTGATTTTTTATTGATTTTATCAATAAATCCTTTCATTGCACTCCAAACTACAAATGGGTGAAAGTAGAAAGGTTCTGTAAAAGTGCTAAATATTAAATGAGTAATATCTATTCTCCGCTTATATTGATGATATGTAAGTACTTCCATTAAAATGGCAAAAATGGAATAAGTATATCCGAAAAATATTATAACGATTAAATATAAAATAAAATAACTCCAATCCAATATTCCTGCTAAAGCAAAAATTAAAAAACTGATAAAACCTATAAATTCTATGATGGGTGAACATAGTTCAAAGAAAAACCAATAAGGATAACTTAATAGGCCAAGTATACCGTATTTGGGATTAAAAAACATTTTTTTATGCAGCCACAATGTTTCATAAGTTCCCCGGAGCCATCGATTACGCTGGCGGCCTAAAATTTTAAAATTATCTGGCGCCTCTGTCCAGCACAGAGGATCGGGAATGTATTTCACTACATATGGTAGTTTTCTTTCTTCCATATACCTGCGCATTCTTACCACCAGTTCCATATCTTCTCCTACAGTTTTGTGGTTATAACCACCAGCCTGTATCACAATTTCTTTATCAAATGCACCAAATGCTCCGGATATTAGCATTAATCCGTTTAAACGACTCCATGCCATTCTGCCTAAAATAAAAGCTCTGATGTACTCCAGTGTTTGCATGCGTGGCAAATACTTTTCAGGTAAATGTACTTTTACAAGTTTCCCACGCACCACTTCACACGAATTGGCAATTCTAACAACACCACCGGTAGCAATTACTTTTTTATCCGACTCTTCTAAAAATGGTTTCATTACTTTTAATAATGCATCTGGTTCCAAAATGCAGTCAACATCTATACAAACAATATAATCTTTTGATGCAATATTGATACCCACATTAAGCGCATCTGCTTTTCCTCCATTTTCTTTATCTACAATAGATAATTTTTTGTAAAGTGGATTTCTACTTCTATAAACACCATTTATAGGTTTTGTTTTAATTTTCTCTTCTGTATAAAAGTTTACCTGCTCTAATTCAAATGCAGTAATTAATTGGGTTAAACTATCATCTTTACTGCCATCATTGATTACAATAATTTCAACATTTATATAATCAATCGATAAGAGTGAATGTACATTTTCCACAATAGTTTTTGCTTCATTATAAGCAGGAGCCAGTACACTAATGCCTGGAGCATAATTATTGGTAAAAAGTAAATCATAATCAGTATATGTGTTCTTATGTAGGTATTTTTTTGTTTCTCCAATTGAATATAATCCTATAAATAAGTATGTGGTAATAAGTGCAACCGAGTAAATGAATATTATTTCTGAAATAATATGATATATTGCTTCAGTCAGTTGATGTGCATTCAGGAGCCACAACATACCATTCTCCCAAATAATGTTTATGTTGCAAATGATGGAGGCAATTTCAAATAGTATATGATGTGTGGCTAAAAAAATCATTTCAGTTGCACGAGCTTTTGTGTTGAAACAGTATCATCAAAATTTATTGATAAGCTAGTTCATCTAGTGCATGCAAAGTGAATTTTGTTACTTTGTTTTTTTGTACAAATAATTGTTCCTTCCACGTTATCATATCCGGTGCTATTTTTAATAGTGTAATCATAGCTTCTTTAGCTAAATCAATATCTTCAGATAGAACTATTTCTTTTAAAAATTGAATATCGTTTCTGCTTCCGATTTTTCGTAGTACAGTTAGTATGGCTATTTTATTTTGTTTTGTTTCTAATTTATAAAGTGCTTTTAGTGCTGATGTTTCTGTTTGTTGGGGAAATGAAACCAATGTTTCAATAGCTGTTTTTCTAACAAAGGCATTATTATGCTTTAAACAAGTTTGGTGAATAATAGGCAATGCTTCTTTAATGCTATAAATAGCTGCTATTTTTAAGCAAAATGTTATTACAGTATCGTTTTTTGATCGTAGCCATTCGTTTAATTTTTTTAAAAAAACATTACTTGGCTGTTGGTTTTGTAATTGTGCTAATAGTTTAATTTGTTGCCATTCTGTGATTGGATTTGATATAACACTTAAAAACCGAAGTCCATCAAATCCATACATATTTACAATGCCTGTTTGTGCTTCTGTGCGTACCAATTCGTTTGTACTATTTGTATTTTTATAAATTACCTTTAATAAATCTCGTTGATCCATGGTATATAATTCGTGGATACCCTTTGCTTTTACATACCATTTTTTACTGTACAGTTTTTTAATTGAACTGTCTTTTAGTTGTAAAATTTCATACAATCGGATGATATTCCCTACTTCTTTTCCCTGAATATTATTTTTTAATACTATTAATTCATTCGTGATTATTTTTTTAGCATAGTTTGATTTTAAAATATTTTTTATTCTATCGGGTAACTCACTTGATGGTTCATTTGTTGCAGCAATTTGTTCAGCCAGCCAGTTGCTCATTCTTTTTTGAATAATAATTTTGAGGAGAAAATACCTTTTTTTAATGTAGGTATTGGTATAAATTACAATCACCAGAGTAACAGACAGAATAAAGAATATCAACGCAACTGTTCGAAGTGTTTCGAGGTGTATATAGTAAAATATAAGCGTTTGCTTCGTAATATTATAATTCATTGGTTCCATCTTTATATAATTGAACAGGGTATTTATACAATGGTATGCTTTCAGGTAAATTTAATAAAGCAGGTTGTGCAATCTGTTTCGATTTGAATTCAGAAATTGCAGTTAATATTTGTTCAATATTAAATGGTCTCTTGATGTATTTATTTACACCTGATTTTTTTAAATCATTGATGATTTCTTCCTGTGTAAGTTTGGTTATTACTACTATAAAAATATTTGGAAACTTTGATTTGGCTAACTTAATTAACTCAAGTCCTGATGCATACTTCAGTTTTAATTTAGTAATCAGTATATCAGGTTTAATGTGCACTATTAATTCATGCACATGTTCTCCTTCTAAACTGCTGTATACGGTATATTTGGCCTCACTTAATCTTATGGTCAATATTTTCAACAGAATAGGATTACTTTCTACTACTAAAACTTTCATAATCTATTATAATATTTATATAGACTGATATAGTATTTGGGTGTCGCCAATACATCAAATTGTAAGTGCGACAAGATTCTTTCTCAGGTTATAGGTTTATTTAAGAGTTGGGTTATTCAAATCTCCATATTAAAGTTATATAAGCTGAAGCATATAACGTATAATTTATTGTATTTATTGTAGTATTATTGCTACATATTGCCTTAAAATTATTTACAATCATCAGATTTAACAGATTTTCTCATTTGAAAATCAGAATTTTACATTTCAATTGGAAGCATGCTGTTGAAAACATTGTTCATTACATTCTTTATTTGGTTGATTCCTTCAACCAATCGTGCCGGCGAAAAGCAGTATATGATGCAACAACCGAATGTTGTAACACATGCCATTCGGTTTATAGAACAGGATTGGAATTTAGCGAAGCAAATGGCTAAACAAGAAAACAAATTAATATTTGTTGATGTATATGCAACCTGGTGCCCGCCTTGTATGCTATTGAAAACCAAAACCTTTCAAAATAAAAAAGTAGGCGATTTCTTTAATAATAATTTTATTAATATTTCTATTGATGCTGAAAAAGGCATTGGCCCGCAGGTATCCCGCTATTTTGGTGTAAATGCTTATCCTACATTGGTATTTACAGATGCAGCAGGTAAACCGGTGATGTATGCATTGGGTTATATGGGTACAAAAGATATTTTAAAGTTTGCACAAGCTGCGCTGGATAAGCTCAATTCCCAAAAATAACCATGTTTTGCAGATAGTCATCCATCTGCTTCAATTAATCAGCCGAATTTGCCGTTAATACAAAGGCTGTGATGAATTAGAACATTTCAGTTATTTTTGAAAGAATAACCATACTCGTTAGTAACGGTATTGTTTTTTAGAATATTAAAACAAAATTTTAAATATGCAGGTTGATAAAGCTTTGGTTGAAAAATTGGCGCATTTATCCCGTTTGAATGTTGATGAAGCCGATATGCCCCAATTAATTAGCGATTTGGAAAATATGATAGCCTTTGTACAGGAACTGCAGGCGGTTGATACTACCAATGTTGCACCATTAATGTACGTGGGCCAGCCCATGAATGTTTTTAGGGAAGATGAAGTTGATAACCAAATTACGCAGGCTGAAGCATTGAAGAATGCACCGCTGCACAATGGTGATTTTTTTCAGGTACCTACTGTTATAAAAAAATAAAGTTTAATTATCAACCGTATGGATACTCTTATTGAACTCAATCATATAGAGAAAGATTATTTTATAGGAAACCAGGTAATCAAAGTATTAAAGGGGATCAGTCTTTCTATATTACGGAATGAGTATGTAGCCTTAATGGGACCTTCCGGAAGTGGAAAAAGCACCCTCATGAATATTTTGGGTTGCCTTGATTCGCCAACGGGTGGTCGTTATATTTTAAATGGTAAAGATGTTAGTAAAATGCCCGATGATGATTTGGCTGAAGTACGTAATAAAGAAATTGGTTTTGTTTTTCAACAATTTAATTTACTACCCCGTTTAACAGCTGCAGAAAATGTAGCACTTCCCCTCATTTATGCAGGTGTTGCTAAAAAAGAGCGGCTGGAAAGAGCCATTGAGGCTTTGCAAAAAGTTGGATTGGGTGATCGTAGTCATCATAAATCGAATGAATTAAGTGGTGGCCAAATTCAAAGAGTTGCTATTGCAAGAGCATTGGTCAATAATCCATCCATTTTATTGGCAGATGAGCCAACAGGAAATTTAGATTCTAAAACTTCAGTTGAAGTAATGGAAATTTTTGGCAAAATTCAGGAAGCAGGCAATACAGTGGTACTGGTAACCCACGAAGAAGATATTGCACGTTATGCCAAACGCATTATTCGGTTGCGCGATGGGGTAATTGAAAGTGATAATATCAAAGATTTTACTACGCACACCGTTTATCAATAATGAGGTATAGAAGAAAACCTGCTTTATTTATTTACTGTATAGCATAAACCTTTTTACGGGTAACTTTGTAACATCTTTTGATTGATATTGTACAATATGGCCCTAAAAATTTATACAAAAACCGGAGATGCCGGCAACACCAGCTTAATTGGTGGAACAAAAGTTGCAAAAAATCATATTCGTATTGAAAGTTATGGTACGGTAGATGAATTGAATTCATTTATTGGATTGCTAAGCGACTCAATTGCTCTATTTCCTGTTTTACAGCCATTATGTGCTGATTTAAAAGAAATTCAGGACAGGTTATTTACCATTGGATCTTCTTTAGCCTGCGATCCTGAAAAAGCACCTTTAATGAAAATTCCTGATTTAAATAAAGCCGACATAGAGTGGTTAGAACATCATATTGATGCCATGCAGGCCGATTTACCTGTGATGAAGCATTTCATTTTACCGGGTGGGCATACTGCCATTTCAACCGCGCATATTACCCGTTGTGTTTGCCGCAGAGCCGAACGTTTGTGTGTGGCTATGCAAGCCAACAATTTGTTTGTAGATCCTTTGGTAATTCAATATTTAAACCGGTTGAGTGATTATTTATTTGTTATAGCCCGTTGCATTGGACACAAACTGCAAATAGCAGAAATTGCCTGGAAGCCCCGTATTCAGTAGTAATTTCAGTAGTTGTTTCAGGAAACAATTAGCCCGTCTTTCATGTGTAAAACCCGGTTGCTTAATGCAGCAAGTTCCGCATTATGGGTAACAATTAAAAAAGTGTGCCCTAATTCCTGCTGCAATCTTAAAAATAAATCGTGTAAATCTTTGGCATTGGCACTATCCAAATTGCCAGTGGGTTCGTCGGCAAAAATAATATCGGGCCGGTTAATGAGCGCCCTTGCCACCGCAACCCTTTGTTGTTCTCCACCACTTAATTCCTGAGGTTTATTATGTATTTTATCGGCCAATCCCAGTAGAGTGAGCAGCTCAGTGGCGTGCAATTGTAATTCTTTTTTCCCTCTTTGGGCAATCCAACCCGGTACGCATACATTTTCCAATGCTGTAAATTCAGGTAATAAATGGTGAAACTGAAATACAAACCCAATATGATTGTTTCTAAAATCTGCTAATTTTTTACCTTTTAACTGATGAATGGGTTGGTTGTTCAGCATAATTTCGCCGCCGTCTGCCTCATCTAAAGTACCTAAAATATGCAGTAAGGTACTTTTGCCGGCTCCGGAAGAACCTACAATTGATACAATTTCGCCCTGTTCAATTTGCACATTTACGCCTTTTAAAACTTCTAAACGATTGTATTTTTTTACAATATTGCGGGCACTTAACATAAATTTTACAAAGGTATTTGGCCGTAAACTTACAATAGATTCCTGCTTTTTACCTATTTTTTCAAAATAATTTACAAATACCTGTAAAGCCATTTTTGGTAGTTTCGCAGATACGGTTACTTTTGCACAAAATTTTTAAATATGTTCTGGACATTAGAACTGGCAAGTTATCTGGAAGAAGCACCCTGGCCCGCTACTAAAGATGAGTTAATAGATTACTCTATCCGTAGTGGTGCACCCATTGAGGTGGTTGAAAATTTGCAGGAATTAGATGACGAGGGGGAGGTTTATGAAAGTATTGAAGATATTTGGCCCGATTACCCAAGTCAGGAGGATTTTATGTTTAATGAGGATGAGTATTAACGAAACCACCTTCCATTATATTAGCCACCATTTATGGGTGGTTTTTTTGTGCCTGTACAATAAAAAAACCGGTGAAAATCCGGCTTTTAATTGCAATATTTTGAAGTGACTTTTATTCCAATCCCATTTTTTCCATAATGGTATTGCTAACACCGGTAGAGGAGTAGCCACCATCATGAAAAAGATTTTGCATGGTAACCATACGGGTTAAATCTGAAAACAACGTAATGCAATAATTGGCACAATCTTCGGCAGTAGCATTGCCTAATGGGGCAATGGCATTGGCATAATCAAAAAAGTCGCCAAAGCCTTTAATTCCGGTACCAGCAGTTGTTTTAGTTGGAGATTGAGAAACGGTATTGATGCGTACTTTTTTTGTTACGCCATAATGGTAGCCAAAACTTCTTGCAATAGATTCTAACATAGCTTTAATATCTGCCATATCTGTATAAAAAGGATAAGTGCGTTGTGCTGCTGCATAAGTTAAAGCCACCACACTTCCCCATTCGTTAATGGCATCTAATTTTTTAGCAACGGCCAGCATTTTGTGTAATGATAATGCAGAAACATCTATACCTTTTAAAAAGTAATCATAATTCAATTCTGTGTAGGGAATATTTTTTCTGATATTCACGCTCATACCAATGGAATGTAAAACAAAATCTATTTTACCGCCCAAAACTTCCTGACCATGCGTAAATAAATGGGTTAACTCTTCAACATTCGTGGCATCTGCAGGAATAATGAGAGAGCCGGTTTTTTCTGCCAGCGCATTAATTTGCCCCATACGCATGGCAATGGGGGCATTCGTTAATACAAATGTTGCACCTTCTTCATGCGCTTTTTCCGCTACTTTCCAGGCAATTGAATTTTCATCTAATGCTCCGGAAATAATACCTCTTTTGCCTTTTAATAAGTTGTATGCCATACATTTATTTTTTCAACTGTAAAAAAATTGTTTATGAAACCTCAAACATAAAGATTTAATGCAAGAAATGGATGCAACTGCTGCTGTTTGTTTACAATTAGACAAATTTTTTAAGGTTGCATCATTTCTTTTGCTGTTTCCAATGCGGCTGCACCGGGTTTTTCTCCGCCCAGCATTTGTGCAATGGCTATAATTCTTTCTTCCTGATTCAGCAAACGTATATTTGTTTGAGTTGCGTTATTGATGTTTTCTTTATATACAAAAAAATGTGCATCGGCCTTGCCAGCCATTTGTGGCTGATGTGTAATACAAATAATTTGCCTGTTTTCCGATAAATTTTTCATAATCAAGCCTACTTGTTTGGCTGCCTCGCCGCTAATGCCGGTATCTATTTCATCAAAAATTAGCGTTGGTAAATCGATGTATTGTGCTATCAGTGATTTTATGCAAAGCATCAGCCTGCTTAACTCGCCCCCGCTGGCCACTTTCTTTACCGGTTCAAAGCGGTTGGTATGGTTGGCATCAAACAAAAACTCAATATTATCCAAGCCATATTCCCACAAAGTAGTGGCTTGTATATTTACCTTTATTCGTGCATTGGGCATACCAACCTGAAACAATAAACGATTTACTTTTTGCTCAAAGGGTTGAATTTGCTTGTGTCTTTCCCCTGAAATGGCTGTTGCCAGTTCAGTAGCATGCTGTTGCAATGCTGCAGCTTTTTTTACCAGTTGTTCAATGGTATCATCAATTAATAAAACCTGTTGTAACTGTTCGCTTAATTGTTGTTGAATGGAAAGTAATGCTTCAGTATTTTGTACATTGTGTTTTTTCAACAACTTATATCCGGCTGCCAGCCGCTCTTCAATTTCTGCAATACGTTCTGCATCAAATAAAATATGCTGATTAATATGATCTATTTCAGTTGCAATATCTTTCAGCTCAATATGTGCAGCATTCAGGCGTTCAATCAAAGCGGGTATATCAGGATGCATGGCATGGTATCCTTGCAACTGCTGTATTATTTGTTTCAATTGCTGCACAATGGGTTGTTCACTTTCTATTAGTGGATATACAATGCCGGTTAAAGTAGCCTTAATACCTTCGCTATTGCTGAGTAATTTCAATTCCTGATCTAAATTTTCCAGCTCATTGGGGGCCAGTTGCAGGGTAGTTAATTCATCTAATAAAAATCGGTTATAATCTGCCTCTTTTTCAAAAGTTGTTTTTTGGGATTGAAGTGATGCTAATTCCTGCAGGGTATCTTTCCATTGTTTGTAAATGAACTGATATTTTTTTAATGGTTCACTTTGTTGTGCCAATGCGTCAATTACCTGCCGTTGGAAATCGGCTTTGGCCAAATCCAATGTATCAAATTGCTGATGTAAATCAACCAGCAAATTACCCAGTGTTTTCAGTTGCTGTAAACTAACAGGCGTATCATTAATAAAAGCTCTTGATTTTCCGTTGGGCGCAATTTCTCTCCTAATGAGCAGCGATGATTCTAAATCCAGTTCATTTTCTTTTAAAAATTGAGTAACTGCTTTTCTGTTTTCGGTTAAAAATACACCTTCAATAATACATTTTTTTTCAGGGTTAATCAGTACGGCTGTATCGGCTCTCTCGCCCAAAATAAGGTTTAAAGCACCCATCAGTATACTTTTACCGGCTCCTGTTTCGCCGGTAATAATGTTGAGTTTATGGCTAAACTGAATGGATACCTCATCAATAATTACATAATTCTGTATGTATAGTTTTTGTAACATGGTACTGGCAATAAAAATAATGACAAAGCGATTGAATGCAAATTAAAAGAATAAAATGAGTAAAAACATGCTTACTGTCCGGTACAACGTGCAATGCCGCTTTTAGCACGCTGGTCCAATGAACTTTTATAATCATGCTCTCCTAAATTCAGGCAAAGATTGTAATAAGCAACTGCTTCATTTTTATTTCCGGTTCTTTCATAAATCATCCCTGCCTGTAATGCAGCCCTTGCAGCATAATATTCTGTTCTGTCTTTGCCCAACTGATAGGCTTTCCGGTAAAATTCAATGGCTTTGGCATTGTCATCCAATCCATCGTAAATTCTACCCATTCTATAGGTAAATTCTAACTGATCGGTTATGTCTGTATAATTATTAACATGGGTATTCCTTAACAGTTGCAATGCTTCTGTTCTGTAGCCGCCGTCATCCAATAGTCTTGCTTCCAGTAACAATGCATTGGGCCATTTTTTGGTTTGTGCTTCTTTTTGTGCTTCCTTATCTGCATCGGCCATGGTGCTGCCTTTGCTCATAATTTGTTTTCGGGCATTTTCTGCCGCAGGCATATTCCCCATTAAAAAATAACACCAGCTTAAGCGGCGGTAGGTATCTTTTACATAAAATTTTCCTTTAAACTGTTGCAGGAATAAATTAAATTCCCTTACTGCATCATTTAATTGTAAGTGATTCAATAAATCGTATCCCAACTCCAAATGCCAAACCGGTGTTTCTAAATAGCCCGATGCTTTGCTGCGGTTTAAAATAATGCTTTTGGCAAATTCTGTCTGTTTATCATTTTTACCCAAATTAGCTGCCATATAGGCCAATAAATGATTGTTCACCAAATCAAAACGTCCCGATCTTAAGAATTGAACGGTTTCTGATTTTTGATTTTCTAAATAAAAATTCAAATATCCATAAATAAATGCGCCTTCCGTTCGCATCAGTTGTGCCCAGGCATTGTTGCTGAAAGCAAAAGTTTTTACCTGTAACATTCCATCTTTTACTGAGCCGCGCAAGCCTAACAGCGAAGCCAGCCATTTATAGTTTTTGGGAATGGTACCTACTGCGGCTTCTAATGCCCCGTAAATAAGTTGATTGGGTAAAAAATTGGGAAATTTTTTCTTGTTTTCTTTAATAAGCAGGAACGATTTTCTAAATGCCCAGCCTGCGGTCCAGGTTTCTCCAAATTTTATGGCAACAGCTGCTTTTTGTAAATAAATTACACTTTGTGTATATAAAAACCAGGGCGAGTTTTTATTGCCTGTTTGCATTAGGCCAATTCTTTCATCGAATAGTTCCTTTTTTTGGGCATATTCCTGTGGATCTTCATTTAAAAAAAGGGTAAAAAAATCGATGTAACTTTCAATATAAACGGGAATTAAATTCTGCGGATTGGCTTGTTTGCTTTCTTCAATATAGCGAAAGCCTTTTCCTATTTGCAATTGCATTACTTCGGTATATGCCTGCTGGCAGGAGCTTGAAAAATCAAATACCTTTTGTGCATTTGTGTTGAAGAAAAACAACAATAAAAGGATGGCGGTTGCTAATTTCATTGGTGATAAATGCTTTTAAAACAATGTATTCAAAATACCAATATGGTGCAAAATAAAACAGGAGCTTTAGTAAAGCCCCTGGTTTGTGATATAAAAAAGTTAAGATATTTTATTTTGCTACAACCGAATCGTTCAAGTCGGCATCTACTAAAATTCTGCCGCAGTTTTCGCATACAATTACTTTTTTGTGCATGCGTATTTCGCTTTGGCGTTGCGGGGGTATGGCATTGTAACAACCACCACAGGCATCTCTTTCAACCGGAACTACAGCAAGTCCATTACGGTAGTTTTTGCGAATACGATCATAGCTGTATAACAAGCGTTCATCAATTTCTTTACGGGCTTCTTCGCTCAGCTTTTTAAAATGTTTTTCTTCTTTTTCTGTTTCCACAATAATTTTTTCCAGTTCGCCTTTTTTGTGGGTTAAAATACCTTCTTTGGTAGCAATTTGTTTTTTTGCAGCATCCAAAGCTTTTACTTTATTGGCCAACTCTTCATTGGCATCCCGAATATTTTTTTCGCACAGCTTAATTTCAAGCTGTTGCATTTCAATTTCTTTAGAGATGGCCTCAAACTCGCGACTGTTTTTTACATTATCGCTTTGTTTCTCGTACTTTTTAATCATGGCCTCACTTTCGGTGATAGCCAGTTTCTTTTGTTCAATAAATTCAGAAATGCCATTAATTTCTTCTTCAATCCTGTTTTTTCTGCTTAAAATGCCGGCAATTTCATCTTCCAAATCACTCACTTCAATGGGTAATTCGCCTTTCAAAATTTCAAATTCATCTAATTTGCTGTCAATTTTTTGCAGCTTAATAAGGCCTACCAGTTTTTCTTCTACAGAAAATTCTTTAGCTGTTGCCATATTTTGTATTGTGTTTTTTGTGTTTAATAGTTTTATGGTACCGGCTGTATCAACCCCCATATTGCTTTCGTTGCGTCGCATTCCGTTCATCGTTCGGTTGGATTGGCAGCGATGCGTTTTATAAAAAATATTGTATGGGATTGGTACTTACCTTACTTTTAAGGACGGCAAAGGTAGGGAATTTGGTTTGTAAAACCGCCTCTAATAAATCAATTGTAAATTGCTCACTTTCCCAATGGCCCACATCGGCTATAATAATAGTGTTGTTGGCTTCAAAAAAATCGTGGTATTTTACATCGGCAGTAATAAATATATCGGCACCAGCGGCAATTGCCCGTTGGGTTAAAAAGCTGCCTGCTCCACCACAAATAGCCACTTTTTGAATGGGTTTCCCCAATAATCGGGTATGTTTTATTACAGGCACCTTCAATAAATGCTTTATTTTTTCTAAAAATGCAGTTTCTTCAACCGGATGAGGTAAACTGCCTATAATGCCACTGCCTACCTGATTAAAATGATTGAGCAAAGGAACCACATCATAAGCTACTTCTTCATAAGGATGCGCTTTCCATAATGCTTCAATAATAGCGGATTGTAGTACAGCCGGAAAAATTACTTCAATTTTTTCTTCCGGTTCTAAGTGCCTTTCACCAATATTGCCTACAAATGGAGTGGTTCCTGTGCCTGCTTTAAAAGTTCCCGTTCCCCCGGTACTAAAACTGCATTCGCTGTATGCACCAATATTGCCGGCTCCGGCTTCAAATAGGGCGTTTTTTATTTTTTCAGTATAGGCTTTGGGTACAAAAGTGTACAATTTGTTCAATGTATTGGGTTTGGGTAATAAAATTTGAGTATTTGTTAAACCCAATTTGGTGGCCAGTATACCATTTACACCGTTAATTACATTGTCTAAATTGGTGTGTATGGCATAAATGGCAATATTTTGCTGAATGGCTTTTATAATGGTTCGCTCTACATAATTAGAGCCGGTAATTTTTTGTAAACCCTTAAAAATAATGGGATGATGGGCTACCACTAAGTTGCATTTCCGGTCATGTGCTTCCTGAATTACTGCTTCGGTTACATCTAACGTGCAAAGTACACCGGTGCACTTCTTTGCAGAATTTCCAACCAATAATCGGGCATTGTCGTAAGATTCCTGATAAGCCGGTGCTGCAAAATCTTCTAACGTTTGTGTAATTTCTCCTATTTTCATAAAAAAAAGTATTAATTAAGCGGCAAAATAAAACTAAACTAAATTTAGGATATGCAACCGGACGGCTACTTTAATTACAATGGAAAATTGTATAAAAACGAGAAAGCGGTAATTTCTGTAAGCAATCGGTCTTTTAGATATGGCGATGGCTGCTTTGAAACACTAAAAATGCTGAATGGCAAAATATGCCTGCAGGCTATGCATTTAGAAAGATTATTTGTATCGCTGCAGCAATTGCATTTTAATCGCCCCAACTACTTTATAACCGATGCTTTTCATGAACAGATTATAGAATTAGTTAAAAAAAATCATCATAAAAAAGCCGCACGTATTCGTATTACCATTGCCCGTGGTGAGGGTGGTTTATATGATCCTGAAAATGATTTTCCTAACTATGTGATACAGTCCTGGGATTTGAACAGCGCCAATAATCAACTGAATGAAAATGGACTTGTTACCGGCATTTATACCGATGCAAGAAAAATTAATGATGCCTACTCACATATAAAAAGTAATAATTACCTGTGCTATGCCATGGCAGCTTATTGGGCTAAGGAAAAAAAAATGAACGATGCATTGGTATTGAATGCGCAAGGCAATGTTGCAGATGCAACCATTGCCAATGTATTTATTATTCAGGATGGCATTATTAAAACACCTGCAATTACTGAGGGCTGTGTAGGTGGTATTATGCGAAAATATTTATTGAAATGCCTGCGTGCTGAAAATATTCCTGTGGAAGAAACTACCATTTCGCCGGAAGATGTGCTAAAAGCAACCGAAGTATTTTTTACCAATACCATTTATGGCATAAAGTGGGTAAAAGAGGTGAATAATATGCACTATAAAACACAAACGACTCCATTACTGTATGAAAAATTTATAGCACCGCTATGGGCTGTTTAAACAATTTGAATGGCTGCTTGTTAAATCGTTCAATATTGTTATTATGAAACAGGAAGTAGCTATTATGTGGTTTAGAAGGGATTTGCGTTTTGAAGATAATGCAGCCTTATATCATGCGTTTCGTCAGCCCCATCCCGTTATACCTCTGTTTATATTTGATACCCATATTTTAGATAAACTTACCAACAGAAATGATGCAAGAGTGCAGTTTATACATTCGGTAATCACAAACATGCACCGGCAGTTGATGCGCAATGGGAGCGGCATGTGGGTGTACTACGGCTCACCGTTACAGGTGTTTCAACAGTTGTCTGAAAATTTTAGCATACAATCGGTGTATACCAATACAGATTACGAACAATATGCCATTGTCAGAGATGCCGGTATTGCCGATTTTCTGCTCCGGCAAGGTGCTGCATTCTATTCTTTTAAAGATCAGGTAATTTTTGATGGGAGTGAAGTGGTGAAAGAAAATGGAAAGCCTTATACTGTTTTTACTCCATACAGCCGAAAATGGAAAGCATTATTGCAACCTTTTCATTTAAAATCTTACCCATCGGGCCGGGATATTAGATATTTTTTTCAGTCGGCCGAACATACCATTCCAACTTTAGCAGAAATGGGTTTCCATGCAGCAGATATACCCATCCCATCGCAACAACTCAATGAGGGCCTGATAGCAAAATATAATCAGCAACGTAATTTTCCGGCTGTAAATGGCACTTCCAGGCTGGGCATTCATTTGCGCTTTGGCACCATCAGTATTCGTATGTTGGCTGCAAAAGCACAGCAACTGAACGAAGTTTTTTTAAATGAATTGATATGGCGCGATTTTTATCATTCCATTTTATACCATTTTCCGCATGTTAGGGGAGGAAAGGCTTTTAAGCCCATTTATGATCAAATTGAATGGAGCAATAATGAAGCAGCATTTGAAAAATGGTGTGCCGGTAAAACCGGTTATCCTATTGTAGATGCGGGTATGCGTGAACTAAATGCCACCGGTTATATGCACAACCGGGTTAGAATGATTGTAGCTTCTTTTTTAACCAAGCATTTGCTGATTGACTGGCGCTGGGGTGAAGCTTATTTTGCAGAAAAGTTATTGGATTATGATTTTGCTGCTAATAACGGCGGATGGCAGTGGGCGGCAGGCAGTGGTTGCGATGCAGCGCCTTATTTCAGAATATTTAATCCTGCATTGCAAACTGAGAAGTTCGATAAAAATTTAGCGTACATCAATAAGTGGATACCGGAGCTGAATAGTTTTGAATATCCGGATCCAATTGTGCAGCACGAAATGGCCCGTAAACGGGCATTGCAAGTTTATGGTGCGGTACTAAAAAATAAAAAGGAGTAGCTAATTGTATGAAATTATGTAATGCATACATCCTGCAGCAATGGCATAGCGTTATGGTGCATATCTGCATATATTTTTAATAAAGTTGCTACAGCTTTTTTACCGTTTTCGCCCAATGTAAACGAGTAATCGTTCACATACAAATCAATATGCTGACGCATAATGGTTGGTTGCATTTCCTGCGCATGTTGTTGTACAAAATCAGCCAGTGTTTGATGGTGCTTTTGATAGGCATATGCCACACTTTCCTGTATCAATGCATCTATCTGCAATAGCAATGCTGTTGGCAAAGTTCTTTTGGCAATAATACCTCCTAAAGGGATGGGAGCTCCAGTTGCGCTTTCCCAATATTCGCCCAGATCTTTTAGCTTTATTAAACCTTTTTTCTGATAAGTAAATCTGTTTTCATGAATAATAACACCTGCATCTACTTTGCCGGTTAATACTGCTGTTTCTATTTCATGAAAAACCATCATTTTTTTATTGCTAATAGTAGGGTAAGCTAATGAAAACAAAAGATGTGCAGTGGTGTTTTCGCCGGGAATAGCTACTGTGGCTGTTTCTGGATACATTTGGATGGCATTATTACCGGGTAAACTAATTAACAATGGTCCTACTCCCTTTCCCAATGCACCACCGCTTTGCAGCAACCAGTAGTAAGGCGAAACCGCGGGTAGCACACCATAACTAATTTTCGAAAAGTCTAATTTTTTTTCAATAGCCCATCTATTCAATGTTTCTACATCTTCTAATATTACATCAAATTCAATTCCCTTTGTATCAATTTTATGATTCACCAATGCATCAAAAATAAAAGTATCGTTGGGGCAGGGTGAAAATCCTAATGTGTATTTCATGATATGTAATGCGCTTTTATTTAGTTCTTACTTTCAAAATTTATTTCATTAAAAATTTCAACATATTGAATGATTGCTTTGTTCAAAGCTTGCAATGCTTTCTCCATCGCCCATTTTTGCTTATCTCGCTCACCTACCACATTCGAAATAGCTCTTACTTGTATATAAGGAATATTAAAAATACCGGCAACAAAATGCAAAGCAACCCCCTCCATCGTTTCTATATCGGGTGCATATTTGCTGTTCAGTTGTACAATGCGTTGCGGATTGGTTGAAATTTCATTCACAGAAATACCACTAACTTCCGGCAATGCGGTAATATTCCATTGTTCTAAATAGTGATTGGTGATGCTCCCGTTTTCAAAAGGTTTTGTGTTTTTTGATTGTAATCCCAAATCAAAAATATCTTTCCAATTTTGCTGTTCCATTACACCTGTATCGCCTAACATCTCTTTTTTTACTGCTACTACTGAGGCAGGTTTTAAGTGTTGATGAAATGTACCGGCAATACCTGCCTGGATGATGCAATCCGGATGCTCTGTTAAAACCAGTTTTGTTAATTGTACAGCAGATAAAAGCATGCCTACACCGGTGGTTGCAAAATGCAATGCAGTAATATTTTTATGGTGTTTGTTTTTTTGTAAAGTTTCCTTTGCAATTTGTATTTCAAAAGCTGTTGCGGCAGTTACCCAAATTTTCATGCAAAAAATTTTCGATTTTTATACTTCAATTTCGCTTCCCTGTTGTTGTTTCGTGCAAGGAAGCATCGAATTGAATGTAAAATTAAAGTTTGTAAATCTGGTATAATAGGTTTGTTTACAATTAAATAACAAAACAATTTCCATTTAAATCTGGAAATTTAGCCATTAATATTTTATATGAAGTTATGTAAAATCAGTTGCTTGTTGTTGGTTGTTTGCTCAGTTCATTCAGTGCTTTTTGCACAGCATCAACAACATAAAGTACTGTTTGTAATTGCGGATGGTATTCCGGCCGATGTGATAGAATCAGTTCCTAAACCTGCTATCAATTCAGTTATTCAGGTGGGTACTTATAGAAGATCGTTTACAGGCGGCATACCAAACAGCTATTCTCAAATGCCTACTATTTCAGCACCCGGTTACAATAATTTATTAACGGGCACCTGGGCATACAAACACAATGTGTTTACGAATGGCGTTAAAAATCCTAATTATCATTATCTCAATATTTTGCGGTTAATTAAAGAGAGCAATCCCGAAAAAAAAGTAGCAATATTTTCCAGTTGGTTAGATAACAGAACAAAGTTGTTGGGTGATGGATTGCCTGCGGCAGGCAATTTTAAACCAGATATACATTTTGATGGATATGAATTAGATACAATGCAGTTTCCGCATGATGCTGCCCATCATTATATGCATTTGATTGATGAAGCTGTGGTAGCGAAAGCAGACAGTGTTGTACGTAGCTCAGGTCCGGATGCTTCATGGGTATATCTGGAATATACAGATGATATGGGGCATATGCATGGCACCGGCGATATATTTAAACAGGCCGTATCATATTTAGATATCCAAATGGGTAAAATTTGGCAGGCTATTCAATATCGGGAAAAACATTTTAATGAAAAATGGTTGCTGATTTTAACGACCGATCATGGCCGTGATGCACAAACCGGACGAAACCATGGTGGGCAGTCAGAAAGAGAAAGAACGACCTGGATGGTAATGAATACGAAGCAATTGAATGAATATGCCAAAAAAGATGAACCTGCTGTGGTAGATATTTTTCCAACCATTGCTCGTTTTATGGAGGTGCCTGTTCCCATTGCCATGCAATATGAATTGGATGGTGTGCCAATGCTGGGTCCGATTTCGGTTGCGCACCCCTCTGTAATGCTGCAAAATGATTCATTGGTAGTACATTGGCAATCATTTTCTGCCAATGAACCGGTTAAAATTTATTGGACAACTACCAACTGTTTTAAATCCGGTAATGTAGATACCTATCATTTAGCAGGTAACGTTCCAAATAAGCAACAGGTTTTTTCTATTGCACTGCAACAGCTCCACGGCAATTTTTATAAGGTAGTAATTGAAGGGATACACAATACGGTAAATACCTGCTATTTACCGCAATCAACTAAGCATACAGAATAAAGTCTGTTGGCGCCACCCGGTTGAAATATAAACTTGCAAATATTACCTTTGCCGGTAAATAATGGTGTAGAATGGTATATTTAACTCGTCAGGAGCATTTTAATGCAGCACATAAACTCTACAATCCCAACTGGAGCAGAGAAAAGAATGAACAAGTATTTGGCCTTTGTGCCAATGAAAACTGGCATGGGCATAACTACGATTTATATGTAACCATTAAAGGCATGCCCGACCCCGATACCGGTTTTTTGTATGATGTTAAAAAGCTAAGCCAATTAATTAAAACTAGGGTGATTGATAAATTAGATCATAAGAATTTGAATTTGGATGTAGATTTTATGCAGGGAAAAATGTGCAGCACCGAAAATCTGGCTGTTGCCATTTGGCAGCAATTGGCTCCTTATTTACCGGATACCGTACAATTGCATTGCATTAAATTGTATGAAACCGCCAGAATATATGTAGAATATTTTGGCGATTAATAGCGAAATTGCAGGCAAAGGCATGATGCTGCACATTCCGGTTTGCAATTATTGCATTACACGTACAGACACTTTTTCATGCAACAAATTTCTTGCAGCAATGGCTATACCTTCTGCATCGTAACCACACTCTTTGTGCAACTCTTTTAAAGTTCCATGTTCAACTAATCTGTCGGGTATTCCCAAGCGAACAACGGTTGCATTGTAATGATTGTCGGCCATAAATTCCAACACAGCACTTCCAAAGCCACCGGTTATAGCACCATCTTCTACTGTAACTATTTTTTGGTAACGTTGAAAAACTTCATGAAGTAAATCTGCATCAATAGGTTTTACAAAACGTAAATCGTAATGTGCAGGATCAATGCCTTCAGTTCTCAATTGTCGAATAGCGGCCTGAACAAAATTACCCGGATGACCAATAGAAAGTATAGCCAAAGTTTTTCCATCTTTTAATTTTCGTCCTTTACCAATGGTAATTGCCTCAAACGGTGTTTTCCAGTTAGGCATTACACCCTCACCTCTGGGGTATCGTATTACAAATGGCATTTGGGTAGATGGTAATTGGGCTGTGTACATTAGGTTGCGCAGTTCCTGTTCATTCATAGGGGCACTGATAATCATGTTGGGAATACAACGGAAGTAGGGAATATCATAACACCCATGGTGTGTTGGTCCATCTTCACCTACTAATCCGGCTCTGTCTAAACACAGCACAACCGGTAGTTTTTGAATGGCAATATCATGCACCACCTGATCGTATGCCCTTTGCATGAATGATGAATAAATATTGCAATACACCCGCATACCTTGTGTTGCAAGTCCTGCACTGAGTGTAGCAGCATGTTGTTCACAAATGCCTACATCAAATGCGCGGTCGGGCATTTTTTCCATCATGAATTTTAAGGATGAGCCACTGGGCATAGCAGGGGTAACACCCATTATGCTGGCATTCTGTTCCGCCAATTCAATAATGGTATGTCCAAATACATCCTGATATTTTGGAGGTTGGGGTATGTCTGAGTGTTTTTTATAAATTTCGCCGGTTACCTTATCAAATAAACCGGGTGCGTGCCATTTGGTTTGGTCTTTTTCAGCCAATGCATAGCCTTTGCCTTTAACGGTAATGATATGCAGTAATTTGGGGCCCGGTATATCACGCATATCTTTGAGGGTATCTACCAATTTGGTGATATTGTGCCCGTCAATGGGTCCGAAATAGCGTATTTTAAGCGATTCAAACAGGTTACTGCTTTTGCTCACCATACCTTTCAATCCGGCTTCCATTTTACTGGCAATATCCCGGCTAAAGTTTTTACCGGCCGGTAGTTTGCCCAAAATATTCCATATTTCATCCCGCATTTTGTTATAAGTATGCGAGGTAGTAATATCAGTTAAATATTCTTTCAATGCACCTACATTGGGGTCAATGCTCATGCAATTATCATTTAAAATAATGAGCACATCACTATCGGCAACACCGGCATGGTTCATGGCTTCAAAAGCCATGCCCGCAGTCATACTGCCATCGCCAATTACTGCAATATTTTTTCTGTTTTCACCTTTGTATTTAGCCGCCATAGCCATACCCAATGCGGCAGAAATAGAAGTAGAGGAATGCCCTACGCCAAATGTATCGTATTCGCTTTCAGACCGTTTGGGGAATCCGCTTAATCCTTTGTATTTTCTGTTGGTAATAAAATTATCTCTACGGCCGGTTAAAATTTTATGGCCATAAGCCTGGTGGCCTACATCCCAAACCAATTGATCGTAGGGGGTATTGTACACATAATGTAAGGCAACTGATAATTCAACAACGCCCAAACTGGCAGCAAAATGCCCGCCATACACGCTCACCACATCAATGATGTATTGCCGTAACTCATCACATACCTGGTGCAATTGTGTACGATCTAATTTTTTTAAATCGTCAGGAAAATTAATTTTTCCCAATAAAACGCCGGGCTTTATGTCCATTCAAAAAAATTTAAAAGTAAAAATAGCAATTTATAAGCTAAATGTATACAACAGTATAAAATTGCTTTGGTTCAGTTTTTTTAATCATGTGTTCAACCAAACAGCACCGATATTTTGCCTTTAATCAAATTCGCTATATTCGGTTTTTATTTTAAGACTACTTTCATACTGCATGAGAAACAAAATATCAACATATTGGTGGTGCCAGATTTTGGGTTGGAGTGCCTATACACTTGTTTGGACCTTCTTTTACTTTGCCATCCGTTCAAAACCGCAACCCTTCTTTTTTCAAAGTTTATTTACCGATGCGTTTTTAGGATTGGTGATTACCCACCTGATGCGCATGGTGATTAAAGGATTTGATTTCATTCGGTTCGATTTGCAGAAACAAATTTTTTTGCTACTCATTACAGCATTGGTATTTGCTTTATTGGATTCATTGGTTTTTGTTTCACTCATCGGTTTATTTAACTGGGAGCTCCCTCAATTAAAACAATACAGTTTTGGAAACAGGGTGGCAAGGGCATTATTAACCACTTTTTTGTTTTATTTAATCTGGAATTTTATTTATTTCACCTATCACTATATTCAAAAAAGCAGGCGCGATGAATTAGATAAAATACGACTGCAAAGTTTGGTGAAAGAGCTGGAATTGAAAACCATCAAATCGCATATCAATCCGCATTTTATTTTCAATGCTTTGAATAGTATCAGGGCATTGGTAGATGAAAACCCACAACGGGCCAGAACGGCCATTACCGAGTTGAGTAATATTTTAAGAAGCAGCATGCAGTCAGAAAAATTAGAACTGGCTCCTTTTGAGCGGGAATTGAATATTGTGAAAGATTATCTGGCTTTAGAACATATCCGTTTTGAAGAACGTCTGCAAGTTGAATATGATATTGATGAAGATACTTTAGATCAGCCCATTCCGCCTATGATGCTGCAAACATTGGTAGAAAATGCCATTAAACACGGCATCAGCCAGCAGCGAGATGGTGGCACCATAAAAATTATCTCTAATTTCAAAGAAAATCACCATGAATTAATAGTACAAAATTCCGGAACTTTAAATTCGGAAAACAATACCGAAGGTTTTGGCATTACCAGCACACTAACACGGCTAAATTTGTTATATGGGAAAGAGGCTAAGTTTGAGTTAAATACCATTTTTGATGAAATGGTAGAGGCAAAGGTAATTTTGCCGGTTCAGGTTAAATAAAAATATTTTTAAATAGAATACAATATGCCCATTAAAGCAATTATTATTGATGATGAACGATTAGCCCGTAACGAGCTAAAAAAATTATTGCAAAACCACAGCGATATTGAAGTAATTGAAGAGGCCGCAAACGTGGATGAAGGAATTGAAAAAATTGAATTGTACAATCCGGAATTAATTTTTCTGGATATTCAAATGCCCGGAAAAACGGGTTTTGATTTATTAGAACAGGTTGAAAAAGCACCCAAAGTAATTTTTACCACAGCTTATGATGAATATGCCATTAAAGCTTTTGAAGTAAATGCATTAGATTATCTTTTAAAACCCATTGAACCCAAACGGCTTAGCGATGCCCTTGCAAAACTGCAGGATGAATTGTTTAAAGAAAAATTAGGCTTAAATGGTCAGGTAAACCGTGGTCCACTCACTGAAAATGATCAAGTTTTTGTAAAAGATGGGGAACGGTGCTGGTTTGTAAAACTAGGCGAAATTCGTTTGTTTGAAAGTGTGGGTAACTATGCCAAAGTGTATTTTGGCAGCAATAAACCACTTATTTTAAAATCGCTCAATGCATTAGAAGACAGGTTAGATGACAAAATGTTTTTTCGTGCCAATCGTAAACACATTATTAATTTACGCTGGATTGAAAAAATTGAACCTTACTTTAACGGAGGCTTGCTAATTGATTTAAAAGGAGGTGAAAAAGTAGAAGTGAGCAGGCGGCAAACCGTTAAGTTCAAGGAAATGATGAGCCTGTAAATTTATTTGTGGAATTATTTCAACCATCCATTTTTTGTACAAAACAAGCTTATTGCCCAATAACCTGTTTTATGCAGTTGCTTATTTCAATACAAACATCATAACAAATACAAATATGCGCTTTCTCAAAACAATTTTATTGTTGGTTTTAACTGCAGGAATACTGGTTGTTCACGCACAAACTGCTCTTGAAAAAATAATTACCGAAAAAGAAGTAACACGTATTGAAAATATACTGGCTGCCGATGATATGCAGGGCCGAAGGGTGTTTACACCTGGTATTGAAAAAGCTGCCGGTTTTATAATAGATGAATTTAAGAAAGCGGGTTTGCAACCACTAATAGCGGGTGGTACCTATCGTCAAAATTTTATGATGCTAAAACCTGAACACAGTATTGCCAGTTTGCAGATAGACGGGAAGGGAATTCCTGCCAATCAATTTATCATTCGTTCTCAGGAAAAAAACCTTGACATCAATGAAAATTCCGGCTATACCCAAGTTACTATACCTGCCGGTAGTGATTTCTTCACGCATTTATTAGAATTGCTACAATCCAATCACAATCAAATCATTTTTATTGATACGGCATTTACAAAATATTTTCCAAGGTTATCTTATTTTTCGCGTCAGTTTCTACAAAATGCAGCTTCTGCCATTTTTGTTTTAACAGCACAAACCCATCCGGAACATTTCCAATTAAAGGCACAGCAAACTTTTACAGAAATGCCTTTAAGCAATATTGTAGGTATAATACCCGGAAAAAAATTGCCGAATGAATATGTTATTTTCTCGGGCCATTACGACCATTTAGGTATTGGTAAACCTGTAAATGGCGATTCGTTGTATAACGGTGCCAATGATGATGCTGCCGGAACAACAGCCGTAATTATGTTGGCCAAATATTATGCACATTTAAATAATAATGCAAGAACCTTGGTTTTTGCAGCTTTTACTGCAGAAGAAATTGGTGAATATGGTTCAGCTTATTTTTCAGAGCAATTCAATCCCGATGCGGTGAAAGCCATGTTTAATATTGAAATGATTGGAACCGAAAGTAAATGGGGTACCAATAGTGCTTATATTACCGGATATGATAAAACCGATATGGGGCAAATCATGCAACGCAATTTAAGAGGAACACCGTTTACATTTTATCCGGACCCATATACCGAACAAAATTTATTTTATCGCTCCGATAATGCCACTTTGGCTAAAAAAGGAGTACCTGCGCACACTATATCTACTTCAAAAATGGATAATGAGCCCAACTACCATAAACCCAGCGATGAGGTGCAAACGCTTAACTTAAATAATATGACGGCTATTATCAGAGCCATTGCACTCAGTGCACAATCTATTGTAAATGGAAAAGATACCCCAACCAGGGTAGATACAACACAGTTGCGCTAAATTTTAATAGGAACAGAATGAATAGCATCGCTTAATTCTTTAATAAGCGATGCATCTTTTTCAATAGCATTACCTACAACAATTATGTCAGCTCCGGCTTTACAGTTTAAATAGGCCTTTTCAGCATCTGTAATGCCACCTCCAATAATTAAAGGCACTTCTATATGTTGTGCTACCAATGCAATCATGGTTTCGGTTATTGGGCGTTTGGCACCACTTCCGGCATCCATGTAAATGAGTTTCATGCCCAGCATCTCTCCGGCCATAGCCGTACACATGGCAATATCATTTTTGTCGGATGGGATGGGGGTGGCATTCGAAATATACGATACGGTAGTGGGTGCGCCACCATCAATCACCATATAACCGGTAGGTATAATTTCTAATCCGCTTTTCTTCACAAATGGAGCGCTTACTACATGCTGCCCAATCAATAATTCAGGATTTCTTCCCGAAATTAACGACAGATACAACAGTGCATCGGCATATTTACTAACCTGTGAAGGTGAACCCGGAAATAATAAAACAGGAATAGTACAAGCGGCTTTAATTTGCCGAATACATTCATCTAAATGGTTTGAAATGACCAAACTTCCACCCACCAAAAAATAATCAACATGGGCATTCACTGATAGCTGCACCAATTGCTCGATAGAGGAATGATTTACCTTATCAGGATCAATTAATACAGCAAAAGATTTTTTACCTGTCTGCTTTTTTTCCGTAATCTGATGATACAAGGTTTGCTTCATGCAAAAAATTGTAAGTGACTGACTTATTGCAAAAATGCAAAAACTTTTTGTTTTATTCGCTTAAATTAATAAGTATCTGGTGTAAAACCATGAAATAATGGTTTTTTATGGATAAAAAAAATCTGCAAATTGTTTATGTTGCTCCTTTTCTCTACCTTTTTTTGAACTACAACAATAAAATAATTAGCAATTATTTAGATGGTTTAAACCCGAATTTAGCTGCTTTTGATGTAATTTTTCAATCATAAATAATGGTTGTTTAATTGGACATATTGTGTGAAAATGTTTGTAAGCACTTTAAATATACGTGAAATATACGTGTGAATGTTTTGCATGGATGCGCACATATGAAACAATAGTATCATTTTATACACATTAATAATAGGAATTTTGTTTGAAACGGCAAGCATTTATTTTCAAAATATTATCTACATGTGTTAATATTTTTTGAAATGCAAACAGGCCTTGAATCTGCAACTTTTTAACAAGGTTTTTCCACAATCTGTTAATATTTACAATAAGGTTTTTTAATTATGAAAAGATATTTTCGTTAACCGCTATCCGTAACAGGATATCCTGTAAAAAACATCATTCACTGCATTACTAAACTAAAGGCTCATGGCACCCGCATCTAAAAACAAAGGCTTACAATTTAAACGCCGCTATACCAAAGAAGGTATCAGTCCATTTGATTTGTTTGAATACGATTACAGAACCAGCATCATTAAAAATCCTAATGGCGAAGTGGTTTTTGAAATGAACAATGTAGAAGTGCCAAAGCAATGGAGCCAAATTGCAACCGATATTTTAGCACAAAAATATTTTAGAAAAGCAGGCGTACCCCAACCCGATGGAACCACCGGTCGTGAAACTTCTGTTAAGCAGGTGGCGCATCGTATGGCCAATTGCTGGAAAGTATGGGGCCAACGCTACAATTATTTTGTTTCTGAACAGGATGCACAGGTGTTTTATGATGAGCTAGTATTCAGTATCCTAAATCAGTCATGTGTACCCAATTCGCCACAATGGTTTAATACCGGTTTGTTTGAAAGTTATGGTATTACCGGTAAACCGCAAGGGCACTATTATGTTGATCCCAAAGACGGAACTTTAAAAAAATCGCAAAATGCATATGAAAGGCCACAGCCTCATGCCTGTTTCATTTTATCTGTTAAAGATGACTTAGTGAATGAGGGTGGAATTATGGATTTATGGGTACGTGAAGCACGTATTTTTAAATATGGCAGCGGTGTAGGTACCAATTTTTCACAAATACGTGGTGAAGGTGAAAAATTAAGCGGCGGAGGAACTTCAAGTGGGTTGATGAGTTTTTTGAAAATTGGCGATCGGGCTGCAGGTGCCATTAAATCAGGCGGTACTACCCGCAGGGCTGCAAAAATGGTGTGTCTTGATTTAGACCATCCGGAAATCATGAAATTTATTAACTGGAAGGTGGAAGAAGAAAATAAAGTGGCGGCACTCATAGCAGCAGGTTATGATTCCAATTATGAAGGAGAAGCCTATTTAACCGTTTCAGGTCAAAATTCTAATAATTCAGTACGTATACCCAACAGCTTTTTTGAAAAACTAGAAAAAAATGAAAACTGGGAACTGAAAGCCCGTACCGATGGCCGGGTAATGAAAACCATTCCGGCAAGAGAAGTTTGGAACAATATTGCTTATGCTGCCTGGCGTTGTGCCGATCCCGGTACCCAGTTTGATACTACCATTAATGAGTGGCATACTTGTCCACAGGGTGGGCGCATAAATGCCTCTAATCCATGTAGTGAATACATGTTTTTAGATAATACTGCCTGTAATCTGGCTTCCATTAATCTCCGCAAATTTTTTAATGAAGCAAATAATACGATTGATGTAGAAGGCATAGAATATATTAGTCGTTTATGGACTGCTGTTTTGGAAATTTCTGTGTTAATGGCTCAATTTCCATCCAAGGAGGTGGCACAATTATCATACGATTACAGAACACTGGGTTTGGGTTTTGCCAATTTAGGAACCATATTAATGTTAAGCGGCATTCCTTATGATAGTGAAGATGCCCGTGGTATTGCCGGTGCAGTTACAGCCATCATGACAGGTACTGCCTATAAAACCTCTGGAGAAATGGCTGCCTTTTTAGGCCCTTTCAGAAAATTTGAAGAGAATAAAGCTGATATGCTTCGGGTAATGCGCAACCACCGTGCAGCGGCTTATGATGCCGAAGAGGCTTATATCGGTTTGCAAATTAAACCGGTAGGAATAAAAGCCAAATATTGCCCGGATTATTTGCTGAAAGCAGCAACCAAAGCCTGGGATGATGCAGTACAACTTGGCGAAAAATATGGGTACCGGAATGCTCAAACTACCGTAATTGCCCCTACCGGCACCATTGGCTTAATTATGGATTGTGATACAACCGGCGTAGAACCCGATTTTGCATTGGTAAAATTTAAAAAGTTAAGTGGCGGGGGTTATTTCAAAATTATTAACCAGGCAGTTCCCAATGCACTGAAAAATTTAGGATATACTGACGCTCAAATAAAAGATATTGAAAATTATGCAGTAGGAACCGCCAGTTTTGAAGGAGCACCCTTTATTAATAATACTACACTGGCTGCCAAAGGGTTTATACAAGAAGAAATTGCCAAAATTAATCAGGCTGCAAAATCAGCTTTTGAAATTGGATTTCTTTTCAATCGCTTTGCATTAGGCGATGCCTGTATGCAACGGTTAGGTTTTAAAGAAGAAGAATACAGTAGCTGGGATTTTAATATGCTGGAAGCATTGGGCTTTACAGATGATGAAATTGAAGCAGCCAACGATTATGTATGTGGAACCATGACTGTTGAAGGTGCACCACACTTAAAGCCGGAACATTTGCCGGTATTTGATTGTGCCAATAAATGCGGAAAGAAAGGGGAACGTTATATCCATGCACATGGCCATATTAAAATGATGGCAGCTTGTCAGCCCTTTTTAAGTGGTGCCATTTCAAAAACCATTAATCTGCCACATGAGGCAAAAGTGGAAGAGATTGAAGAAGCTTATTATTTAAGCTGGAAATTAGGTTTAAAAGCGTGTGCTTTATATAGGGATGGCTCTAAACTCTCTCAACCGTTAAGCAACAAATCAGACAAGAAGAAAAAAACAACCGACGAAGCTGGCCAAACACAAACTAAAGCGGCGGTTACTGAATCAGTAAAAATACCTGTTGATGCTTCTATTGTCGATTTAAGTCAATTAACGGTTGATGAGTTGTTAGAGGAAGTAACCAGAAGAATGAATGCATCTACCGACACTCAATTAAAGAGAGCTTTATCAAGAATTGTAGAGCGCAAATCATTGCCTGCAAAAAGGCGTGGATATACCCAAAAAGCAAAAGTTGGCGGCCAGGTTATCTTTTTGCGAACCGGAGAATATACTGATGGCACCCTTGGCGAAATATTTATTGATTTGGCCAAAGAAGGCTCTACTTTAAGAAGTTTAATGAACTGCTTTGCTATTGCCGTTTCAGTTGGCTTGCAATACGGGGTTCCATTAGAAGAGTTTGTAGAAAAATTTGTATTTACCAAGTTTGAACCTTCCGGAATGGTAGACCATCCCAACATTAAAACCACCACCTCTTTAGTTGATTTTGTATTTCGTGCATTGGCTTTTGACTATTTGGGAAGAACTGATCTGGTACATGTTTTAAATAAACCTGAAGTTGAAAATACAGGTGTACAGGAAACTGAGTTATCTTATTTGGGAAAGCCTGAATTAAGCAATATAAGAGTAACTGCAGGATCCGGAAGCCATACCACTACACAAAAAAGCGCCGGTTCGTCTGCAAAAGTAAACAGTGGATTGGACATGGTGAATGCCGCAGCCAAAAATATGCAAAGTGATGCACCAGCCTGCAATACCTGTGGACATATTACTGTACGCAGCGGCACATGCTATAAATGTTTAAATTGCGGAAACAGCATGGGGTGCAGTTAAATCTGAAAACAGTTATTATACTTTTTTTTACAATTACAACCTGTTACCTAAAAGTACAGGTTGTTTTTTTATGCGTTCATGCATCGCTGCAATTAAACTTTTACTTTTATACTTTTACATTTTAACTTATGATGCAATACAGCTTTTCCTATAATAAGAAAAAAGTAATTCAGGCACTACGCTACCACTTTTTTGCCCGCCAGGAAATTAAATTCATGATTATTCTGGTAAATTTGTATGCAATTTTAGCCGCCATTCTTTTCTTTTTTAAAAAAATACGGCCTGAACCTTTTGTTTTAGGCTCATTGATCTGGTTATTAATGTTGATAGCCGTTTGGTATATTTTGCCCTATTCCATTTATAAAAGAAGTATAAAAACGTTTACTGATCAATTCATCATCCGGTTTACCGATGATAAGATTTTTTTAGAAAATGAATGGGGAGAAGCCCATTGGAAATGGGCTGATTTTGCAAAATACATGGAAAGTCCCCATTTTTTTCATCTTTATTTTAATGCAAAATCATTTTTTTTAATTCCCAAAGAAGGCATGGAAGATGAAAATAAAAAACAAATAAGGGAACTGTTTAAATTACATATTCCTTCCTAAAAAAAGCAAATTTCTTTATCTCAAATTTTTTTTCATCATATAATGCGGAATATTTACTTCGTTAAATTCAGGGGAAGCAATTTGATAGCCTAATTTTTCATAAAACCCAACAGCCGTTTTACGGGCATGCATGCACAACACATCATAGCCCATATCTCTGGCTATATTTTCTGCATAATTCATTAAAGAACGGCCAATACCTTTGCCCTGTAACCCATCAATGACGGCCATTTGGCGTAAACGAACCTTTTTATTATCTAAAGGAGTTAATATACAACATCCTTCTAATTTATCCTCATCAAAACAGCCAATTAAAATATCATTTTTTTCTTCTTCCAGCTCTACCTGGTTAAATTGAAGCCCAAGTGGTTTGCGTAAAATCTGGTAACGCAAATCTACCATTTTCTGGTAATCGTCAGTGCCGTAATCTATTATCCTAATTGCCATTCTGTATAATTTTTTACAAGGTAAAAATCATTTTTAAAATACCCGAAAAAAGTGCCAAACAAAATAATGTTATTAAACTGTTTAAAAAACTTGTTAAAACAAAATTGACAGAAAACATTGGAGTTTTGTCAAAAAGTATATTTTTGCGCCTGTAACAAAACTTATTACAATGTCAGACATCGCAACAAGAGTAAAGAAAATCATTGTCGACAAGTTAGGTGTTGATGAAGCAGAAGTAACCAATGAGGCTTCATTTACTAACGATCTCGGTGCCGATTCTTTGGATACCGTTGAATTAATCATGGAATTTGAAAAAGAATTCAACATTTCTATTCCTGATGAGCAGGCTGAAACCATTACCACCGTTGGCCAGGCAATTACTTATCTGGAAGAACATGCCAAATAAGCTTTTACTCCATTGATGGAATAATGAATCCGCCTTTCTTAGGCTTCTAGCCACGGATAGGCGGATTATCACTTAAACACAGGTCCTTTAACTATGCAATTAAAACGCGTTGTTGTAACCGGATTGGGCGCTATTACGCCCTTAGGTAATACTGTAGCTGATTATTGGGAAAATCTTGTAAAAGGTGTTTCCGGGGCTGCTCCTATTACCCAGTTTGATGCCTCTAAGTTCAGAACGCAATTTGCCTGCGAGGTAAAAGGTTTTGATCCCGTTCAGTTTATGGATAGAAAAGAGGCCCGGAAAATTGACCGTTTTACACAATTTGCACTCGTTGCCAGCGATCAGGCAATGGCCGATGCCGGTTTAAATAAAGAAAATATTAATCCCGATAGGGTTGGTGTGGTATTTGCCAGTGGTATTGGCGGTTTAATCACTTTTCAACAGGAAGTAATGGAATTTGCCAAAGGCGATGGTACGCCTCGCTTCAATCCCTTTTTCATCCCGAAAATGATTTTAGATATTGCCGCTGGGCAAATATCTATGCGCCATAATTTGCGTGGCCCCAATTTCGCTGTGGTTAGCGCTTGTGCCAGTAGTACCAATGCTATGATAGAAGCTTATAATTTACTCCGTTTAGGAAAAGCAGATATCATCGTTAGTGGAGGAAGTGAAGCTGTTATCAGCGAAGCCGGTGTTGGCGGATTTAATGCCATGAAGGCCATGAGCGAAAGAAACGATGATCCCACTACCGCAAGCCGACCATATGATAAATACCGTGATGGTTTTGTAATGGGTGAAGCCTCAGGTGTGGTAATTTTAGAAACATTGGAACATGCACTGGCCCGCGGAGCAAAAATATACTGCGAAATTGCCGGTGGTGGCGCTACTGCCGATGCTTATCATATTACAGCCCCACATCCGGATGGACTGGGTGCACAAAATGTAATGCGTGTGGCTTTAGAAGATGCAGGCATGCAACCGGAAGATATTGATTACATCAACACCCATGGTACTTCTACACCTTTAGGTGATATTGCCGAAGTAAAAGCCATTGTAAATGTATTTGGCCAACATGCTTATGATTTAAATATCAGTGCTACAAAATCAATGACCGGACATTGTCTCGGCGCTGCCGGTGTGATAGAAGCCATTGCTTGCATAAAAAGCGTGGTGCACGATATTGTTCCTCCTACCATTAATCATTTTACTGACGACCCTGACTTAGATTCTAAGCTTAATTTTACTTTTAATAAGGCACAAACCAGAACCATTAATGCGGCATTAAGCAATACTTTTGGTTTTGGCGGACATAATGCCTGTGTAATTGTAAAAAAATATGTAGCTTAACGCTGTGCAAATGCTACCTAAAATTTTCAGTTCGTCTAAAGCAGCCTTCGAAAAAGAGTTAAAAAATGTGCTGGGTATTAAACCCGGTAAAATATCGCTATATAAAATTGCATTAAGCCACCGTTCGGTAAAAGATACCCCTGAAGAAAATAATGAAAGATTAGAATACCTGGGTGATGCGGTATTAAGCGCCATAGTTGCAGATTATCTCTTTAAACGATATCCCTATAAAGGTGAGGGATTTTTAACAGAGATGCGCAGTAAAATGGTGAATCGTCAGCAACTCAATGATATTGCTGTAAAAATGGGTTTAAAGCGTATTACCCGCTTTAATAAGTTTGATGGTTCGCTGAAAAGCAGCCAGATTTTTGGCAATACTTTAGAAGCTATTACCGGTGCCATTTATTTAGATAAAGGGTATGAAAAAACCCGGCAATGGGTTATTCGCCAAATTTTAATTCCCCACATGTTTATTGAAGACCTGGAATTAATAGATATTAATTTAAAAAACAAATTAATAGGATGGGCCAACAGAAATGGCAAAATGCTCAATTTTGAACTGTTGGAAGAAAAATTAGAAGCAGGCAGAAGGGTATTTACCATTAATGCAGTATTAGATGGTGAAATTTTAGCGAAAGGCAAAGGCTTCAATAAAAAAGATGCCAGCCAGATTGCAGCACAATCGGCCATTGAAAAATTAGGCCTTTGATATAATAATATTACGGCTATTTTTAATGCTTCTATTCTCCTTATTTTTTCATCTGATACAGTTTTCAATGCTGATTAAAAAAATTGAATAATGTTTTTACAGGTAGAAAAAATTAGCAAACGGTACAATCAGAATAATGATCATTGGATATTGCAGGATATTAATTTTGAACAAAAACATCATCAAAAAATTGCATTGTCCGGTGCTTCGGGAGCAGGTAAAACAACTTTACTAAAAATTATTGCAGGATGGGAACAACCCGATGCGGGTAATGTTTACTTTAAAGGCAATAAAGTAAAAGGCCCGGATGAACAATTATTGCCGGGGCATAAGGGAATTGCCTTCCTGTCGCAGCATTTTGAATTGTGGAATAATTATACCATAGCTGAAATACTCGATTATAATAATCAACTTGAAAAACAGGCTGCTGAAACATTATTTGCTATCTGCAGAATTGAACACCTATTGCATCGTAAAACCAATGAAGTTTCCGGTGGTGAAAGACAAAGAGTGGCATTGGCTCGTTTATTAATTATGCAACCCCAACTCATCATTTTAGATGAGCCATTTTCAAATCTTGATTTTGATCACAAACAAATATTAAAAACAGTATTAGCTGAAATTGCCCAAAATCAGGAATTGAATTTCATAATGGCCTCTCACGATCCCATGGATACACTACCTTGGGTAGATACCATCGTTATTTTAGAAAATGGACATATTATTCAGCAAGGATCACCTCATGAAATTTATTATCATCCCGTAAATACCTATTCTGCAGGCCTATTTGGCGATTTTAATATAATACCTGCATCGATGGCTGCGTTGTTAGCGCTGCAAAGCACGAATGCCCAATCTACAGACAATTTTATATTAAGGCCTCATCAAATAGAATTACATCCCCATTCAAATGGGCTGATTACAGGAACCGTAAAAGAGGTGCAGTTTTTGGGAAGTTATGATATGATAGTTGTGCATACATCGCAGGCCGGCGATTTAAAAGTAATGGAGCAACATACCACACTGCAACCCGGTAATCAAGTAACTGTTACATTGAAAAATCAACCAATAATCAGCTTTTAATTTCCTGACAAAGTTCAATTAAAACACCGTTGGCAGTTTTAGGGTGTATAAAACAAACCAATTTATTGTCTGCTCCTATTTTAGGTACTTCATTAATAAAAGAAAAACCAGCCTGTTTCAACCGTTCTATTTCTTTTTCAATATCGGTTACTTCAAAAGCAATATGATGCAAACCTTCACCTCTTTTGGCAATAAATTTTGGAATAACCCCTTCTGTATCTAAACTTGCCAGTAACTCTATTTTTGAATCGCCAACGCTAAAAAAAGCAGTATTCACTTGTTCACTGTTTATCATTTCAGTTTTATAGCAGGGAGTATTTAGCAGTATTTCATATTTTTCAATGGCATTTTCTAAATTTTGCACTGCTATGCCAATGTGTTCAATTTTATGCATATCCAATCATTTTACCAAACATGGCAATTGAATGCCTGTTTGCATTATGAAAAGTAAATTTAAAGAACCTAATGCAGTAAATTTGTGTTGTTAGTAAGTAGTAAAAAAATTAGATGTATGTTGAAGTTGCCTGTTTATTTAGATAATAATGCTACTACGCCAATGGATCCAAGAGTGTTGGAAGCCATGTTACCCTATTTTACCCAACATTTCGGCAATGCAGCCAGCAGGAATCATGCTTTTGGATGGGAAGCTGCAGAGGCAGTTGAGTACGCCAGAGAACAAGTAGCAAAATTAATTGGAGCTGAACCGAAAGAAATCATCTTCACTTCAGGTGCTACTGAAAGTGACAATTTGGCCTTAAAGGGCATCGTAGAAGTGTTTGCCGGAAGAGGGAACCACATTATTACCTTGAATACTGAACACAAAGCAGTTTTAGATACCTGTAAACATTTGGAGAAACAGGGTGCTGAAGTAACGTATTTACAGGTTAAAGTGGATGGATTGATTAATTTAGAGGAATTAGAAGCAGCCATAAAACCAACTACCATACTTATTGCCATTATGTATGCCAATAATGAAATTGGCGTCATTCAACCCATTAAAGAAATAAGTGCCATTGCTAAAAAACATGGCGTTTTATTTTTTACCGATGCTACTCAGGCAGTAGGCAAAATTCCGGTGGATGTTGTAAAAGATGGTATAGATATTATGGCGTTTAGTGCACATAAAATGTACGGTCCGAAAGGCGTTGGTGCATTATACATTCGAAGAAAAAATCCGAGGGTAAAATTAATTGCACAAATGGATGGAGGTGGTCATGAGCATGGAATGCGCAGCGGCACACTGAATGTGCCAGGTATTGTAGGATTTGGAAAGGCTTGTGAATTGTGCCGTTTGGAAATGTTTGAAGATGCTGCCAGAATCAGCCGGTTAAGAGATAAACTGGAACAGGCCTTACTGCAGTTAGAAGTGGTTGCTGTGAATGGAAATACAACGCATCGTTTGCCCCATGTTTGTAATATTTCTTTCAAATATGTGGAAGGAGAAGGCCTGCTCATGGGTTTTAATAAAAATATGGCAATAAGTTCCGGTTCAGCTTGTACCTCTGCCTCTTTAGAACCCAGTTATGTTTTAAAAGCATTGGGTTTGAGCGATGATTTGGCACACAGCTCCATGCGTTTTAGTTTAAGCAGGTTTACAACTGAAGAAGAAATTGATTACGCCATTGAACAAATTGCCTTAACTGTTCAGAAACTTAGGGAAATGACTTAATTGTAAAGAAATATTCAATCAATGCAATGTTGTTATAGGGAGGGGTTTAACAAAATGTTGTAATAATGCACCTCTTTTCAAAAAAAATTCAAATGCTCAATAGAAGCCGGGGTGATCATGATTCAGGAATCAATCTTGACGAACTATCTGTAGCCTATCAATGTTCAACAGGTTGGCTTTAATCATAAAGCACAAATTTTGCCTAAAGGCCGGAACTGATTATTAAAAAATGGACGCCACCAATTCAACAATCTTTAATTAAATTTGCAATAATATTTAAATGGTTTCAACAATGGTAGCAAATGATAATGCAATTCATGTAAGTGAAAAAGCACGTGAAAAAGTATATGAATTAATGAAAGAATCGGGCAAAGCAGATAATGCTTCTTATTTTTTAAGAGTAGGTGTAGTGGGGGGCGGCTGTTCCGGTTTAAGTTATAAAATGGATTTTGATAATGAAATTAAACCTGGTGATCAGATTTTTGAAGACAATGGCCTGAAAATTGTAACAGATATTAAAAGTTTTTTATATTTAGTGAATACGGTATTGGAATATTCAGACGGATTGAACGGTAAAGGTTTTCATTTTAATAATCCTAATGCCAGCAGAAGCTGTGCCTGTGGCGAAAGTTTTGCGGTATAATTTTCATTGGAATACTTTTCTTGAAAGCTGCAATCAATTTCGGTTGCAGTTTTTTTTATTAATATACACACAATTTTTTCAAATTTCTGTTCTTCTAAACACAGTAACACTTAGTTTTGAATAGTTATGTGGATGATATGTAAAAAAGAATGGAATCAATTTTTCAGCAGTATTACAGCCTACGTTGCGCTGATCATTTTTTTATTGTTGAACGGGTTGTTTCTTTTTGTATTTCCTGATTCAAGCATGCTTAATTTTGGTTATGCAACACTTAGTCCCTTTTTCGATTTTGTACCCTGGGTACTCCTTTTCTTGATACCCACCATTACCATGCGTAGTTTTGCTGATGAATATAAAACCGGCACCTTCGAGTTATTAAAAACATGGCCTGTTAAACCTTCCGGATTGGTTTTGGGAAAGTTTTTTGGAGCTATGCTCATTATACTTGCCGCATTATTACCAACCTTGGTATATGCTTTTTCATTGCAGTATTTAAGCAGTAGTGGCGGGTTAGATGTGGGCGCTACCATTGGCAGTTATGTAGGCCTGCTGTTGCTTTGTGGCGTATTTGTATCCATTGGTATTGCTGCCAGTAGTTTTACTAATAATACAGTGGTAGCATTTATTGCCGGCGCATTTGTTTGTTTCATGCTCTATGCCGGTTTTGATGCATTGAGTAAGTTACCTGTATTTTCAGGTACACTTGATTATTATATAGAAATGTTGGGTATAAATTTTCATTATCAAAGTGTTAGTCGTGGTGTAATAGATACCAGAGATTTGGTTTATTTTTTTGTAATGAATAGTTTTTTCATGTTCATTACACAAAAAAATGTAATCAATAAATAAATATTCAGTACAATAGCCAAAAATGATTGCTGTCTGTTCATTCACAAGTATTTGTTCGAAATAAATAACAAAAAATGAAGCTTACTTCTTTACTTCAAAAAAAATATGGATGGGCAGTTTTGCTTATTTTTTTTGCCATACTTATTGTTTTATCTGCGCAAATACATGTCCGTTTAGATCTTACTAAAGAAAAGAGATATTCATTAAGTCCTTCTACCAGGCAGTTATTGGCCAATTTAAAGGGCGATATTGAAATACAGGTATTGCTAACCGGAAAGCTGAGTTCAGGATTCAGAAAGTTAAAAAATACAACCGGTGAATTATTAGAGAATTATCGATCTTACTCAAATGGTCATCTGCATTTTAGGTTTATTAAGCCGGGTGAGGGTTTACCCGATTCCATGAAAGTACAATTGTATGATAGTCTGGTGCGTATTGGCATCAAACCTTTTAATAATCAGTTACAGGAAAATGATGATGCACAAACCGAACGGCTTATATTTCCATCGGCAATTGTACAATACAATGGCAAAATAATTCCAGTTGATTTAATGAGTGGAAAAAGTGGTATGGATGAAGAAAGTACTTTAAATTATTCGGAGGCATTGCTTGAATTTAAATTTGATGATGCTATTCAAAAAATAACCGCAACACAATTTCCGGTAGTAGCTTATGCAGTGGGCAATGGCGAACCGTTGAATCCTACAGTGAATGATTTATTTAACACCATTCGCAATAATTTTCGCTTTGGAATATTTGATTTGCGAACCGGAATTTTAGATGCCAATACTATTAAAGCATTGCTGATTGTAAAACCGGAACAGGCATTTACGGAAGATGAAAAAATTAAAATTGATCAATATATCATGCAAGGTGGTAATGTGCTTTGGTTTATTGATAAGTTGTATGCAGAATTTGATAGTTTATTAAGGGCTAAAAGCGATTTTGTTGCTTATGATAAAGGATTGAATATCGATGATCAGTTATTTAAATATGGTGTGCGTATTAATCCTGATTTGTTACAGGATTTAAATTCGGCCAAACAGCCATTGGTAGTGGGTAATATGGGTGGCCAGCCACAAATACAACGCATACCCTTTCCTTATTATCCATTGTTAAGCGCACCTGAAAATCATCCCATTTCACGAAATTTAGATCAGGTGTTAAGTGTATTTCCTTCTTCCATTGATACGGTTGAAGCAAATGGTATTAAAAAAACTGTTTTATTGGCCAGTGATACCAATAGCCGAAAATTAGGAACACCGGCAATTGTAAGTTTACGAAGTATTCGTTCTGAAGGCGATTTGCAAACTTTTACCGATAGTAAAGTACCCGTTGTTGTTTTATTGGAAGGGAAATTTAAATCGCTGTACGCCAACAGATTTACTAAAGTCATGCAAGACTCGGTTGAAAAACTTACGGGGGTACCATTTATGCCAAAAGGCATAAAAGAAGCCCGGCAAATTGTGGCCAGCGATGCAGATATTGTAACCAATGTAGTTACACAATCTAATGGCCCACTTCCAATGGGCACACAACAATTTGAAAATTATCAATTTGCCAATCGTGAGTTTTTATTAAATTGTTTAGATTATCTGGTAGGAAACAGAGGTATTTTAGAAACCAGGAATAAAGAGTTTACTTTACGATTGTTAGATAAAAATAAAGTAAAAGCAAATAAAACATTTTGGCAACTCATCAATATTGCAATACCCATTTTATGCATTATGTTACTGAGTGCAGTAATGCAGTGGTATAGAAAAAAAACATATACTAATATTTAATTCAATGTCTCCTAACGAAATTGTATACTTAGTTTTTGGAATTGTACTGGCCATAGCTTTAGTGGCAGATTTGGGATTGTTGAGTAAAAAAAATAAAGCAGTTACCATTCAGTCAGCTGTTTATTTAACCCTATTTTGGGTATTGCTGGCATTTGCATTTTTTGTTTTTATGTGGATGGAAGAAGGCCACAAAAAAGCAATTGAATACATCAGTGCATATTTTATGGAATGGAGTCTGAGTATTGATAATATTTTTGTGTTTATACTCATTTTCAATGCTTTTAAAATAAAGGAAGTATTTTATTCAAGAGTGCTGTTAATTGGCATTTTAATGGCCATTGTGCTTCGGGTTATTTTTATTACGGTTGGGGTTGAACTGGTAGAACGCTTTCATTGGATTTTATATGTTTTTGGTGCGTTTTTAGTATATACCGGCATTAAAATGTTCACTGAAGATGATGAAAAGGAATTCAATCCGAAAGAAAATAAAATATATCACTTTCTACAGAAATTTTTGCCCCTCACACCTTCTGATGGGAATGGGCGTTTTATTATTCGCATAAACAATAAACCACAATACACCATTTTATTTGTTACAGTTGTAATGCTTGCTTCTGTAGATCTGGTATTTGCACTCGATTCTATTCCTGCCGTAATGGGCATCTCTCAGGATCGTATTATTATTTACACTTCTAATATTTTTGCCATACTTGGTTTACGTAGTTTATTTTTTCTGTTACGTGGTGCTGTAAACAAATTTGCTTATCTACAGCAAGGCATATCCATTGTGCTTATATTGATTGGCAGCAAAATGATTGGCGAAAAGTGGATTGATACCTTTTTAACCAAAAACGAGCAGGTGTTTATTTCTTTGTTGTTAATTATAGTTTGTATTGGCGGTTCTGTGTTGTATTCTATCTTCTATTCAAACAAACAACTGAAAAAAAACAAAACCTTGTGAGTTACCCGATTGATCAAATTGCAAAAATAATTAACGCTGCAGCTTCTATTCATACTACGGCTACTATTCGTTATTTGTTAACTGATACCCGGCTAATGATTGATGCAGAAGCTTCATTGTTTTTTGCTTTGGGCAATAACCCCAGAAGAAATGGGCACCAATTTATTGCAGCAGCTTATAAATCGGGAATAAGAAATTTTGTAGTGTCTCAACAATTCGATGCATCGCCTTATGCTGATGCCAATTTTTTAAAAGTAAGTAATACCTTATTGGCTTTACAGCAACTGGCTGCTTTCCATCGCAGAAAATTTCATTATCCCGTTATTGGCATTACCGGCAGCAATGGTAAAACTATTGTAAAAGAATGGCTCAATCAATTACTGCAAAATAATTTCAATATTGTTCGCAGCCCAAGAAGTTATAACTCACAAATTGGCGTTCCATTAAGTGTGTGGCACATGGCGCCGCAACATCAGTTAGGCATATTCGAGGCGGGTATATCATTGCCGGGCGAAATGCAACATTTACAGCCCATTATTGCGCCCACAATTGGGATACTTACATCAATTGGCGATGCACATAATGAAGGATTTGCATCCATACAAGAAAAAGTAAAGGAAAAATTAATTTTATTTCAGCAGGTTGAATGTTTCATTTATTGTGTAGATGATTTACCTGAGGGTACAATTTTACCAAAGGTTCCGCTTTTTTCATGGGGAAATGATAGTAATGCAACCCTTAAAATTGTTCATCTTTCTTTCCAAACAAAACAAACACTTGTTGATTATGTATACAACGGCAGCGAGGGTAAGTTAGTTGTTCCTTTTTCTGATAAGGCTTCTGTTTATAATGTGATTACCTGTTTTTGCTGCATGTTATACTTTAAATTTAATGTTGCCATTATCCAGGAACGCATTTTGCAGTTACAGCCTATTGAAATGCGGATGCAATTAAAAAAGGGGATACAGGATTGTACCATTATTAATGATAGTTATAGCAATGATATAGATTCTTTAGCCATAGCATTAGACTATTTGCAACAACAGGCAGCAGGCAGTAAAACAACGGTAATATTGTCTGATTTTTTGCAGACTGGTTTGCCAACTGAAACTTTGTATCAAAAGGTTGTTCATTTACTACAACAAAAGAAAATAAATAGATGCATTGCCATTGGTGAAAATGGTATGGCAAACAGAAAAATTTTAGAACAGGCAGCGCCGGAAACTTTTTTCTTTTTCGATACTTACCAATTCCTGAATGAATGGTTTCGATTTTCATTTCATGCTGAATTTATTTTGTTAAAGGGAGCTCGTAAATATGCTTTTGAACAAATTGCAGTATTATTAGAACAGCAGGTACATCAAACCATATTAGAAGTGAATCTTACAGCACTTGCGCATAATTTAAGAGCATATCAGCAATTGCTGGCACCCAATACCAAAACCATGGCCATGGTAAAAGCCTTTGGTTATGGAAGTGGAAGTGTAGAAGTTGCAAAAGTTTTGCAGTTTTATGGTACCGATTATTTGGCCGTTGCGTATATAGACGAAGGCGTTACTTTACGTAAAGCGGGGATTGCTTTACCCATTATGGTGATGAATGTTGAGGAGAATGGCTTCAATGCCATGATTGAGCATGGTTTAGAACCGGAAATTTTTTCTTTTCAATTGTACAATAGCTTCCATCGTTTTTTATTAGAGCAGGGTATTGAAAAATTTCCTGTTCATATTAAGGTTGATACGGGTATGCACAGGCTTGGATTTGAAGTATCTGAAGCAGAAAAATTAGGACACCTGCTTTTAACAACCAATACCATGTGGGTAAAGTCTGTTTTTACACATTTGGCTTCTGCTGAAAACCCTGCACATGATGCTTTTTCGCAATGGCAACACCAGCAATTTCTGTATTTCAGTAATACGATTGAAAATATTTTGAAATATAAATTTATTCGCCATATTGCCAATTCTGCTGCTATTATCCGGCATCCCGGCATGCATCATGAAATGGTTCGTCTGGGTATTGGTTTATATGGTGTAAACAGTTCAAATACACAGGGTGTGTTTTTGCAAACAGTTGCTGTTTTAAAAACAACCATTGCACAAATTAAACATTTAAGACCCGGCGATAGTGTGGGTTATAACCGATCGGCTATTGTAGATACGCCAATAGTTATTGCTACCATTCGTATTGGCTATGCAGATGGTTTTAGTAAAAGGTTAAGTAACGGTGTTGGATTTGTGTATATTAATGGCTATCGTGCCCCTGTTATTGGCAGTGTTTGTATGGATATGACCATGGTGAATATTACCAATATTCCAAATGTTGAAGAGGGCGATAGTGTTGAAATTTTTGGTTTACATATTGGCGTAGAAGAAGTAGCGAAATGGTGCGCCACCATTCCTTACGAAATTTTAACCGGTATTAGTCAGCGCGTAAAAAGAGTTTACCTCAATGAATAAAAAAAGGCATTGCTTCTGTTGAAACAATGCCCGTAAGGTAATCATAGAATTCATGTCTTTAAAAACCGGCCTAATCTTTATCATCAATTACATTCCTGCATTAACAGCCGGTTTGGTTTCATATTTTAATTGGTGCCACCATTATAACCATTGTAATAGGTGGGTTGATTGTTATAACTGGTTGAGCCTTCTTTATAATAATTCTTTTTGGCATTGCTAATGGCCTGATCTCTTTCTAATTTTAATTCTCTTATGGTAGCCCTTCTTTCTCTTCCAGTCATACTGTCATCTGCACGGGCCGAATTTATTTTTTGCGCATAATCGTGCTGAATATCCATAATTTCCCGGTCTAATTTAGATGGCCTTGCCTGATAACCATATCCGTAATCATAGTATGGATATCCATAACCATACCAAGGCATTCCGAAACCATAACCAAAACCCAGACCAAAATAAGGATTATAAAGAGGGGCATAGCCACCATAGCCACCGCCTACTATAACAGTGGTACGGCCTTTTCCACCTCCAAAATCATCCCTGTCGCTCATTCCGCCAAAATGTGGCCTAACTGTTGCTGCTGTAGCTCCTGTTACTAACAGTATTGCAAATACAGCTATTGATAATTTTTTCATGATCTTCATTTTTTGTTGTTCATATATATATGACTATAAAAGATGCCTCAAATAACATGCTTGATGGTTAAAAATGCAGGTTATAACATTTATTTAAATATTCGCCGTTAAATAGCGCCCATAACACTACTTTTTAAAGCCTTTGATTGGCTTTTACAGTCTTAAAAATCAAACTTTCGGTTATTCGTTAAAAACCTTACTTTTGCGTCCCCAATTGCGGATGTGGCGAAATTGGCAGACGCACTAGACTTAGGATCTAGCGCCGCAAGGCATGTGGGTTCGACCCCCTCCATCCGCACTAATAGTACTCATTCCTCTTTTTTAAGGGGGATTTTTTTTAAATTGGTTAAACAATAAACAGCGCAATTATGGCAAATGTTACCAGAGAGAACCTGAGTGTTTTAAATGATAAAATCACCGTTACTCTTTCAAAAGAGGATTATTTTGAAGGGTTTGAAAAAAGCCTGAAAAAATATGCGAAAACTGCCAATATTCCCGGCTTTCGTAAAGGAATGATTCCGGCAGGTTTAATCAAAAAAATGTATGGGCAAAGTGTTTTTAGTGAGGAGGTACTGCGAAAAGTTGAAAAATCTTTACTCGATTTTTTAGAAAATGAGAAGCTGGAAATTTTTGCACAACCTCTCCCCTTAGAAAATGGGAGTCCGGCTTTAGATATGAATAATCTGGTTGATTATTCTTTTTCATTCGAAATTGGTTTAAAACCCGAAGTAGTTATTGACGTTGCAAAATTAAAAGTTACACAATACAAAGTAACCGTTACCGATGAAATGGTAGAGCAGGAAATAGACCGTTTACAGGTACGCAATGGAAAAATGACAGAACCGGAAACTGTTACTGGAGAAGACAATGTACTGAATGTAAAATTTGTTGAAACTGATAAAGAAGGAAATGAACCAGAAGAGGGTATTAGCAAAGAAAACTCGTTGTTAGTAAAATATTTTACTGAAAAATTCAGAAAGAATTTAATGGGTAAAAAAGCAGGTGATTCTGTTGTCCTGCAATTGAAAAAAGCATTTGACGATAAAGAGTTGGACTTTATTTTGTCTGATCTTGGTTTAGAAAAAGGCAAAAAAGGAGATGAGAGCAAATATTTTAAACTGCAAATTACAAAAGTAGGGTTGGTGGAAAGGCCGGAGTTGAATGAAGCATTTTTTGAAACGGTTTATCCCGGAAAAGCAATTGCTACCCTCGATGAATTTAAAAAAGCAGTAAAAACTGAAATAGAAAATTATTATCAAGCTCAGGCTTTAAATCAGGTACACGATCAAATTTATCATCAACTATTAGAGCATGCCAATTTTCAATTTCCCGATAATTTCTTAAAGCGTTGGTTACAGGTAAGCGGCGAAAAGCCAAAAACAACTGATGAAATTGAGGTAGAATTTCCAACATTTAAAGAACAATTAAAATGGACTTTAATTAGTAACCAGCTTACAGTAGATCATAAAATTGAAGTGTTGCCGGATGATATTCGTACATTGGCTAAGCAACAATTATTGCAATATCTAGGCGGACAAATTAATATGGATGAAAATCAGCAATGGGTAGAAGATTACGCCAACAGAATGATGCAGGATAAAAAATTTATGGAAGATAGCTATCACAGAATTGCAACAGAAAAAATGTTTACTGCAGTTGCAGAAAAAGTGAGTAAAACAGAAGAAGCAATTAGTGCAGAAGATTTTGCTGCTAAATTGCACCATCACCACCATTAATTGTATTTTAAATTTGCATATGGCTGTTTCAAATAATGAAACAGCCTTTTTTTATCCATACAATTCCAAATGAATGTCCTTACGGTCGTAGCCTAATGCTATAATTCTTTCTTTTGCCTCATCAATCATATTTTTCCATCCACACAAATAAAATGCCGCAGGCTTTTTTTCATGCGCTAATAACTGCTCGTAAACGTGGTGAACATAACCGGTATAGCATCCTTCTTCTTTTAAACTTTCTTCTCTTGAAAAACAAGCATGAAAATGAAAACCGGGCTCATGTTTACTGAGTTTCCTTAATTCATTCAAGTACAAACCATCTGTTTGTTTTCTACAACCAAATATTAAATGAATGTTTTGATGCGGTAATTTGTTTTGGTGAAGATATTGAACCATTGAGCGAAAGGGAGCAATGCCCGTGCCGGTGCATATTAAAAATATATCTTTTTCAATCTTTTCAGGCAAAGTAAATTTTCCTAGCGGTCCTCTCAGAAGAAATTCAGTGCCTACTGTAGCTTCATTAAACAAATAATCGGTACCAGCGCCACCTTCTAAAAAAACAATAATTAATTCAATAATATTGGTATCGTTAGGTGCTGAAGCAATAGAGTAACTGCGCCATCTTTTGTTTTTTTGTTCATGAATGGGTAAATCTAATGTTACAAATTGGCCGGGGGCAAAATCAAATTTTTCTACTTCCGGAATTTGAATAAAAAATTTTTTGGTAAAGTTGGTTTCGGGTTCAATTGCAACAATAATACCCTTTTGCCAGGCTTGCATATTTTTCGTTTTTGCTAATATAGTAGTAAGTATCAAACAGACAGTTTTTTTACAAAAAAATACCCCGATTTTTTCGGGGTATTTTTTAAATTGTATCGGTTAATTAATGAACTACCAATATTTTTTGATTATACACTTTGTCTTTCTGCTTTATTTGCAAAATATAAGTACCCGGAGCAAAGCTCGCTGAGCTGTATTGTTTATTAAAGATTCCACTGTAGTTGCTGTATTGTTCATTCATCATTAATTGTCCTGCTTCATTAAACAATGCAATATTTACAGGACCGAGCGTATTCATGATAAATCGAATTGAGAAATTGCTGTTGGCCGGATTAGGTGTAACCTGTAAACCAATGGTTGAAGGATTCACATTTTGAATAGCTGTAAATACATAGTTGAATGTATTGGAACCTCTCTGACATCCTGATGAATCTGTTACAATTACAGCATAGCCGCCCGATTGTGATGGCTTAATGGAACGAGTAGTTGCACCTGTTATGGGGTTGTTGTTGAAATACCATTGGTTACCATTGTTGCTACTGCTCATTAAACTATCACCCACTTGTGTAACGGTTGGTGCAGCAACGCTGCTTGCAACAATGGCCGTGCGTGGGCTGGTACAATCTGATGTGCTAACCCTTACATTATAAAAGAAGTAATAGTAAGATTGTGGGTTTGATGCTGCAGGTACACTGTTGCCTGTAATCATAAACAAACCATTTACACCCATTGGGTAGATGGTGCCACTGATACCGCTGTTTCTAAAAATGCTGGCACCATTGCTGCATTGCATAATTAATGCATAATCTCCGGCAGCAGGTACCTGTAAGTTTAAATTAAAAATAGCACCGCTGTCGGCCGGGTTATCACTACCCGGTAAGGTAGCAGGTGGTGTTGGATTTGTAGCCGCAACATTGAAGTTGATAACCTGAACAGGACTGTAAGTATAGCTTGAACCATCTGCACTTACAGTAAGATTGCTGGCTAATGTTATTTGTATGTTACCTGCATTCCCAATATACATTCTGGCAGTTTCTATAGTGAGGGGTGCATATGCATGAAATGTAACATAATTTCCGGCAAAGGCATTATATCCTCCGGTGCCATATACTGTTTTATTGGCCGGACCAACTGTAACTTTGCTTCCGGTTTGTAAATAATAAGTGTTATTAGAAGGTACAGTACTGGTTGAAGTATTTGCTCCTACTGCAATAGGGCTTGTAGCGGTATCGGAGCTATACCATAAATAAGTACTGTTACTATTGGCATTGCTTGCTTTTAAATAAGCTGTATTAGTGCCACAAATAGTAGCTGTACCAACAGGGGCAGCTGGTGCATTGGCTATTGCAATGGTTACTGTTTTGGTATTATCTGTTGTATCCTGATCGGCTGCATAAACAATTGTTGCATGAATTGTATAACTGGTGCCGGCAATTGTACTAAATGGTGTTTGAAATACATAAGTATCTGTACCACCGGCTGCTAATGTTAAAGGATATAGGCCAGATAAGTTGGCAATAACGGTAGCACCGTTGCTAACGGTAGCATTCAGTGTAAAATTGCTGGCGCTTACAGTGCCTTTATTTAAAATTTGAACTGTTAAATACTGGTTATTGGCTGCGCAAGCGCCTGCTGTAGGTGTAACAATACCGGCTAATGTTAAATTATTGGCAGGTGCAATAAATTGAATACGGTAGTCCTGTGTTTCTCCATATCCATAATTACCGCAAGGTTGTACGGTTGAAGAGTCTGTTGTTTCAACAGCTACAATACGCATTAGTGTTAAATTATTCACAGGTAAATTTCCGGGTGTAATAATGTTAGTGGTATAAGTACCATTTCCGGTAGCTACGATGGTGGCCACTTGTTCTCCGGGATCAGAAAAACTACCATTACTATTATAGTCAATATACACTTTCACCACTTTGGGATTATTAGTGGCATCTGAACTGTTTAATAGAATGCTGAAAGGCAAGATTTGATTGGATTGAATTTTTCCTGTAATATTGGTAAAGTTACTATAGGTGGTATTGGTTGTTGTGTTCTTATTAGTAATGCCTGCAAAAGCTACACTATCAATTCTGGTGCCTGTGTTGTTGGTAGCACCTGAACTACAATAAGCAGTTCCGCCAATACCGCTTACTATTAATGAAAATGCCTGTGAACCTCTTTGTAAATTGCCTTTATTGGTGATGGAAATGGTATATAACTGGCCGGGTACTGCACTATCTACATTAATTTTTTCAACATTATCCAAGTAGTTGTCTCCTTTAGTTGCTGGAGCACTTGGAATAGTCGGATTTAAAACCCATGGTTTGTATACATTACTACCATTGCTAATACGCATGTCCAAATCGTTTACCAAACGAGGGGTAGTGTTGTTTACCGAATTAGAAGGCGATAATGGTGCAATGGGGGGGTCTAACCAGCTTAAAGTGGCCACTAATGGTCCTTTACCCGAAGCAACAACATTCATGGTATATGGCACTGCATTGCTCAAAGTTTTTTCAAGAATGGTATCTGAAACTTGGTTATAAGAAGAGGTAATAACAGATGATGCTTTCAGTACATTTAATAACCCCCAGCCAAACTGATAGCCAGGCCCAGGTGCTGTGCCAGCTTGATTAGCAGTATGAATAGCCAATGCTTTTAAAGTAGCAGATCGCATAAAATTGCCCGGATGCAATTTGTTGTAATATTCCTGAACTAAATATAATGATCCGGTGGCATTGGGTGCTGCCATTGAAGTGCCGCTTTCTGTTTGATAAGCAGTAGTAGAAGTACTCCAGCTTGAAGTAACATTCACGCCATCGGCAACTACATCAGGTTTAATTCTGCCATCGCTGGTGGGGCCCCATGCACTGAAACTGCTCATCACCACATCACTGGGATAGTTATAACCAAGCGGAATACCATTTACCGCACCTACGGCTAAAATATTTTTGGCATCCTGTGTATAGGCAATAGAGCCATAATCGGGATTATTGGGAATTGATGCTGTTCTGTAAATAGATTTGTTGCTATTTCCGTTATATAAATATTTTGATCCTACTGCCGGCCCGTTTGAATTTCTGGAGTTACCTGCCGACATGCTGATTAAATAATAGGGTGCATTGTACGCAATAGAATCGAACATTTGCGCACTTTGATCATAATATCCAAAACCGTATGATTTGCTGGTACTAATGGTTGTATCGCCATACCAACTCCAATTTGTACCATCATAATTCCATCCGGCTAAAAAACCATATGAGTGGTTTGAAACCAATAAATTGGGTGAGGCTGCCATCATTTCAGACTGGTCATTACTAAAATCATACGCAATTAATTTCTGCGCATTAAATGCCATTCCTTTGGCAATGGGGTTAATACCGGTTGCGATTAAAGTTCCGGCTACGTGCGTAGCATGGTCGCTCAACGCAGCTGAATCGGGATTTACTATGCGTCCAATTAACTCTACATGGTTGGTTAAAGGAGTGCCACCATCCCACATAGCTAATTTACCGGCAACACCATTGGATGAGCCGGATAAGTTTAAATTAGAACTACCCCCCGGCCAAAGCTGGTTGGTATTGGTAGTGGCAGCTGCAGTAGTATTATTAAAAGTGCTTAGATATAATGGATTACCTTTTTCATCTACACCTGCTAATGCAATTACTTTTCCGGTTGGCGTTACGCGTTTGATAAACCAGCCTTCCTGCTTTGCCAGTTGCAGGGCGCGCTGTAAATTATTGTTTTCTGAAATCCGGATGGCATCAGACAATTTTTGATATTCTTGCGGCGAACGGATATTTTGTGCCAAAATATTGCCGACACTGAGCATTAAAATAATAGCAAGGTGTAATTTTTTGAACATAGTACAGTGTGTTAAGTGAACAGCTTAATTTTACTAAATTAGATACTTTAAACACTCAAAATGCTTTATGTATAAAAATCTTTTTCTCCTAATCGGTATAACTATGTTGTTAATGGGTTGTTTGTTTGAAAAGAAGACAACATCCAACAAAAAAATTAAACAGGGAATTACGGGATATGTTTTTCGTGTTGCAGGCAATCAAATGCCTGCCCCGAATGCACCTGCTCCGCAACCACAACCTTTATCAACCACCATTTATATTTACGAGCTAACCAATATAAAAGATGTTAAGCGCATCACCGAGTCGGCCATGTATACGGCTATTCGTACTCGGTTGGTTGATTCTACCTTATCTGATTCAAAAGGTGCTTTTGCTGTGTCATTACCCGCAGGCAGTTATTCTTTATTTGCCAAGGTAGATGGTCATTTTTATGCCAACAGTTATGATGAAAAAAACAATATACAATCCGTGTACGTGCAGCCCGATTCTGTTGCAACAATTACCATACAAATTAGCAATAATGCTGTCTATTAAAAGCGTAAAGTAAACTATTGTTTAACTTTTTTTAGAAAATTCAGTGTGTTAAAATCGTACCTTTGCACTCTGTTTTTATGAATATAGGAGTGCTTTTGGATCAATTTAGAAATACCCCCCAGGTAAAAAACCTGTTGGAAAAACTGGTTATTGCCCCAACTATAGAAGCACAAAAAATTTATCTTTCCGGGTTACATGGCAGCAGTCCGGAATGTATCATCAGCGCTTTATACCAGCGTTCCAATCTCGAAAATTGTAACCATCTGATTGTATTGAGTGATGCAGAAGATGCTGCTTATTTTTTCAATACAATAGAAAGCTTAACCAATGCATTAGATATTTTTTATTTTCCCTCTTCATTTAAAGTAAGAAAGAATTTTAGATTGCTCAATGCTTCGCATGTAATGTTGCGAACTGAGATGTTGACAAGACTATCTGCCGGAGGCAACAAAAAAATAATGGTAACCTATCCTGAAGCTTTGGCAGAAAAGGTTGTAAAACCAAATACCTTAAACAATAATACCATTTCCATCAAAACAAATGATACCATTCAGCCGGAAAGTTTAATGGAATTGTTGGTGATGTATGGTTTTGTACGCAACGATTTTGTATATGAACCCGGACAGTTTGCTTTAAGAGGCGGCATTCTCGATATTTATTCTTATGGTAATGAAAAACCTTATAGAATTGAGTTGTTTGGTAATGAGGTAGACAGTATCCGGATTTTTGATCCTGAAACGCAGCTTAGTGAGCGAAAACTATTGCAGGTAAGTATTATTCCCAATATTGAAACGCAATTTGATGAAGGAGAAAAAATTTCTTTACTTGAATTTCTAAGTGAAAATACCATTATTTGGTTAAAAGACTGGGATGTTATTTTAAATAAACTGGAGGTTCAGGAAGAAGATCTGGGTATTTTCCTTCAGAAAAATAACGATGTAGCCTTTGTGCAGGAAGTTGATGAAGAGGATACTAAAATTTTAAAAGGAATTGGTTTAAGCGATTTTACACCCGCTGCTACCATTACCCGCCAAATTCAATACAAACACCTGATTGAGTTTGGCTATGCACCACATTTTGCACAAACAACCATTCATTTTCAAACAGAAGAGCAGCCTTCTTTTAATAGGCAATTTGATTTGTTGATGAAGAACCTATCTTCATTTGAAACTGCAGGATATACTATTTATATTTTTTCTGATCAGTCAAAACAATTAGAGCGGTTACATAGTATTTTTTCTGACTTATCATCAGAAATCAAATTCGTTCCTGTTCCTATTAGTATACATGAGGGTTTTATTGATCATGATTTAAAAGTGGTTTGTTATACTGACCACCAAATATTTCAACGCTATCATAAATACAAAATAAAGCAGGCATATAGTAAAAGCAAAGCGCTTACTTTAAAAACCCTACGTGAGTTACAACCCGGCGATTATGTTACGCATATAGATCATGGCGTTGGAACTTTCAGCGGGTTACAAAAAATTGAAGTAAATGGTAAATGGCAGGAAGCAGTACGAATTATATATAAGGATAATGATATTTTATATGTAAATATCAATTCACTGCATAAAATTTCTAAGTTTACCGGGAAAGAAGGTACAATTCCAAAAATTAATAAACTGGGAAGTGATGTTTGGAATAAACTAAAAGAAAAAACAAAAACCAAAGTAAAGGAACTGGCATTTGATTTAATTGGTTTATATGCAGAACGAAAAGCCAGACAAGGTTTTCAACATTCGCCGGATAACTATCTGAATACAGAATTAGAAGCATCCTTTATTTATGAAGATACACCCGACCAAAGTAAGGTAGCAGCCGATGTAAAAAAAGATATGGAAAGTGCCAGCCCAATGGATAGGTTGGTTTGTGGTGATGTTGGATTTGGTAAAACAGAAGTAGCCATCAGAGCTGCATTTAAAAGTTGTGTAGATGGCAAACAGGCAGCTATTCTGGTACCTACTACTATACTTGCGTTTCAACATTATAAAACATTTAAAGAGCGTTTGAAAGATTTTCCGGTTACGGTTGATTTTGTAAATCGCTTTAAATCTTCCAAAGAAAAAAAAGAAACCCTTCAACGTGTAGCTGAAGGTAAAGTAGATATATTAATTGGTACACATGCCATTCTAAGTAAAGATGTAAAATTTAAAGATCTTGGATTATTGGTAATTGATGAGGAGCAAAAGTTTGGTGTTGGACATAAAGAAAAATTAAAAGCCCTCAAAACAAATGTAGATTGCTTAACACTAACGGCAACGCCCATTCCACGAACGCTTCAGTTTTCACTAATGGGCGCCAGAGATTTAAGTGTAATTAATACCCCCCCGCCTAACCGCCAGCCCATTCAAACAGAAGTACACGTGTTTAATGAAGATTTTATTCGTGATGCCATATATTTTGAAACAGAACGTGGCGGCCAGGTTTTCTTTATTCACAACCGGGTGCAAGGCCTTTCTGAAATGGCTGCACTCATTCAAACATCATGCCCTGATTTAAGTATTGGATTTGCTCATGGACAATTAGAAGGACATGAACTAGAAAAACGTATTCTGGATTTTATTGATAAAAAATATGATGTATTAGTTTGTACCAATATTGTGGAAAGTGGCGTAGATATACCTAACGTGAATACCATCATTGTAAACAATGCACATCATTTTGGATTAAGTGATTTGCACCAGTTACGCGGCAGGGTAGGACGAAGTAATAAAAAAGCATTCTGTTACCTGTTGGCACCACCCATGGCTACATTGCCAACCGATTCAAGAAAACGACTGCAAACTTTAGAACAGTTTAGCGATTTGGGCAGTGGTTTTCAAATTGCCATGCGAGATTTGGATATTCGTGGAGCAGGTAATATGCTGGGTGGTGAACAAAGTGGCTTTATGGCTGAAATTGGATTTGAAATGTATCAGAAAATTTTAGATGAAGCAATCCGCGAATTGAAACGTAGCAGTTTTAAAGAATTATTTAAGGATGAAATTGCACAGCAGGATGATTATGTAAGTGATTGCACTATTGATACAGATTTGGAAATATTAATTCCGGATGACTATGTTTCAAACATTACCGAACGCCTTTCCTTATATACCCGATTGGACAACTGTGAAAATGAAGCTGATTTAACTGCCTTTAAAACTGAAATGGAAGACCGCTTTGGAAATTTACCACCACAGGTATCTGATTTATTTGATACCGTTAGAGCCAGATGGGCAGGTGTTGCATTGGGATTTGAAAAAATGACTTTAAAGGAGAATACTTTGCGTTGTTATTTTATCAATAAGCCAGACTCTCCATATTTTGAATCAGATTTATTTAAAAATATATTGAGCTATTTGCAAACAGGCACCAATAAAGCAAGGTTAAAGCAAGCCGGTAAAAACTTTTTATTAGTTGTAGAAGATGTTAGCTCCATGCAAGCGATGTTGCGGTTTTTACAAAAAATGCAAGCGGGAACTGTGCCTGTTTCACTTTCTTAAAATTACCTATCTCAAATTATATTTTTCTTAACTCCATTTATGTAGGCAATCATCCATTCATCCACTTACTTCAGTATTGTTTTGTAGCAACTTTTCATTTTTGCCAAAATTACCCTGTATGAAATTTAAATTTACTATTGTCATTATTGGACTAATGGTATTGCTGGCAAGTTTGTAGTACAAACAAACCTTTTGTTAGCAAAAATGCAGCTACTACTCAGTTAAAATCAATTGCTATATTGCCGGTTCAGGTACAATTTACAGGTCAACTTCCCCACAATGTTACTCAGGCACAATTAGATAGTGCTGCTTTAAAAACGGGTTACACCTACCAGCAAATTGTATTAGCTAATTTTCAGCGCTATGCCAAACCCCGGAAAAAATTCAATATGGTACAAATTCAAAGTCCGGATAAAACCAATGGACTTTTACGTTCGGCGAGTATAAGTGCAAATGATGCTTTTAACACCGACCCCGATGTTTTAGCAAAAATGTTAGGAGCAGATGCTGTGATAAAAATGAATGTTATTAGTAATAGAATGATGAGCGATTTAGCATCGATGGGTATTGGTGCCGTGCATAATATAATTTTTTTGGGTACTCAAATGGATCCGGTGGTTGGTGGCAGTATTAGCAATAAAACCGCCGATGTATTTGCCAACTGTGGTTTAGTAAAAAATGGAGAAACACTTTGGTCAGCCGAATATCAAAAGCCTACTAATTGGCATATTTCAGGCACAGATGTAATGAATAAAATTACCCGAAAAATGGGGAAACGATTTCCGTTTTAGTTTGGTTTTAAAAGGTCAAAAAAAGGGCAGCTTTCCTTAAAGAAAGCTGCCCTTTTCATGTAATTAGGTATAAGTATTAAAATCCTTTTTTGGCAACACCATCTGCAATAGCTTGTAAAGCTTTTGCTTCACTCAAAATGGCAGCCATTTTATTGCCTTTTCCATCATTGCCACTGGCCATATAACCACCTCTTGCAGTTTTAGTAATTACGGCATCGTGCATGGGAACATTTTTTTCTTTTGTTTTTAAGCAGTATGCTTTAATCATTTTAGAAGTATCCATTGTTTTTTTGTTTTAATATTCTCAAAAAATGAGAATGGATTAGTAAATAAGTTTTGATTCTGCTAACACAAACTACAATTATTTTTTGGTTTGTGAAACTTGTTCTCGTGTAAAACACGCATTATTTTATAAAACATGGCATTTTATGCATCAATACGGGCATAACGGGCATGTGTTTCAATAAATTCTCTACGGGGCGCCACTTCATCACCCATTAGCATACTGAATATTCTGTCTGCTTCAGCGGCACTTTCAATGGTTACTTTTTTCAGTGTTCGGCGGCTGGGGTCCATGGTGGTTTCCCATAATTGTTCTGCATTCATTTCACCCAAACCTTTGTAACGTTGAATAGTAACACTGTCTTCTTTGCCCCCACCTAATTTTTCAATCCATGCTTTTCGTTGTTCTTCGCTATAGGCATAGGCTTGTTCTTTGCCTTTTTTAATCAGGTATAATGGGGGTTGTGCAATGTAAACATACCCATGTTCTACCAATTCTTTCATATAACGGTATACAAAAGTTAAAATTAATGTGGCAATATGCGAACCATCTACGTCCGCATCAGTCATAATAATTAATTTATGGTAACGTAGTTTGGTAAGGTTCAATTGTTTGGGATCATCGGGTGTTCCTACGGTTACGCCTAAAGCCGTGTACATATTTCTAATTTCTTCGTTCTCGTAAATTTTATGTTCCATTGCTTTTTCAACGTTCAAAATTTTACCACGTAAAGGTAAAATGGCCTGATAGCTTCTGTCGCGACCCTGTTTGGCAGTACCGCCGGCTGAATCTCCCTCCACTAAGTATAATTCACATTTTTCAGGATCGCGTTCAGAACAATCTGCTAATTTGCCCGGTAGGCCACCCCCGCTTAAAACGGTTTTGCGTTGCACTAAATCACGTGCTTTTTTTGCTGCCACTCTGGCTTGGGCAGCAAGAATAATTTTTGAAACTACATTTTTTGCTTCTCTGGGATTTTCCTCCAAATAGGCTTGTAATGCTTTTGCTACAGTAGTTTGAACAATACCTGAAACTTCACTGTTGCCTAATTTTGTTTTGGTTTGTCCCTCAAATTGTGGTTCAGGTACTTTTACGGATATAATTGCACTCAGACCTTCTCTAAAATCATCTCCTTCTACTTCTACTTTGGCTTTTTCAAACAAACCTTCTTTATCGCCATAACTTTTAAACACACGTGTTAAAGCTTGTCTGAAGCCTGTTACATGTGTACCACCCTCAATGGTATTAATGTTATTAACGTATGAAAAAATATGTTCTTTAAAATCATTGTTATAAGTCATGGCTACTTCAACCGCTACATTCGTTGCTTCGTCGTGTCCTTCAAAGAACAAAGTTTTAGAAATGAGGGGTGTTCTTTTTCCTATTTCATCCAGCATTTCCACAAATTCTACAATACCACCTTCACTGTAAAAATTTTTGCTGTAATAGGAGCCGTCTTCATTTTTTTCTCTTAAATCGTTCAAGGTAATGCTGATTTTTCTGTTTAGAAAAGCCAATTCACGTAAACGGCTTTCTAATATTTCCCGTTTAAAAACTGATTCCTGAAAAATGGTTAAATCGGGCCAAAAATGCACATTGGTGCCGGTTTTATCACTAATGCCGACTTCTCTAACGGGGTATTGTGGCACGCCAATTTTATATTCCTGTTCAAATATTTTGCCTTCTCTTTGAACGGTAACTATGAGTTTTGAGCTTAATGCATTTACGCAACTAACCCCAACGCCATGCAATCCACCGGAAACTTTGTAGGTGTTTTTATCAAATTTTCCACCGGCATGTAGAACAGTCATTACCACTTCTAAAGCACTTCTTTTTTCTTTGGTATGCATAGCAGTAGGAATACCACGGCCATCATCTTTTACACTGATGGAATTATCTTCATGTATGGTAACTTCAATGTTTTTGCAGTAACCAGCCAGGGCTTCATCTATGGAGTTATCTACCACTTCGTAAACCAGATGATGCAGACCTTTAACGCCAATATCGCCAATGTACATGGCTGGTCTTTTTCTAACTGCTTCTAATCCTTCTAAAACCTGTATGCTATCTGCGCCGTAGTTTTTATTTTGGGCATCTGTAATCAATTGTTGTGTTTCACTCATAAATATCTAATAACTATTGTGTTTAAACGAATATTTCGGGGGGTGGGCGAAGATAATGATTTTAAGGGCTAAAATGGCATAAAATACAGGTATTTATCCAATATTTACCTGATGTATAATTTAATGCTCTATAACAGGTTTTTTGCCCAAAATAACCGGCATTTATGTATGTTTTTATGAAAGTATTGTTTTACAGTTTTGTGACTAAATTTTAAATGTATATACATACTTTTGCAATGATATGATGCAGGTTTTAGATATTTTAAAAGTAGCCCATAAAAATGGGATTGAGCCAAGCATGGATTTGTTGTATCAGAAAGCCCAGCATATTCCTGGATCTATTCAGTATGATATTAGAAGATATTATGCACAACATCCCTGGGTGGCAGAAGATACTGGTATGATGGTATATCATTATGATGAAGCCCGACCTGATAAGAACTATTTGGAACTTCGTTTTTGTACCACCGGTAATCGGTATTGCGAAGAAAGAAGTTGTTCTTTTTGCAGTCAGCTACCTACTGAAAGTTGTGATGGGAAAATACAAACGGTAGATGTTTTTACTTTTCATTTTACAGCAACTTTTTTATATCAGTTTACGCATAATGTAAAATTAAATAATCGGAAGGATGAAGTTTTGGCTTTTAAACATCCCCATGCTTTCACCAAAATTTTTACAGTTTGCAATAAAAAACGTAATATTTTAGACGGTTTGTTAAACCACAGTTATACCGGCGCTTTAGAGAACATATTTGTGAATGCAAAAATTCATGAATTATTGTTATATAGTTTAGATTGTTTGGTGGATGAAAAAGAAGAAGGTTTTTCTTGTAAATTTTTATCAGATCAACGGAGCAAGGAACAAATTTATCAGGCACGAGATCTTTTATTGCAACACATTGGCGATCCTATTACCATAAAAGAATTGAGTCGTAAAGTTGCCATGAATGAATGTTACCTGAAAAAAGGATTTAAAGAAATTTTTGGTACAACCATTTTTGATTTTTATCAGCAACAAAGAATGGAACATGCAAAATACCTTTTATACGAGAAGGGGTTGAGTGTTACAGATGTATCGGCTTTGTTGGGCTATTCTTCCATATCACATTTTTCTGCTGCATTTAAAAAGCATACCGGATTAAAACCTTGTGACTTATTAAAATAAAAGATAACCCCCTGTTTTCATAAAAAAGAGGAAGTCTCAAAAGTAAAATGAAGCGTTTGAGAATGGCTTAAATGAAAACTTTCTCCACCCCCTACCCCCTCCCCTTACCGAATAAAAAGAGGCTGCCTCGGACTTTTGAGACTGCTTCTTTTTATTTCATATTTTGGTTACATCATCTCCTGTAAACTTTCTTTACTGGCTTGAATGGTTGCATCTAAATCCTGGTAGGTAAGTGCATTATTCAAAAACCAGCTCTCAAAAGGGGATGGTGGTAAATATATTCCTCTTTTAAGCATTGCGTGAAAGTATTGCTTAAATAATTCATTGTTGGCTGCTGCGGCAGTTTCAAAATTTGTAACGGGCTGCTTGCTAAAATGCACACTGATCATAGAACCTAAACGATTAATGATAAAAGGTATTTTAGAAGCAGTAAATACTTCCTGCAACCCTTGATGCAAATAAGCCGTTTTGTCATCTAACTCCTGATATATGGAAGGATTATTTTTTAATTCATTTAATAATGTATAACCCGCAATCATTGCAATAGGATTGCCGCTTAATGTTCCGGCCTGGTATACATTTCCCAACGGCGCAATGTGTTGCATGATTTCTTTTTTACCTCCAAAAGCGCCTACCGGCATACCTGCACCAATTACTTTTCCATAGGTAATTAAATCAGCGTCAATGCCTAACCGCTCTTGTGCGCCACCGGGGGCCAACCGAAAGCCGGTCATTACTTCATCAAAAATGAGTACGATATGATTATCGGTACAAATTTTTCGTAATCCTTCCAGAAATCCTTTTTCAGGAAGAATGCAACCCATATTGCCTGCAACGGGTTCTACAATAATGGCGGCTATTTCATTTGGATTTGCTTCAACTAATTTTTTTACGGCATTTAAATCGTTGTAGGCGCAGGTTAACGTATCGGAGCTAACACCTGCAGGAATACCTGGTACGGTTTGTATATTAAATGTGGCCACGCCGCTGCCTGCTTTTACCAAAAATGCATCTGCATGTCCATGATAATTTCCTTCAAATTTGATGAATTTATTTTTACCGGTATATCCTCTGGCTAATCGTAGTGCACTCATACAGGCTTCTGTTCCGCTGCTGACCATTCTAATTAAATCAACATTGGGTGCCATACTTTTAATTAACTCGGCCATACAAATTTCTAAGGAAGTAGGAGCGCCAAATGAAGTAGAATCTACTGCTTTTTCCTGTATGGCTTTAATAACCGGCTCGTAAGCGTGACCAAGTATCATCGGGCCCCATGAAGCAATATAATCGATGTATTGATGATTGTCTTCATCAAATAAATAAGCGCCTTTTGCTTTTTTTATAAACAAGGGTGTACCACCTACGTTTTTAAAAGCCCTAACCGGCGAGTTTACCCCACCGGGCATGGATTGTTGTGCACGGTTAAACAATTGCCGGCTATTTTCTGTTAGCATAAAAATTTATTTATTTCTGATAACCTTAGTGATGCTTTGTTATTCATTTCCATCCAATAAAGTTGTAAAGGCTTTTACCGATTTGGTTGGCTTAAATTCTATGATATTCCACTCTGCCAGTTTGTTAACATAAAATGGATCTTCAGCCATAATCTGTTCTATTGTTTTTCTACTATCTGCATTTGCCAAAATGATTCCACCGGTGCGTGGTTCTTTTCTGCCGGAAGCAATAAAATTGCCGGACTGATAATATTTTTCCAGAAAAGCAATATGGGCTTCCATATGCTGATCAATTAAATTAGTGGATACTTTGTAAGTAATATCTACAATAAACATAAAGTTGTTTTTAAGTGTACAAATTGAATTGCTATTGTTTTGGATTAGCTAAGCAACATAACTGCCTGTTTTGCAAAATAAGTGGCAATTAAGTCGGCTCCGGCTCTTTTAATAGAAGTAAGGCATTCAATAATAGCTTTATTTTCGTCGAGCCATCCACGTTCTGCTGCAGCTTTTATCATGGCATACTCTCCGCTAACATGATAAGCACTCACCGGAATGGTTACTGCGTTTTTTACTTCCCGAATAATGTCTAAATAAGCCATAGCTGGTTTTACCATCACAATATCAGCACCTTCTTCAACGTCTTGCAATGTTTCGTTAATGGCTTCCAGACGATTTGCATAATTCATTTGATATGTTTTTTTATCACCAAATCCCGGTGCGCTGTCTAAGGCATCTCTAAATGGTCCGTAAAAGCAGGAAGCGTATTTAGCACTATAGCTCATAATACCGGTTTTTGTAAATCCGCTTTCTTCCAATGCTTTTCTAATGGCTCCAATTCTTCCATCCATCATATCGCTGGGTGCAACTATATCTGCCCCTGCTGCTGCATGGCTAACACTCATTTTCACTAAAGCCTCAACGGTTTCATCATTTACAATTTCACCATCTTTTACAATGCCATCATGCCCGTATATGGAATAGGGATCTAATGCTACATCTGTCATTACAATCATTTCAGGTACGGCATCTTTAATGGCTTTTATACTTCTTTGCATTAAACCGTTGAGATTCCAGGCTTCTTTGCCTTCATTATCTTTGGTTTCATCTAATGCTTTTACAAACAGCAATACACTTTTTATACCGAGGCTGTATAATTCTTTAATTTCTGTAACCGTTATATCTAAACTGTTTCTGTAATAGCCCGGCATAGAGCTAATTTCAGTTTTTTGATTGATACCTTCATCAATAAACAAAGGAGCAATAAAATCGTTAGGCGTTAAAACAGTTTCAGCAAGCAAACTTCTTATGGCTGCCGATTTTCTTAATATTCTATTTCTTTTTTGTAAATACATTTTATTAAAATTATATGATTAACATTGATTGGTTTGTTGTATTCATTCATCAATGGTGATGGATTGATGCTCGTTGATCCAATCTTTGGGATGCAGACAGGCATCTAATAAAATGGCTTCAGGCGTTCCTGCTTCCGGTTGGTAATTATAGTTGAAGCGAACGGTTGGTGGCAAGCTCATTAAAATACTTTCTGTTCTTCCATTTGTTTTTAGGCCAAATATGGTACCACGGTCGTGTAATAAATTAAATTCTACATAACGGCCACGCCTTATTTCCTGCCAAAATTTATGTTGTGCTTTAAACGGAGTATTTTTTCTTTTTTCAACAATAGGTAAATAGGCATCTAAAAATGCGTTTCCACAAGCCTTTGCTAATCCCAGCCAAAATTGTTCATTTCTTTCGGGTGTGGGTTTTTGGTGATCATAAAATATACCGCCAATGCCTCTCCGTTCATTTTGCCGGTGTGTGTTTACAAAATAATTATCGCAGGTTGTTTTAAAAAGAGGATAGAAGGATATATCAAACTGATCGCAGGCATTTTTGTGTGTTTGGTGAAAATGAATGGCATCTTCATTCAATAAATAATAGGGGGTAAGATCCGTTCCACCTCCAAACCATCTGTCTATCACTTTATTATTTTCATATAATTCAAAATAACGATAATTGCAATGTATGGTAGGTACAAAGGGATTGTTGGGATGTATCACTAAACTTAAACCACAGGCAAACCATTCATCGCCGTTCATTTGTAATTGTTTGCGCATGGGATCGCTAACGGTACCATATACTACAGATGTATTTACGCCACCTTTTTCAAAAACATTTCCATCGGCAATTACTCTGGTTTTTCCACCGCCACCTGTACCATCGGGCTTACGTTGCCATTCATCTTGTACAAAAACAGCTTTGCCATCTGCCATTTCAAGTGCAGTGCAAATCGTATCCTGAAGGGTATAAATAAATTGTATCCATTCTTCTCGAAATGCTGTTGTATGGGTGGCCGGTAAAAAATTTGTTTCCATGATGAATGCTTTATGCTAACTGGCAGGTTGCCATTCTTTAACTGTATCAACAAATGCTTTAGCATGGTCAACCGGAACATTGGGTAAAATTCCATGCCCTAAATTAGCAATATGTTTTTGTGGACCGAAAGCTTGTAACATGGCAATTACTTCTTTTTTTATAACAGGTATGGGCGAGAGTAGTTTTGCCGGGTCAAAATTACCCTGTAAGGTAATGTTGTTGCCTGCAAAATTCCGTGCTAATTCAGGCGGCGTACACCAGTCAATTCCTAGTGCTGCTGCTCCTGTTTGAGCCATCGCAGATAAGCTGTACCATGCACCTTTGGCAAATACAATTACCGGAACACTGGGTTTGATTGCTGAAACAATTTGTTGGATGTAAGGAAGTGAAATGGTTTCAAAATCTTCTTTGCTCAATAACCCGCCCCAACTATCGAATATTTGCACCGTATCGGCACCGGCAACCACCTGAGCCTTTAAATAGGCAATGGTCGTATCTGTAATCATTTGCAATAATTGGTGTGCCAATGCGGGTTGTTGGTAACAAAATGCTTTGGCTTCATCAAAAGTTTTAGAGCCCTTTCCCTGCACCATATAACAAAGCAGCGTCCAAGGCGCACCAGCAAAACCAATTAATGGAACTCGTCCATTGAGTTCTTTTTTAATGAGCTGAATGGCTTCAAAAACATAGCCTAATGTTTCGTGTACATCCGGTACGCGAATCCGCGATAAATCATTTACTGTTTGAATAGGGTTGGGTAAAATAGGCCCTTTGCTTTCAATTAACTGCACTTCAAGGCCCATAGCCTGAGGTACTACTAAAATATCAGAGAACAATATAGCTGCATCAACACCAATAATATCAACAGGCTGTAAAGTAATTTGGCAGGCTAATTCGGGTGTTTGGCAACGCTCAAAAAAACCATACTTATTTCTTAATTCCATGTATTGTGGTAAATACCTACCGGCTTGTCGCATCATCCAAACAGGCGAACGTTCAGTTTTTTCACCTCTTAAAATTCTTAGAATCAAATCGTTTTTTAATACACTCATGCTTTAATGTTAATCGATTTAAAATAGTTCATTGCTAATTCAATCATTTGTTCTTTTCCGGGCCATTCACTAGTAATTATTTTGTTTTGAACATAGGTATGTATGGTTGCTGCAGTTGTTTTACCAATGGCAAATAAAACAGTGGCTAACGGTATGGTATTTACGGAGAAGAAACTATGAACAGCACTTGGGCTAAAAAAAATAATACCCTGATAATTTTTTGATACTTCAACGGGTGTTTGTATGGTATTGTAAACAATAACCTGTTCAGTTGGAAATTGGTTTGCGGCTAAGGTTTCAGGAAGTTCATCCATTCGTTGATCACCACAAAAAAATACTAACGCGTTTTCGGGCCGGTGCTCAATAATTTTTTCAGCCAGTAAACCCGCACTTTTAGCACTGCCTTTAAAATGTTTTTCGCCAAAAAACTGAATAATTTTTTCTTTGGTAATACCGCCTAAACAATAAATATCCCATTTGGGAACTTGCGGTAATTGGGCTGTAACTGCATCTACTGCATTCATGCTGGTAAAAAGAGCCGTAATTTTTTTTTCAGCCAATTCGTGAATGGTTTGTGTAATTAATTCATTTATAATGGGACTGGTTTCAATAAATGGGATACAATCAATGGTAATGCCTCTTGTATTGGCATTGATTATAATGATAGGGTCTAATGGACGAGTGCATAAAATGGGTATGGTACTATTTTTTTGCATGGTGAATTGATTCAATGATCGTTTTTGCGCCGGTTGTTAAAAGTTCTTCAGCAGCTAATCTGCCTAAGTTTACAGTATCTGAAAGGGTTGTTTTTTTTTCTATTTTAAATTGTTGTTTGCCATCTGGGCTGGTAATATTTCCCTTAAAGTAAACCTCATTATTTTCAATCGTGGCCAAAGCACTGACAGGGGTAGAACAACCGCCCATTAAAGTTTGTAAAAAATCGCGTTCTAATTTGGTACAAAGCTCGGTATTTGGATCGTTTAGTTGATTTAATTTTTTAAAAGTTTCAGTATCATCTTCCCGGCATACAATTACAATGGCACCTTGTGCAGGTGCAGGAAGCATCCAGTCTAAATGCATGGATTGTGCGGGGCGTAATGCAATTCGTTCTAATCCTGCAGCAGCAAATATGGCTCCATCCCAATTGCTTTCTGCTACTTTTTTTAATCGGGTATTCACATTGCCTCGTAAATTTTCAATAGTATGATTTGGGTAATGGTGCAGCCATTGTGCTTTTCGGCGAATACTACTGGTGGCAATAATGGCATTAGATTGAGCGTCTGATAAAAAATCTGTATTGTTTTTGAATACCAATATATCCTTGTATGATGCTCTGGGAAGAACAGCAGCCTGCACAATGCCTTTAGCTAACTGTGTAGGTACATCTTTCATTGAGTGTACAGCAATATCAATGGTTTTACTCAGTAATGCTGCATCTAATGTTTTTGTAAACACCCCTTGTACGCCAATGGCATATAGTGGAGTAACCAAATCAATATCGCCATCGCTTTTTATATGTTTTAATTCACTTTGAATATGGTGTTTACTTAATAGCGTTTGTACCAGTGTTGCCTGCCAAACGGCTAATTGGCTTTCTCTGGTTCCAATTTTAATTATACCCATGATTTAAATAAAATCAGTTACTGCTGATGGTGATAAAATCGTTAATAGCTTCAATAAAATTACAACCGGGTTTGTAATTGCTGCGTAATTTAACAGCCATGTTTTTTACTGCTTTTTGAACAGCCTCATTTGTACTGGTACTGTGGTTATTGGCTGTATAAACAGCATTAAACATTTCACAGTGGTTCATGTCTTCTAATTTCTTTTTTACAGCCTTAATAACCGGTACAAATTTTCTGCTGTCTAACCACTCAAAAAATTCGGCTTCAAATTCGTGAATAATGGCTGATGCTTTTGGAATTTCTGCCTGGCGTTTTTGTAGAGTAGCATCATTAATTTTTGCTAAATCATCTACATTTACTAATGAAATATGAGCTAATTGGGCGGTATCGGGATGAATATTATTGGGAATTGACAAATCAATCAAAATTTTTTTACCCGAGTTAATAAAATTCTCTTTAAATAAAATAGGAGCTTCTGCATTGGTGGCTACAATAATGACATCTGCTTTTGCTGCTAAAGTGGGTAAAGTTTGGTAAGTGGCTGAACCAATACCGAGTTCTGCAGCCAGTTCAGCTGCTTTTTCATTGGTTCTGTTGATGAGTGTGATATTAGTTGTATCTAAATAATCAATTAAATTTTTACAAGTGTTTTTGCCAATTTTACCTGTTCCAATTAATAAAATATTTTTTTGTGGTATGAAATGAAGATGCTCTTTCAGGTATTGAATGGCTGCAAATGATACAGAAACAGTGCCACCGCTTAAAGCGGTTTGGTTTTTAATGGTTTTAGAAGATTGTAGTATGGTGTTAAACAATCTTTCCAGAAATGAACCTACAAATCCACGTTCTTTTGCAAACTTAACTGCCAATTTCATTTGCCCTACAATTTCATAATCGCCCAAAATTTGCGAATCCAATCCGGCACCAACAGAAAAAATATGTGTTACTGCTTCTTTTTCTTTTTTTATGTAACAACGTTCTAAAAATATTTCTTTTGAACCCACAGTTTCACTGCAAAGCAGGTTAATAAGGTCAGAAGCCTGGTTAGCAATGCCATAAATTTCAGTGCGGTTACAGGTGCTGAGTATTACTAACTCTTTTATAGAAAGGGTAGAGGCTTTTTGTAAAATAGCGGCATATTGTTCGGGGCCAATGGCGTATTGACCTCTTACAGAAGCATCTGTTTTTTTGTAATTAATACCAATGGCAAAAAAATTTGATAAGTTTATCATCTGCTGGTCTTAATATGGTTCCTTTTATAAACGCAAAAGTATTCCGCTTGGATGGCAGAAATGTATGACTTAGGTCATGTCTCTGTCATTTAATTGTCATTTTACCAGATTTGAATACGATTTACCGGTTTACTGTACTTTTTTATGGCTGTTCCAAACCAATTCATATTTTGTTTCGTTGTTACGAGTAATAAAATGCAAACAACCTGTTTGAAACAATTTTTGAAATAATACATTTGCTAACATTTATTTTTATGCACCAAAAGAAAAAAGGGGTTATTTTAATGAATCTTGGTTCGCCGGATTCAACATCTGTAAAAGATGTGCAACGATATTTGAAAGAGTTTTTAATGGATGAACGTGTAATAGATGTTCCATATTTTTTCAGGCTTTTATTAATTAAAGGCATTATTGTTCCATTCAGGGCACCTAAATCGGCAGAGGCATATAAAACCATCTGGACAGATGCCGGTTCGCCACTCATTGTTTTAACCCAACAGTTAAAAGAGGCTGTTCAGCAGCTTATTCAAATGCCGGTTACTGTTGCTATGCGTTATGGAAATCCATCACCTGAGGCTGCTTATCAATCATTATTAGAACAAGACCCTGATATTGAAGAAGTTTTATTATTTCCATTATATCCGCATTATGCCATGAGCAGTTATGAAACGGCAGTGGAATATATGAAGGAGGTGCATCAAAAAATGGGGTATAGATTTAAGTTGCAAACCATAAAACCTTACTACAACCAGCCCGAATATATTCATGCTCTTGCCAACAATATTCAACCCTATTTACAACAGGAATATGACCATATTCTATTCAGCTATCATGGTATACCAGAACGACATATTCGAAAAAGTGATACAACGGGATGCCATTGCCTTCAGGTAAAAGATTGCTGTAATGTGTCATCCATTGCACACCAAACCTGTTATAGACATCAGGTTTTTGAAACCACTAAACTGGTAACTGAAAAGTTGCATATACCGAAAGAAAAATTTAGTGTTTCTTTTCAGTCTCGATTAGGCAAGGGGTGGCTACAACCCTTTACAGATAAGCGATTGGAAGAAATGCCATCACTGGGCATCAAAAAATTGCTCATTCTTTGCCCGGCTTTTGTAAGTGATTGTCTGGAAACCTTAGAAGAAATTGCAGAACGTGGTAAAGAAAGTTTTATGCATGCAGGTGGTGAAAGTTATACTACCATTCCCTGTTTAAATACACAGCCGCTTTGGGTAGCCACTATCAGTAACTGGATAAATGCTTATGAAAATGGTGCAAGCAATATGTTGTTGAATTAATCTTATCTTTAGTAAGATGTATCTATACTTGAAGGCTGCACATATTATTTTTGTTGTTACCTGGTTTGCGGGTTTGTTTTATATGCCTCGCTTGTTTATTTATGCTACTGAAGCAGGCGATAAACCAGAGCCTGAACGCACTATTCTGAGAAATCAGTTTGCCATTATGATGAAGCGTTTATGGTATGGCATTACCTGGCCTTCTGCAATTATTACTTTATTATTAGGCACTTCTGTTTTAATGGAAGGTGGTTGGTGCCTGTTATTGTTTAAATCGGAGGGTAAATGGTTACTTGTAAAATTGGTTTTAGTGTTATTTTTATACGCGTATCATTTTTCATTACAAATATTGGTAAATCAGGAGGTACATGGCATTTACCGATACAGTTCACAGCAATTGCGCATTTGGAATGAGGTAGCTACTTTGTTTTTGTTTGCAATTGTGTTTTTGGCAACAGTTAAACAAAGTATTAGTTTGTTGTGGGGATTTGTTGCTCTACTGGCGTTGCTTTTAGTACTGTTAAGTGCCATTAAAATTTATAAGCTGCTACGAAACAAATAAACAATCATGCGCAAAAAAATATGTATTACTGCTTTGTTTGCTATTGCTTTTATTGAATTGTTTGCTCAAAAAAATATGCAAAATAATTATGTAATTTATGATGTTGCCCAACACAAAACCATTGATTTGGGTGAATTAACAACCGCTTTAATACACACACAGGTTGTATTTTTTGGGGAAGACCACAATGATGCAGTAGCACATTATCTGGAAGATTCCTTATTTAAAGCGTTGGTGCAGGAAAAGAAAAATGTTGCGTTGTCATTAGAAATGTTTGAAACCGATTGTCAGGCACCATTGAATGAATATGTAGAAGGATTTATTACTGAAAAACAATTTTTGGCCAACACACGTCCGTGGAATAATTACAGTGATTATAAATCAATGGTAGAAACGGCTAAATACAATCATCTTCCTGTAATAGCAGCCAATGCTCCCCGCCGTTATGTAAGTTTGGTACACCAAAATGGTGTTCAAACCTTATTAAGATTGGATCAATTATCAAAATCTTATCTGCCTCCATTGCCATTTTCTGCTGCCGAAGTAGCCTATCAACAAAAATTTGAAGGTATTATGGGTGGGCACGAGCAATTCAATCAAAATATGTTTGATGCACAAAATTTATGGGATGCTACCATGGCTAATAGTATTTACCGGTTTTGGAAACATCATAAAAGTTATACTGTTTTTCAGGTAAACGGGCGTTTTCATAGCGATGATAAATTAGGAACTTATGCACGTTTGCGGGCATTATCCCGTAAAATAAAAATGCAAAGTATTAGTTGTTATAACGAAGAGCAATTTACCCATCCCAACTGGGTTGCATTGAAGCAGCAGGCTGATTTTATTATCATTACCAATCCAGAAGTTCCAAAATCATTCTAATTAAATTGCTTTACTAAACTGTGGGTTGTGCATTGATTCATGTACGTGATTGCGCAATAAACGCAAATCAAATGCTCTACAAATATTTCTAACAAAATTTTTGCCTAAAGGCGTTACCGTTAGTTGGTGTTCATCTAATTCAACCAATCCATCTAATTCTAATTTTTCCAATTCAGGAATTACAAATTTTGTAATCATAGCTTTGTCTGCATCATGCAAAACTGTTTCGCCATTACAGCTAATGTCTAAAATATATTGTTTAAAGTGAAGGTCTTCTTCCGTTAAAATAATGCCCTTGGTTACAGCCAGTGTATTGTTGCATACTGTCTCATAATAATTGTGCAGGGTTTTTTCGTTCTGAGCAAAAGCTGTCCCCATATCGCTTATGGCCGAAACACCCAAGCCTATCATATTATTGGTTTGCTGGGTAGTATAACCCATAAAGTTTCGGTGTAATCTTTTTTCCTGTTGTGCAATATACAGGGTATCGTTTGGCAATGCAAAATGATCCATGCCAATATCAACATAACCGGCTGCAGTAAGCATTTCTTTGCCTAATTGATACAACTTCATTTTTGTATCCACATCCGGCAGGTCGTGTTCATCAAACAAGCGTTGGCCTTTGCTGGTCCATGGCACATGGGCATAACTGTAAAAGGCAATACGGTCAGGTTGTAAAGCAATGGTTTGTTCAATAGTAGTGCGCATGCTTTCAACTGTTTGGCGGGGTAATCCGTAAATCAAATCAAAATTTACAGAGGTATATCCCGTTTGTCGCGACATATTGACTGCCTGCTGCACTTTTTCAATAGGTTGTATGCGGTTAATCAGTTTTTGTACCAGTGGATTGTGGTCCTGAATACCAAAGCTAACCCTGTTGAAACCTAAGTTATGCAGTGTTTCCAAATGTTGCAAGGTTGTATTATTGGGGTGTCCTTCAAAACCAAATTCATGCTGGGGATGCACTTCAACGGTTGCTAAAATTGAACTGATTAAATAGTGTAAATTTTCCGGAGAAAAAAAAGTGGGTGTGCCGCCGCCTAAATGCAGTTCACGCAACAAGGGTTTGCCGGGCATTAATTGTAAATACAATTGCCACTCTTTTAAAATGGCTGCTAAATATTCGGTTTCAACCTGATGATTGGTGGTAATTTTTTTATTGCAGCCGCAATAGGTGCAGAGCGATTCGCAAAAAGGCAAATGAATATATAGGCTTAATCCTGATGCATCTTTACTGAATGCTGTTTGTACCAATTGTTCCCATGCCGGTAACGATATGGTTTCATTCCAAAATGGAACGGTTGGATAACTGGTATACCTGGGTACAGGAACATTGTATTTTTCTAATAAATGATGACTTACCTGCATACTCCTCAATTTTCAACAAAGCTAAATGCTGTGTTTAGGCTGTACTATGATTGTTGTCATACCGTGTCAAAAATTCCGGCATTTTGGTATGTAAGTTATCCTACATTCAGTATTTAACTATCTTCATGTTTCATTTTTATCATTGCTTTATGAGAAAAATTTATTTGGGGGGATGTATCCTTCTTTTTAGCGCTTGTGTTCAAAAAAAACAGGTAGATACCATTGTTTACAATGCACATATTTATACCGTTAATGCGCAGTTTGATACGGCAAGCGCCATGGCCATTCAACAGGGGAAGATAGTAGCCATTGGTAAAACAGACAGTATTCTGCAACATTTTTCTGCTAAAGAAATGCTAAATGAAAATGGAAAAACCATATTTCCCGGTTTTATTGATGCGCATGCTCATTTTGTAGGCTATGCTCAGGAACTATTTACCGCCGATTTGCGTAATACCAAAAGTTTTGATGAAGTGCTGGAACGCTTAAAAGTTTTTGCTGCCCAACATCCTAACCAACCCTGGTTATTGGGCAGAGGTTGGGATCAAAATAAATGGCCGGGTAAAGCTTTCCCTAACTCAGTTGCAAAATTAAACCAGCTTTTTCCATTTACTCCCGTTTTTTTAACTAGGATAGATGGCCATGCAGCCATAGCTAATGCCAAAGCAATGGATATGGCAGGAATTAAAGCGGGCCAAAAAATTGTAGGCGGTAGTTTTGAAACTTTTGAAGGCAGACTTACCGGTGTTTTAATTGATAATGCACAAAAGCCGGTATTGGCAGTAATGCCACTTTTATCTGCCAATGCTTATGCGGAAAGATTGATGGCTGCTCAGCAAAATTGCTTTGCCATGGGTTTAACAACTATTACAGATTGCGGTCTGAGTTACAAAGATGTATTGCAAATTGACAGCCTGCAAAAATCCGGTGCTTTAAATATGCAACTGTATATTATGCTGAGTGATGCCAAGGAAAATTACGACTATTTTTTGCCTAAAGGCCCCTATAAAACCGATAAATTGTTTGTTAACGGTTTTAAATTTTATGCCGATGGCGCTTTGGGTAGCCGCGGTGCCTGTTTGCTGCAATCCTATGCCGATAAACCCGGCTGGTATGGTTTTTTATTGAGTAATGCTTCACACTTCGATTCAATGGCCAATATTTTATCGAAAACAAATTTTCAAATGTGTACCCATGCCATTGGCGATTCCGGTAACCGTGTAATTTTACAGGTATACAACAAATATTTAAAAGGCAAAAACGACAGGCGTTGGCGCATAGAACATGCACAAATTGTTGCTCCGGAAGATATTGCTTTATTTGGTGCAGCTTCCATTATTCCTTCTGTACAGCCTACCCATGCCACCAGTGATATGTATTGGGATGAAAGCCGATTGGGTAAAACCCGGCTTAACAATGCCTATGCTTATAAAAATCTTTTAGCACAAAACGGCTGGCTGCCATTGGGTACCGATTTTCCGGTAGAAGACATTTCGCCCTTTAAAACTTTTTTGGCTGCAGTATTTAGAGTAGATAGTATCGGTTTTCCACCCGGAGGGTTTTTGCCCGAAAATGCCCTAAGCCGCGAAGAAGCCATTCGGGGTATGACCATTTGGGCTGCCCGGGCCGATTTTTTAGACAAAGAAACCGGCAGCCTTGAGCCTGGTAAAAAGGCCGATTTTGTTGTGCTTGATGCCGATTTAATGCAAATTCCCTGGAATCGGGTGCTGCAAACAAACGTGCTGGCTACTTATATTTCAGGCAAAAAAGTATACCAAAAATAAAAATAAAAGACGGGTTTTTTTCATGAAGTGGTTTCATGCTTTGTGGTGAATGACTGCTGTATCTTCTTATTGCATTAACAGATTCCTTACCTTCGCAACTTTTAAAACCGCATTGATAGTACAGTATTTATGAGCAATACATACCGCGAATTTCAGGCCTTACATTTACCTTCTATTGAAAAAGAAATATTGCAACGCTGGCAGCAGGAGCAAGCTTTTGAAAAAAGTATTTCTTTACGTGAAGGCGCACTGCCCTTTGTGTTTTATGAAGGGCCGCCCAGTGCCAACGGTATGCCGGGTATACACCATGTTATTTCCAGAACATTGAAAGATTTGGTTTGCCGCTACAAAACCATGCAGGGTTTTCAGGTAAAAAGAAAAGGAGGCTGGGATACCCATGGCCTTCCGGTTGAATTAGGGGTAGAAAAAGAACTGGGCATAACCAAAGAAGATATTGGTAAAAAGATTTCAGTTGAAGCTTACAATCAAAAATGTAGGGAAGCAGTTTTGCGCTACAAGGATAAATGGGATGAGATTACCACTAAAATGGGCTATTGGGTAGATTTGAATGACCCTTACATTACATTCGATAATAAATATATTGAAACCTTATGGTGGATTTTAAGTGAACTGTATAATAAAGGTTTACTATATGAAAGTGTAAGCATTCAACCATACTCTCCTGCGGCGGGAACCGGTTTAAGCAGTCACGAATTAAACCAGCCCGGCACTTATAAGGACGTAAAAGATACAAGTTGTGTGGCGATGTTCCGCTTACTGCCTGTTTCAATAATTGAGGGAAAATGGAGAGAAACATTTAGCAACTACCTCATTGAAACTGCCTCTAATTCCTGGAAAACTAATAAAGTAAAAAGTTCAGACGTTTTTCTTTTAGCCTGGACTACTACCCCCTGGACATTGCCCTCAAATTTGGGATTAGCAGTAGGGGCAGCTGTAGATTATGTACTCATTAAAACCTTTAACCCGTACACGCATTTGCCGGTAAATGTGGTATTGGCTAAAGATCTTATTCCAAAATATTTTAAGCAGGAAGCCGAAAATGCTGATTTTAACGGCTATTCTTCCGAATCAAAAATCATCCCCTGGCAGCAATTGGCCATTTTTAAAGGCAGCGAATTAGAAAATTGCCGTTACGAGCAATTAATGCCTTACGAAGCCAATCAGCCTGTATTAGCCGATGGTGAGCCATTTAGGGTAATGCTGGGCGATTTTGTTACTACAGAAGATGGTACCGGTATTGTACACATTGCGCCTGCATTTGGAGCAGATGATTTTAAAGTAGGAAAGAAATACGGCATCGGTATTTTAACGCTGGTAGATAAACAGGGTAAGTTTGTAGATGGCTTGGGCGAATTCAGTAACCGTTATGTAAAAAATTATACCGACGATCCGCAGTATCAGGATGTAAATGTAGATATCTGTGTAAAACTTAAAAAAGAAAACAGGGCATTTAAGGTAGAAAAATACGAGCACAGCTATCCCCATTGCTGGCGCACCGATAAACCCATTTTGTATTATCCGTTAGATGCCTGGTTTATTAAAACCACAGCGGTTAAAGACAGAATGGTGGCACTCAATAAAACCATCAACTGGAAACCCAAAAGTACCGGCGAAGGCCGCTTTGGCAACTGGTTAGAAAATATGGTAGATTGGAATTTGAGCAGAAGCAGGTATTGGGGCACACCCTTACCCATTTGGCGAACAGAAGATGGTGCAGAAGAAATTTGCATTGGTTCAATTGATGAACTAAACGCAGCCATTAAAAAAGCCAATGAGGTGTTAGGGGTAGAGGTAAATAAGCATTACCTGCATGAAGGTATTTTAGACCTGCACAAACCCTATGTAGATGCAATTGTTTTGGTTAGCCCTTCCGGTAAACCCATGAAACGGATACCCGATTTGGTAGATGTATGGTTCGATAGTGGCGCCATGCCTTATGCACAATGGCATTATCCGTTTGAAAATAAAGATTTGATTGATAAAAGCGCCGCTTTCCCCGCCGATTTTATTGCTGAAGGCGTTGACCAAACCCGTGGATGGTTTTATACGCTCCATGCGCTGGCAGTGATGTTGTTTGACAGTGTAGCCTACAAAAATGTAGTATCCAATGGGTTGGTATTAGATAAGAACGGTAATAAAATGAGCAAGCGCCTTGGTAATGTGGTAAATCCGTTCGATACAATTGAACAATTTGGTGCCGATGCCACCCGCTGGTATTTAATTACCAATGCCTCACCTTGGGATAATTTAAAATTTGATTTAGAAGGTATTAAAGAAGTACAGCGTAAATTTTTTGGCACCTTATACAATACTTATCAATTTTTTGTGTTGTATGCCAATGTAGATGGTTTTGCATTTAAGGAATCTTACATCCCCATTCAGCAAAGGCCTGAAATAGACCGTTGGATTCTCTCTTCGCTCCATTCCCTCATTCAAAAAGTAACCGATGCATTGAATGATTATGAGCCCACTATTGCCGGTCGTGCTATAGAAGATTTTGTTAATGAACAGCTCAGTAACTGGTATGTACGCTTATGTAGAAGAAGGTTCTGGAAAGGAGAATATGAAACTGATAAAATCAGCGCATACCAAACCCTTTATGAATGTTTAGAAACAATAGTGCAGTTAATGGCACCTGTTTCACCCTTTTTTAGTGAGGCCATTTTTTGTAATTTGAATGAAGTTAGCCGGCGTTATCAGGCTGCATCTGTTCATCATACAAACTATCCTAAAGCCAATGCAGCCATGATAGATGCTGATTTAGAAGAAAGAATGCAACTGGCGCAGGATGTGTGTTCCCTGGTTCTATCGCTTCGTAAAAAAGTAAACATAAAAGTTCGGCAGCCGCTGCAAAAAGTAATGATACCGGTTTTAAATGCCGATATGCAGCAGCAGTTAGAAAAAATAGCCGATTTAATTAAGGCCGAAGTAAATGTAAAAGAAATTGAATTTTTAACGGATGCGGAAGGTGTTATTCAGAAAAAAGTAAAACCCAATTTTAAACTGATGGGGGCCAAAATGGGCAGTAAAATGAAAATGGCAGCAGCATTAATTGGGCAATTAAATCAGCACCAAATCGGCATTCTGGAACGTGAAGGCAGTTTAATGTTGGAGTTGGAAGGGGAACAAATACCTGTTTTGCTGGAAGAGGTAGAAATTTTGGCAGAAGATATACCCGGCTGGTGTGTTGCTTCCAAAGCATCTTTAACCGTTGCTCTGGATATTACAGTGACTCCTGAACTGCAAAATGAAGGAAATGCCAGAGAATTAGTGAATCGTATCCAAAATATCAGAAAAGAGAGCGGATTTGAGCTAACAGACCGTATATTCGTACACATTATGGAAAATGCCGTATTAAAGCCTTCCATAATTCAATTTAACGATTATATTTGCCGCGAAATTTTGGCAGACGCTATTCACTGGGTACCAGATTTGCAGCAGGGTACAGCAATTGAAGTGAATGGTGTTTTGTTAAAACTGGCAGTAACAAAAAAAGGATAAAATGTATGGCTACCAAAAAAACTGCGCCTAAAAAAACAACAAAGCCTGCCGCTAAGGCAGCTAAAAAGGCAGCACCAGCCAAAAAAGTTGCTGCAACCAAAAAAGCAGCAGCACCGGCCAAAAAAGCGGCTCCCGTAAAAAAAGCAGGAACACCGGCTAAAAAAGCTATATCTGCAAAAAAAGCAGCACCTGCCAAAAAAGAAACGGTTGTTACCGTAAAAAAATCTGCTGCTGTGGTACAACCTGCAAAAAAAACAGTTACTGCAGGTAAAAAAACGATGCCTGCAACAAAATCAGTGGAAGCTATACATAAAACCAAGCACGAAAATATTCATTCTGAACCCATCAAACCCAGTAAAGCAGAAAAAGCTGCTACTGTTCCCACTATGCCAAAGAAAAAGCAACCTGAGCCATTGAAAGAAGTGAAAGTTCCTAAAACCAGTACCAAAACCAGTGTTCCTTATAGCCCGGGTTATACACCACTTGAAAAAAGAGTTGACATGGGTAAACCAACTGAATCAATAGTGCGCTATTCTGATGCAGAATTAAATGAGTTTAGAGAGCTGATTAATAAAAAATTAGATAGCGCCAAACGTGAATTAGCCTATTTGCAAGGTTTAATAACCCGTAAAGATGAATTGGGTGGCGATGAAAGCGAAGGCCGTTATATGACCATGGAAGATGGTGGTATGAGTATGGAAAGGGAACAATTAAGCCAAATGGCCAGCAGGCAAATTACCTATATTGACCATTTGGAAAAAGCGCTTATGCGAATTGAAAATAAAACCTATGGTATTTGCCGTGTTACCGGAAAATTAATTGATAAAGCCAGACTGCGTGCTGTTCCACATGCTACCTTAAGCCTTGAAGCCAAATTAGGTTTGGTGAAAGGTCCCGAAACAAGCAATGAATAAACTTTTACAAAAATAAAAATGGTTTAAGCTCGTTTTAAGTGGCTTTTTTATGGAATTGATTCCATTGATTAATGCACTTCCTGCATGGTTACCAATTTTTTATAAATACCTTCTAATTCAATTAACTGTTGGTGGGTGCCCCTTTCAATAATTTCACCTTTATCTAATACAATAATTTCATCGGCATGTTTAATGGTAGATAAGCGGTGTGCAATTACAATGCTGGTTCTGTTAAGCATCATATTATTAATGGCATCCTGCACCAGGCGCTCACTTTCAGTATCAAGAGATGAAGTGGCTTCGTCTAAAATAAGAATCGGTGGGTTGCGTAAAATAGCTCTGGCAATGGTAATTCGCTGTTTTTCGCCACCACTTAGTTTATTGCCCCGGTCGCCAATATTGGTTTTATATCCTTCTTCTTTTTGCAATATAAACTGATGGGCATTGGCAATTTTAGCTGCTTCTATAATTTGCTCCATTGTGGCATTTTCGGTGCCAAGGGCAATGTTGTTTGCAATGGTATCGTTAAACAAAATGGGTTCCTGTGTAACAATACCCATGTGTTTGCGTAAGCTATACAAGTTGTAATCTTTAATATTAATACCATCAATTAGTAATTCGCCTTCACTTACATCCTGAAAGCGTGGAATTAAATCTGCGAAGGTACTTTTCCCTGCACCACTGCTGCCTACAATAGCAACGGTACTTCCTTTGCGTATGGTGAGATGGATGTTTTTAAGTGTTGAAAATTCATCATAACTGAAGCTTACATTTTTAAATTCAATTTGATGTTTGAATTCTGTAAACTGAATTGGATTTTCTATTTCAGTAATTGAAATGGGTGCTTTTAAAATTTCTTCTATTCTCTGAATAGCCGAACTGCCGCGCTGTGCGTTGTAAAAAGCTGTAGACAGAGATTTGGCTGGATTAATAATTTGCGTGAAAAATAAAATGTAAGTAATAAAAGCATCAGGCTGTAAAAAGTTTTTGCCGCCAAGTACCAACCTTCCGCCAAACCACAAAATACAGCACATTACAATTACACCTAAAAATTCGGAAAGTGGAGATGCCAGATCTCTTCTGAAATTCATTTTATTCCGTATCTCATTCAGTTTATTATTGGTATAATAAAATTTACTGCCAATCAATTTTTCAGCATTAAAGGCCTTGATGATTCTAAGCCCACCCAGGGTTTCATCTAAAATAGACATTAGGGTACCCTGAAACTCCTGGGCATGGGTAGATTGTTTTTTTAATGAACGGCTTACCCTGCCTATAATAAAACCGGTTAAGGGTAACAAAACCAATAAAAAAAGCGACAGTGCCGGACTGAGAAAAACCAGCGTAAATAAAATAATAATGATGTTTAAAGGATCTTTTACCAATCCCTCCAACGTACCAATAATGCTCCATTCAATTTCATTGGCATCATTACTCATACGGCTAATAATATCGCCTTTGCGTTGTTCTGTAAAATACCCAACTGGCAATGCCAGAATTTTTGCAAATAAATCGCTCCGCAATTTTGTCATTACATAGTTGCGCATGGGTGTTAATACCCGGTATGACAAATAAATAAAAGTGTTTTTCAGAAAAATTGAGAGGATAATGATAATGCAAATAAAAGCCAGTGCATACATTTCACTGTGTGTTCTAATTAACTGGCTTAAAATATATTTCAGATAATTTAACATGCCATTGGCACTGTATGAAAAATCGGGTTTTACTTCCATCAATTTTTCCTTCCCGAATAATAATTGTAAAAAAGGGGCCAGCATAGCCAGTGAAACCAGCGAAAAAACAATGGATAACAGGTTAAATATTACGTATAAAACAATGTTCTTTTTTTGACTGCTTAGGTAAAACAAAATTCTTGAAAAACGCTTCATAGATAAAATATAATAAGAAAGCCGCAAAGTAACTAAATTTACCACCAAATAAACCTTAAAGATTATGTTGGAAGGAAAACGTCAAAAACAAGTAGCTGCTGTGTTGCAAGAGGCCTTGAATGAAATTTTTATGCGGCTCGGTTTAAATATGATAGATGGTGGAATGGTATCAATTTCTAATGTAAAGGTAACACCCGATTTATTGGAGGCCAGAATTTATATCAGCCTTTTTAAAATAGAACAACCCGCTGTTACCATGAAACGGATTGATGATCGTGCTTGGGAAATAAAAAAGCATTTAGCCGAACAGGTAAAACACCAGTTAAGGCGTATTCCGGTATTGCAATTTTATTTAGATGATACCCTTGATCATGTTTTTAAAATGGAAGCATTGTTTAAACAAATCAATACTTCAAAAAATGATGATGCTGCATCATAAAAAATATTATTGATAGCTCACCACTGAAAATTGTAACATTGAATTTTTTATTTGCCAGGCGATATTTTACCTCTAAAAAATCAACCAATGCTATTACCCTGATTGCATGGATTAGTATTACTGCCATTATGGTTGGAACAGCTGCTTTGATTATTGTTTTAAGTGTGTTCAATGGTTTTGAAGATTTGGTGAAAGGCCTGTATGCCGATTTTTATGCCGATATACGCGTAACACCACAAAAAGGAAAAACTTTTTTATTACTTCCTACGCAGTTGGGTCAACTTAAAAATATTTCCGGAATCGGATCTTATAGTTTAACTGCCGAAGAAAAAGCCCTGCTAGTAAACGGCGATAACCAAACAATTGTTCTTGTAAAAGGGGTAGATAGTAACTATACACGTATTAACAACATTCAATTGCATATGGTTCGTGGGTCTTTTGTATTGGGCAATGCTCAAAAACCACAATTAATTGTAGGAGCTGGTATAGAAAATGCTTTGGGATTAGATGTAGAGCGAAGTTTGTATCCGCTAACATTGTATATGCCCAATACACAATCGGATAATATGTTATCATCAGAAGGGCTTTACGCCTATAATATTTTACCCGCCGGTACTTTCATGATTCAGGAAGATTTCGATAACAAATATGTTTTTACCAATCTTGCTTTTGTGAAATATATGCTTGATATGCAGCCCAATGAATACAGTGCTATTGAAATTAAATTAACAAAAGATGCCAATACGAACAATGTACAGTTGCAAATTGAAAACTTGTTGGGCAATGCATTTAAGGTGCAAACCAGATATCAGCAAAACGAAAGTTTGTATACTGTTATGGAGGTGGAAAAATGGGTGATATATGGAATATTGTCAATTATATTAATTATTGCTGCATTTAATATGATTGGCGCATTAACCATGCTGGTATTGGAGAAGCAGAAAGATATTGCTGTTTTAAAAGCATTGGGCGCATCAGACGGGCTGATTCAAAAAATATTTTTAACTGAGGGTTTTTTATTGGCCATTACAGGTGGTGGGGTAGGAATGGTGTTGGCGCTCCTGATATGTTTCATCCAAATTAAATTTCATTTAATTGGGTTAGGCGGTGGAACGTTTATTATTGATTATTATCCTGTAAAATTAGTGCCCGGCGATTTTGTATTGGTAATGATAACGGTACTGGCTATTGCATTATTAGCTGCCTGGTTTCCGGCATACAAAGCAGGCAAAGAAAAATTATCGCTTAAAAGTTGAAATTAATGTGCAATAAATGCAATAAAATTGTATAAAAAAAGCCGGCCATTCTATGAAACTGCCGGCTTTCATCTTTCTATCTTATTTTAATAATCACCTAAAGTTTCAGGTAATTGGTTTAAAGCATCAGCTAATTGAGCATCGCTGGGTGCAATACCATGCCATTCATGGTGTCCTTCCATAAAATTTACACCTTTCCCCATTACTGTTTTCATTAAAATGCAAATGGGTTTGCCCTGACCGGTTAACTTTTTTGCTTTATTTAAACCGGTAACTACCTCCTCCATATCATTGCCATTCATTTCTAAAACATGCCAGTTAAACGCATCAAATTTGGCTTTCAGGCTTTCTAAATTCATTACAACACTGGTTGGACCGTCAATTTGCTGGCCATTATAATCGATAGTAGCAATTAAATTATCTACTTTATGGTGTGCTGCAAACATAATGGCTTCCCAGTTTTGACCTTCTTCCAACTCTCCATCACCGTGTAAAGAAAAAACAAGGTGTTTATCACCATTTAATTTTTTTGAAAGTGCTGCTCCAATTGCTACACTCATACCCTGTCCTAAAGAACCGCTGGCTACGCGTACACCTGGTAAATGTTCATGAGTGGTAGGGTGACCTTGTAATCTGGAATTTAATCTTCTGAATGTGCCGAGTTCTTTTACATCAAAATAGCCTTTTCTGGCTAAAACACTATAAAATAAGGGTGATATATGTCCATTGGATAAGAAGAAAATATCTTCTCCAATGCCATCCATATGAAAGGGAAGTTTGGTATCCATTATATCAAAATAAAGTGCAGTCATATAATCGGCACAACCCAATGAACCGCCCGGATGTCCGCTCTGCACATCATGTACCATCCGTAAAATATCTCTTCTAACTTGCGATGCTGTTTTTTCTAATGTTGCTATGTCTGCCATAAATACTAATTTGGTTTGGCAAGATAATTGATAATTGAATACCATCCGCATCGGGATGCATAATGTTAGCCCGATATGATTTTTTTACAATTTTATGTACAATTGTTAAAAATTTAAAAAACATCTATCTTGCCTTTGTAATTCTACCCCTCTAACCAATAACTAAAGCTGTAAAAAATCCTGCAATGGAGAAAATTATTATTGGGGGCCTACTCTCTTTTATTATAACACTACTTGCAATTCCGGCAATTATTCAAATTGCAAAGATGAAAAAGTTGTATGATGTACCTGACGATTGGAAGATACATCATACGCCTGTTTCCTCATTGGGCGGTGTTGGTATTTTTGCAGGGTTTCTTATTGCATTTTTGTTGTTGAGCGATTTGGCTCCCCGGGTGCATGGCTTTCCATTTTATATAGCAGCTTTTGTGGTGGTTTTCTTTTTTGGTGTTAAAGATGATATTTGGTAATAACACCTTTAAAAAAGTTTTTAGGTCAGTTGGCTGTTGCTATTATTTTAATGTATAAAAACCAGTTGCTGATTGATGATATGCATGGTTTTATGAATATTGGTATCATTCCTCCTGTATTTAGTTACCCACTTATCATGTTTACAATTATTGTTGTAATGAATTCTTGCAATTTAATTGATGGTGTAGATGGCTTGGCTGTCTCTATAGGATTCATTACCTGCACTTTGTTTTCTGTATTTTTCTATTTAAATAATGATTGGTTTTTTGCGTTGATGGGCATCTCTATGTCAGGGGCATTGCTGGCTTTTCTTCGCTTCAATTTTTCACCTGCCAAAATTTTTATGGGCGATACGGGTGCTATGCTATTAGGCTTGGTCAATGCAATTTTGGTCATTCATTTTATTAAAACTGCTGAAGGCTCTCATATTTTACCAGTTTACGCTGCACCTGCTATGGGATTTGGTATTTTGTTATTGCCTTTATTAGATACACTTCGTGTATTCAGTTATTCGTATTTTTAATAAAAAGTCACCTTTTTCGGCTGATCGAAATCATTTACACCATATGTTATTAGACAGGGGATATTCTCACAAAAAAATTACCCTTTGTTTATCTTCTGTATCCATTCTCTTTATAGTACTCAGTTATCTGGCACTTCCCTTAGGTACAACAAAAGTTATTTTGTCGCAAATTGTATTGTTTTTCTCTGCAATATTATTCTTGAATTTTACCAACATACGGCAACAAAAGAAAAACGCAGAGTTAATGGATGCCGATGGGCATCAAAATTTTATTGCTTTAACTACTAATAAAACAAATCCTATTGCTACGGTAACTGATAAATAATTTAGTTTTTCATTGCATCTGGCTGGCGTCTCACTCCCTTATTCTGTTGAATTTGTAAATACTGGGCTGCAAGATGTTGTATTCTTTATTAGATTTGCGCCACTTAATCATCATTTTATTATGACCGAAGCATTAAATCTAATTATTGAGGATATTGAATCAGGCATGAAAAAGGCCATTTTGCATTTAGAGGTAGAATTGACTAAAATCAGAGCGGGTAAAGCCAATCCGGGTATGTTAGAAGGTATTGCTGTAGATTATTACGGTAATCCTACCCCCATTCAGCAAGTGGCCAATGTAAGTGTTTTAGATGCCAGAACCATTAGCATTCAGCCTTGGGAAAAGAAAATGCTGGCAGCCATTGAAAAAGCCATTATGCAGGCCAATATTGGAATAACTCCGCAAAATGATGGTACCCAAATTCGTTTATTTTTACCACCTTTAACAGAAGAGCGCAGGAAAGAAATGGTGAAAAAAGCTGCTGCTGAAGGGGAACAAACCAAAGTAGCTATTCGCAATATTAGAAGAGAAGGTATTGAACAGGTAAAGAAATTACAAAAAGATGGTTTAAGTGAAGATGTGGTAAAAGATGCAGAAAAAGATATTCAGGAAATTACAGATAAATACACGGGCCTGGTTGAAAAACATTTAGCTGTTAAAGAAAAAGAAATAATGACGGTATAATGGGTTGGGTTTTGAATGGTTTGTGGGCAAAACATTGTAAATGAATGTATTTGCCCATTATTTTTTATAGCGGTTGGTAATAGACACACCGGTTAAAATTAACAGCATACTAATCAACTGATTCATTCCAAAAACTTCTCCTGTTAAAACACCCCAGCCTACAGCCACAAAGGGTATACCGTAAGTAACCATTGATGCAAACAGTGCCCCCGATTGTTTTAATAAAATATAAAACAGTACAGTGGCAACTGCTGTACCCATAATACCCAATAAAGCACTAAATAAAGTGGCATGTATTACCGCAGTAATAAATGTTTGTGTAAAATAGCCCGTAAAACTTAAAATTACCAAACAAGGTATCATTAATAACACAAATGCCATGCTGGCTATATGTAGTGAGCCAATACCCTGCAGGTGTTTTCGTACATAATTTACATTTAAGCCATATAAAAAAGTAGCCAATAAAATAAACAGTGCATAGCCCACATTTGTAAAACTAAAGTGCCCTTTGTTAAAAAACAGGAACAACAAACCTCCAAAACCGAGCAATACACCCAACAATTGCATGGGTTTAATTTTCTGTTGAAAAAATAAAATACCGGTAGCAATGGTAAATAAGGGGGTAAGTGCATTCAATATACCTGCCAAACTGCTGTCTAATTTTGTTTCGGCCAAACAAAACAAATAGGCCGGAAAAAAACTGCCCAAAAGCCCAGAAACCAATACCGGCCATCGTTTATCAACAGTAATACTTTTAAAAGCTTTCAGCCCAAATGGCGTTAATATAATACCCGCACTTAAAATTCTGATGGTTGCCACCTGGTAAGGGGTTAGTGCCTGCATGCCTTCCTTCATTAAAATAAAGGAACTGCCCCATATAATGGAGAGCATTACAAATAAAAACCAACTTAAAAAGGGTTTATTCACTGCTAAATTTTTGCAAACCTAAATTTTTAAAAATGAATAGTGTTATATTTAATAAAATTTCAATTATGGCAAAAATCCGTTTAGCCCATTTGGATACCCTTCCTCCCAAAAAAACACAGAAAAAGAAAATTATAGCCGAAACTGAAAAAATAATTGAGGAATTAGATGAATTGCAGAACCAGTTATATGCTCAATCTAAACATGCTGTTTTAGTGGTAATACAAGGTATGGATGCTGCCGGAAAAGATGGTGCCATTCGGCACGTATTCGGTAAACTAAATCCGCAGGGTGTACAGGTTACTTCATTCAAAGAACCCACCGCATTAGAATTATCGCACGATTTTTTGTGGCGTATTCATCAGCATACCCCTGCAAAAGGGATGATACATATTTTTAATCGCAGTCATTATGAAGATGTATTGGTTACCCGTGTCCATAAAATGATTAATAATAAACTGGCTTATAAAAGGATGGATGCCATTAATGATTTTGAACATTTACTGGAGGAACACAACAATACCCATATTCTAAAATTTTACTTACATATTTCACATGGGGAACAACTGAAAAGATTAGACGAAAGAATAAAAGACCCTAAAAAACAATGGAAGTATAACGAAAAAGATTTTGAAGAATCTAAATTGTGGGTAGAATATATGGAAGTGTATGAAGATTGTATGAATCATTGTAATAAAATACCCTGGATAATTACTCCTTCTGATGCACACTGGTACAAAGAATACATGATTGCTTCAACTTTACATCAACTTTTAAAAGATTTAAAAATGCAATACCCCGGTTTAAAAAAATGAGCCAACTAATTTGTGTGTGCAACGAATTTTACATATTTTTATTAGCAAACCAACATCTGAAATATGTCTTTTGTAAAAGAATTTCGCGAATTTGCCACGAAGGGCAATGTAATGGATTTAGCCGTGGGTGTAATTATTGGCGGTGCTTTTGGCAAAATAGTAGATTCTGTTGTAAACGATTTAATTATGCCGGTTGTGGGTATTTTGTTCAAGGCTGATTTTACTAACCTTTATCTTCCGCTATCCTCAAAAGTAACACAAGGGCTTACTTTGGTAGAAGCAAAAAAGTTGGGGCCTGTTTTTGCCTGGGGAAGTTTTGTAACAGCAGTAATTAACTTTATAATTCTGGCTTTTGTTATTTTCCTTCTGGTCAAGGGCATGAACAGGTTAAAACGTAAAAATGAAGCTGCCGCTCCGCCGCCGGGACCAACCCCTACCGAGCAATTACTCATGGAAATACGCGATGCGCTAAAAAAATAACCAGTTTTACTTCAAAATCCTGCAAATGAAGGTTTGTGGGATTTTTTTGGTGGATAACTTAAAGGGTTGTCGGCGTATTTATACCATTCCTTTTCTTTTATTTGCGGGTACTAAAAGCTGAAAATTGTGAATCAGGAAACTTACCAAATTAAAATTGAGCATTTTGAAGGTCCCTTTGATCTGTTGTTGTTTTTTATTGAACGCGATGAATTAGATATTTACAATATACCTATTACTAAAATCATCAACGATTTTCTGGTTTTTATTCATGCGCAGGAAAAATTGAATATAGAATTGAGTAGTGAATTTATACTATTTGTATCTACATTAATGCGCATTAAAGCCAGATTATTATTACCACGCAAAGAAATAGATGCACAGGGCAACGAAATAGATCCACGGCAGGAATTGGTAGATAAAATTCTGGAATACAAACGTTTTAAAGAAGCCGCAGCTCAAATGGCAGAAATGGAAGCCAATCGTTTGTTGATGGCAAAACGCGGTAATCTGCCAAAAGAAATGGCTATTATAACAGAAGAAGCAGGTGAGGGAACCGAAATACAAACTATTACACTTTTTAAATTGATGAAAACATTTGAAAAGGTAATGCTGCGTATACAGGAAAAGCAAAATAGGCCTACCCATACAGTTGTGCGTTATAACTATACCATTGAGGGTAGCCGTGATTATATGTTAGAATTTATGGCCAAAGAAAAAACAGCTTCATTTGAAAATATTTTTGAAATATGCGAAAACCGTATACATGCTATATTTCTGTTTCTCTCAATTCTTGAGTTGGTGCAGCAAAAGTTTATGAAAATGATGGTAGGCGAAGGACGTAATAATTTTATTTTAGAATGGAATGAGAATCGGGAAGATGATTTAAAATTGGCCGGCTATGAAGTAGAACGTGCCACTGAAGAAACACCTTTGCCCGAAGATTTTGACGAATAAACGATTCTAAATTTTATAAAAAAGCCTGTTTTACAAATGCGTAAAACGGGCTTTTTTAATGGGTGCAGTTGTATGTTAAAATATTGCATTCATTACAATGTCTTTTACCTGACTCAATAAAATTCTTTCCTGTTGCATCGAGTCGCGGTATCGAATGGTTACAGTATTATCTTCTTTAGTTTGATGGTCTATTGTTACACAAAATGGTGTTCCAATGGCATCTTGCCTGCGGTAGCGTTTACCAATCGCATCTTTTTCCTCATAAAAACACCTGAAATAATTTTTGCATTCATCCATTAAATCACGTGCAATTTCAGGTAAACCATCTTTTTTGGTGAGGGGTAAAACAGCTAATTTAATGGGTGCAATTTTTTCAGGAATATGCATTACCACTCTGTTGTCGGTACTACCATCTTCTTTGGTAATGGTTTCTTCTTCGTAAGCATGTGCCATAATTAATAAAAACATTCGGTCTAAACCAATAGATGTTTCAATAACATACGGTATATAATTGCCGTAGGGCTTACCGGTAGCAACATTTGTATCAGCATCAAAATACTGCATCTTTTTTTTGCTGTACAATTGGTGTTGCGTTAAATCAAAGTCGCTGCGAGAATGAATACCTTCCACTTCCTTAAATCCAAACGGAAATTCAAATTCAATATCGCAGGCTTCTTTGGCATAATGCGCCAGTTTAACATGGTCGTGATACCGGTATTTTTCTGCAGGTATACCCAGGCTAAGGTGCCATTGTAAACGTGCCTGTTTCCAGTATTTATACCATTCTCCTTCAGTACCAGGGCGAACAAAGAATTGCATTTCCATTTGTTCAAATTCCCTCATTCTGAAAATAAACTGGCGGGCAACAATTTCATTGCGGAAAGCTTTACCGGTTTGGGCAATTCCAAAAGGTATTTTCATGCGGGCAGTTTTTTGTACATTTAAAAAGTTTACAAAAATACCCTGTGCAGTTTCCGGTCGTAAATAAATGGTATCAGCCTCATCTGTAACAGAACCTAATTTCGTATCGAACATTAAATTAAACTGCCTGATATCGGTCCAGTTACAAGTGCCACTAATGGCGCAAACAATTTTATGGGATTCTATTAAATTTTTTAAACCAGCAAAATCATCTTTCGATAATAAAGCATCCATTTCCTGCAATAAAGCCTTTGCTTCTTTTACTTGCCCATTTTCTTCTAATTTGGCCGCATGTGCTTCAATCAAATGGTCTACCCTGTAACGCTTCTTACTGTCTTTATTATCAATCATGGGATCGTTGAAATTATCTACGTGCCCACTTGCTTTCCAGGTGGTTGGATGCATAAATATGGCCGCATCAATACCTACAATATTTTCGTGTAGTTGTGTCATGCTTTTCCACCAGTAGTCTCTAATATTTTTTTTCAGTTCACTGCCATAAGGGCCATAATCGTAAACGGCACTTAATCCATCATAAATTTCGCTGCTGGGAAACACAAAGCCATATTCTTTGGCATGGGCAATAATTGTCTGAAAGCTATTGTCTTGTTGCGTACTCATAATGTGCAAATATAACTGTATGCAAATGTTCTGTGATAGAAGTGAAATTTTTTTTCAACAAACAAATGTTTGTTATGCTATTGTAGTTTAGAATTATTCAGATGTCTGGTGCTGTCGCGCTTTGTCTTCTTTTCTATATTTTTCTGCAGGGCTTCGGTAAGGTTTACGCCGGTTTGGTTAGCAAGGCAAATGAGTACCCACAATACATCGGCCATTTCATCTCCTAATGCATCTTCAGTTTCGCCGGCTTTAAACGATTGTTCACCATATTTACGCACCATAATTCTGCTGAGTTCGCCTACTTCTTCCATTAAAATACCCAGATTGGTCAGTTCATTGAAATAGCGAACACCTACAGTTTTTATCCATTCATCAATTTGTTGTTGTGCGGCAGCAATTGTCATGATTAAATTGTTTTTAATAAAATGATGGTGGCAATAGATTGTGCTCTTTGTTTTATTTTTTTGGCCATATTTCCTGAAAATAATTGATCGGTAGTTTGGTTAAATAAAAGCAACCATTGGTTAAAATGCGCTTTAGTAAAGGGTGCTAATTCATGCAGGTGTTGGTGAACAGCAACGGCATTTCCTTTGTATACCGGTGTTTCAAATAAAACTGATTCCCAAAAATCTACAATCACCGGCAAATGTTTTTCCATGTTTAATTGCACTATTTCATTAAAATAATGTTGTATTACATCATCCTTCAGGGCTTTTGCATAAAATGTTTTCATCAATAACATTAAATCTGTACGGTTGCTGATATCTTTTAACATGGCACAACAATGAATGGGTTCATTATTCTCTGTTTTTAGAATCAATAAAAATGGTTACCGGTCCATCGTTCAGCAAAGCTACTTTCATATCTGCTCCAAAAATGCCCTTTTCAATTTTTTTGCCCAATGCTTGTTCTAAGTGAAGTATTAGCTGCTCAAAAATGGGATTGGCTATTTCCGGTTTGGCTGCTTTGATAAACGAAGGACGATTGCCTTTTTTGGTGGCGGCATGGAGTGTAAACTGACTAATGAGTAAAATATCGCCATCAATTTCTTTCACACTTAAATTCATCAATCCGGCTGCATCATTAAAAATACGTAATTGTACAATTTTATGACTCAGCCATTCAATGTCTTCCAGATTATCCTCATTTACTATTCCTGCAAAAACCAATAAACCCTGTTGAATAGTACCTACGATGTTGTTATTAACAGTTACAGATGCCTGACTTACTCTTTGAATAATGATACGCATAATGGTGGTTGATACTTAAGTTTTAACTTTACTGGAATATGAAGATAAATATTCAGGATGAAATAATTTTTTCTACTGCCCGCAGTGGCGGCAAAGGTGGCCAAAATGTAAATAAAGTAGAAACAATGGTAGAGGGCAGATGGCCGGTAATGCAATCTGCATTGTTTACCGAAGAACAGAAACAGCAAATTAACAGGCATTTACAACACAAAATAACCAAGGAAGGATTTTTATTAGTAAAATCGCAGCAGGCAAGAAGTCAGTTAGAGAATAAAGCATTAGTAATTCAAAAAATGAATGATTGGGTAAATGCAGCATTGGTGAAGAAAAAAGCACGTATTGCATCTACACCTACTGCAGTTTCTAAGCAAAGAAAAGCAATGGCCAAACAAAAAAGGGCTAACCTAAAATTGATGCGCAAAAAATATTTCAATAACGATACTGAATAAAGAAGTTGTGTGTAAAAAATTTTTACTGTTTGTTTTTTGTACCATGTGTGTATGGGTATTGTATGCACAAAGCCTGCAGTTGAAGTTTGTAGCTTTGGCCGGCCAACAACCTTTGGTGTTATTAGATAGTACCTACCACACCGCTTTGAATGAGCCGGTTACATTTCGGAACTTTCTTTTTTACATAAGCCATATTCAGCTGAAAGATGATAATGGCCATGAAATTCCATTGAAAAATGAATATTATTTAATTAATGCTACAGATGCGGCCTTTAAAGCAATTGACCTACCGGTTAAGCCACAACATATTGCTTCTATTACATTTACGGTTGGGGTAGATAGTATTAAAAATGTAAGTGGTATACAAACCGGTTCGTTAGATCCTATGCGGGGTATGTTCTGGACTTGGAATACCGGTTACATTTTTGCAAAATTAGAAGGTAATTCACCTGCATCAAAAGCGCCGGCGCATTATGTAACTTACCATATTGGCGGATATAAACACAATGAAAATGCTTTGCGGGTTATTCATTTCAACCTTCCACAAAAAAAATCGGTGCATCAAATTAACATAGGGGCAGATGTATTGGCATGGTTTAATAAGCCGCATCCTTTGTCTATTCAAGAACATCCTATTTGCCATTCGCCTGGTAAGTTGGCCATGCAAATAGCGGATAATTATGCGCAAATGTTTCATATCATAAATGTTGAATAATTTTTAAAACGGAAGTTTTGTAAAATGTATGAAGTGGCAAATTACCATAATGATAATTGTACTATTGGTTATAATGGCAACCGGTTTTACCATTTATAGCAGTAAGCCTACACCGTTGGTATTTAAAATACCACCCGGATGGCCGCAGCCTGTGTATAATTTTAAAGAAAACCCTTTAACCGTCCAGGGTTTTGAATTGGGTAGAAAATTATTTTATGATGGAAGATTGAGTAAGGATGGTAATTTTCCCTGTGCCGGTTGCCACCAACAGTTTGCAGCATTTGCTACTTACGATCATAATTTAAGTCATGGCTATGATAATTCACTTACTACCCGCAATGCACCTGCTTTACAAAACTTAGCCTGGCAAAAAGCATTCATGTGGGATGGGGGTATTAATCATTTAGATGCACAGCCACTGGCGCCTATTACTGCACCGAATGAAATGGCCGAAACCATTGAAAACATTATTAAAAAGCTCAATGCAGATTCCGAATACCCAACGCTTTTTAAACAGGCTTTTGGTACAAAAGAAATTAATACCAAACGTATTATGCAGGCCCTGAGCCAGTTTGAACTGATGTTGGTAAGCAGTAACAGCAAATACGATAAAGTAATGCGTGGTGAAGCTCATTTTAATTTACCCGAAAGTTTAGGCCATGCTATTTTTAAACAAAAATGTGCGAGTTGTCATAAAGAACCTTTGTTTACCGACTTTTCTTATCGCAATACCGGACTGCCGGCAGATGATGTGCTGCAGGATATGGGCCGTATGAAAATTACCGGTAATCCGGCCGATTCATTGAAGTTTAAAGTGCCCAGCCTGCGCAATGTGGCTGTTACCCAGCCTTATGGGCATGACGGACGTTTCTTTTTTCTAATTAATGTATTTGATCATTACCGAAAATCAATGATAGTAGGCCCCACTACGGATAGTTTATTACGGAACAAACTGCCTTTATCGAATTATGAAATTGGACAATTAACCGCTTTTTTATATACATTAACGGATAGTTCATTTTTAAAAGATCCGCGATTTGCTCCTCCCGGATACACCATTACACCTCCTTTTATGCATGTGCATTAAATGGAACTGTTAAACTATTTGCTAAACCTTTGTGCTTACTGTAATCGATTCGTTATTTTAGCGCCCAATAAAAAGGATTACTATTGAGCAGTATCAAAAAATTAGCCGGACAAACCATGTGGTATGGGGTAAGTTCTATTGCCGCAAGGTTTATCAACTATCTTTTAACCCCGCTATTAACCTATGGACTGGCCAAAACCAGCGATTATGGAAAAATGGGATTAATTTATGCGGCTATTCCCATTTTAAATGTGTTATTTACTTATGGTTTTGAAACGGCATATTTTCGTTTTTCTTCGAAAGATGAAAACAAAGCCATTATTTATGATACCGCAGCATTATCGATCTTCTTTTCAACCATTTTATTTTCAGTAATACTTTGGATGAATCAGTCTGTTTTAGGAAATG
>NZ_SCKY01000037.1:0-12247 GCF_004100315.1 Hydrotalea sp. AMD | reverse complement strand
CCTTTTCCCTCCCTGCCCCCCTAAAAACCCGAAAGACAGGGCTTAAAGAACCCCGGGGCTTCCGGGGCACACCTGTATACTTGCACAGGCACATAGTTGCGATTATTTGAAACAATTACACCTGCCGGCATGATTGTTAAAAAAGATAAGAAGAGATTAATATGAGCTTAGAATACCCTGGACATTAACAGTGCACCAGGCAGAGGCCGATGTAGACGCGAGAACAATAAAACCGGTCTCAGATATTTTTATCGGCGGGTTAAAATAGACATCTGAATTCAGGGAAAGGGCAGGGAGTGCCGGTATAACTCCTTCTGTATGACTTACAAAAACTATTGAATCATCGGGTGTTACTCCTGACACATTGCATTTACTGCTGTTTGCGTTGATGAAACTCTGTAAATGAACGTTTGTTATATAAAATTTTTTTCCAGCCGGAACGGTATATAATGTTGTATTGGTGTTATTTAAATCATAGACTGCAAATGAGATATATTTTGAATCGGGAGAAAAAGCAGGACTGCTGTTTACTTCAACTGCCCGCGCCTGATTTTTTACGCAGAATACAGTTAAAAGAACTATGATAAAAATTTCAAAAAGTTTACAAACACTGCTATTCCTGAATCCGAGATCAGCCATATTTCTCCCTGATATGAAAAAAATTCCGAATCTCTGAACATTTCACCATGAAAAATCGGAAATCCTGTTTGTTTTGATACGGTCTTATCTCCTATATAAACTGTAACGCCCGAGAGGTTACGCATTATCCAGCCAAACCTTGTTGTTTCCGCCGGCCAGAGTGTTGGAGTTAAATAATTTACTTTTAAAACCCCGGTTATTAGTTTTTGACTCATTCATTTATACCATAATGAAAAAGGATCATTAAGAACAGGTATTGCAGAAGGTGCGCCGGTAGCTGTTGGATTTTTACTTCTCATAATAAGGAAGTAAAGAATGACAATCCCGGCGATCCAATAAAGAGTCGTCTTTTTCACCAGTTTAAAAACCCGCGTTTTTTTCTGCGTCTTGCCGTTTTTCTCTTTTTCACGGCATGTCCTTTGTTATAAAAGCAATAAAAGGGCTGCGCCGCCGATTAACCCCAGTCCAAGAAGACCGCCGGCCCCCAGTCCGGGAGTCGGGGTATTGGCGAGATTAAGGGCGGGTTTTTTGGCAGCCGGGCCTGTTAAAGTCTGTACGGTCTTTGCAAGAGTTCCGGCGGTCCCTGCAACGTTTGTGGCTATTTTTCCGGCAGTTCCAACGCTGGATATTATCGATCCACCGAGGTTGGATCCTTCAATTATCGCATCCGTCACAGGTGTTGTGGCTATATCGGTAAAAGGGGTTGTAAACGCCCCGAAGGTATATGTTCCAGTATCAGCAGCCAGCGTTCCCGATGGTGCAGCATCCGCTACAGTTACGGCGGCGGGGGCTAAACCTGCTATAATCCCGGAAACTAATCCAGCGGTTGCAACTGCTGTGATTGCGATTCCCACGATAGGTCCGATTTTCATCATGACCGAATTAAACCCGGTTTCAGGTGTTGCCCAGGTCCACTTAAAAACCAGATTAGAAAAAAGCGGAATCGATTGTTGAGCAGGATCGGGATCCCAACCGTTTAAATAACTGGCGAGCGGACCGGTTTTGGTTGTGCCGTCCAGTTTTATCCATGTAGTTGTTGTATAATCTTGAACAAGGTTTACCCTGAAAACCCACGTTCCCGTTGAAGATAAAGGTGCAGGAGTTTTTTCCAGTAAACCGGTATTTATTAACCAGGAGGCGTACTGTGGGTATGTTGTTCCTGAAAATTCTCCGCTACCTTTGGCTAAAAATATGCTATTTTTCGGCCCTGCAATTCCAAAACCGGTCGGGGCGAAAAAGTCTTGAGGGTTATAAATCATTTCAATTCTTCTTTTATATGCGGGCAATCCCTGAGATCGGCTTTCACTTTTGTCAGGTTCCGTTCGATTTTTATGACTAATCCCAATATCAAAAGAAGCAATGCGTTTACAAGCGAAAAGTAATCTGTCACAATTACCCGATGAACCCCTCGAATTTCGCTATGGCTTCCGCAAGCGCGGTAACATTGATCTGCGATAGCAGGGTATTTGCATTTATGCCTATCTGGTCGATAAGGAATTGAAGATAGGCGTTTGTATCGTTCGCTGACGGAGGAGCGTATTTATTTATGAATCCTTTAAGGTCGAATCCGCGCCCCGCGTCAAGCTGTATTTGCCTGTAAAGGGCCGCCCAGCCGCTGTCCACGGTATCGAAGACCGCAAAGCCCTGTTCATCTTTTCCAATCGCCCCGCGCTGCCCGGCGTACATGAGATTACCAGGGTTATTATTTCTATTCGGCCTTGAGATCATACCTTTTACCGAGTTCAGGACGTTTTGAACGGACTGATTGTTTTCAGCAAGCGGAGTAATGAAAATGAAAAATAGAGCGATCCCGAATAGTACCAGGGGCATATGGCTGGCCCCTTTACTTTAGAGGTGCTCCGGTGGAATCCCGGTTAAAATCCTTGGCCACCGCGCCGAGCCCCGCGCTTGCCGCGTATATGCCCACGTGCAGCCAGTCGATCTTCCCGGTTGAGATCATCGGTATTATACCCATGAGTATCCCCAGAATCTGTCCGAATATGGTTGTCGCAAGGCTTGAGAACATAAAAAACCCCCTTTTTATTTTTATCTGTAAAGAACGGAAAAAGCCCCCGGCGTAGTCCCTGATGTTACCACGCAAATGCCCAAAGAAAAAGTATGATTTATTATTTGTACCTGCCCTACTGTATTTTCGGACAGGGTAAATTGATAACCGCTTCCGGGCGTTCCCGTACATCCTCCTGAAGCTATATTATAAAAAGCCGCAACCCACGCGCTTCCCGCCGTGCTAGTAATGACTCCGTTCAAGACCCCGCCCGTTCCTTTAACGGTTGTGGTGACGTTAGTCGAGATCACGGCGGCGTTGTTTGATACGCCATCTAAAAGAATGCCATTCGATCCGAGCGAAAGACGGGTAAATCCCGACGATGGTATATTATAACCCATCAGATAGCTTTCAGTCGGCGCGGCGGACGGCGCGGCGGCCACGACCGCCCCCGTTGAAAGTCCTGTTGAAGGTGGGTTATTGACGTTGCTTACACCTCCGGCATACGTCAGAGATGCGTGCCAGAAAAACCATAAGATAACAGCGAAGATATTTCTCAGGCGCGCCATGTCAGGACCTCCAGAACTGCGTTTGCCGAAGCCGATTGAAAAAAGATACCGTCGATATAGGTGTTTATATTGTCCTGAAAAATGCTCGCACCCTGCGGCAGCAGGATGTAATAAGTCCCGCTATCGCCAGCCTGAAATGCGATCTGTATATCCGCGTTCCGCGCCTTGATCATCATAGCCCGGACTTTTAGAGGGAGCGGGCATTTGGTTTCATTTGCGGCTCCGGCCCCGGCTACAGGCTGGTTTATGATCTGCGGCATCCGGGCGGTCGGCGTAAGCAACTGCAATATCTGATTAAGAATATTGAGTATGCCGTTTAAAAGCCGTTCGGTCGTGGTTTTATCGCCCTGAGGGTTGATCGGTTGCGTCCCGAAGTTTCCTGTTGTCATATAGACCCCGCCACCCTGTCCGCGAATACTTTTGTAAAGACCAGCACGACCAGAAGGATTATAAGGATCGGGAGAAGCGGCGTAACCGTTGCCGCGACCGTAGAACCGACGAAATTCCCGGTGGTTTTCCCGGTCCCTATAAACATCCCGGAAAACCATTGGCCCCATGTCTGCCCTGAAGCATTGGCCCCGGATGGCGAGGGCGCGGACGGGCCTATGGTGTTACCCGGCCCCGTTCCGTTCGGATCGACCCCGGACGCGTCAGGCCATTTATAAGTCCCGCTTAAGACCTCTACGGGGTTAAAAAGAAATGCCTCCAGATCGCTGCCAAGTCTCATATCACCCCCGGTGCTTCCAAAGGAACGCGATAGCAAGGAGCGCGAGCCCTATAAGAACCAGTTTCGAGTCCATGCCCGCCGTTTTTGGCGCGTTAGGCGTTCCTTTTGTAGTGTCGCCGAATATCGCATTGAAAGACGTTCCGGCGTTCGCAACCCCGGCGAGCGTCGTTGAGACGTCGGTTGAAACAGTCGACACGGTATCCGAAACGGAGTCAAATACCCCTGTTATATCATCGGCCAGACCCATTTTACGACCTCCTTTTCAGATCGTTTTTTAGAGTTCGACCGGGGTTGATTTCGCGCCCTTCTCGGCTTTGAACTGATCGGCGATCTTGCAACCGCAGGCGCGGGGATCGGTTGCCATGCGCGAGGTTATCGCGCCGTTCACGTCTGCGACCGTCATACCGTCGACCGAAACGGCTGAAAAGGCCACTTCCGGCGCATGATTTCTGTAGGCGCGGGCTTCTTCGATCGTATCGAAGCGGCCCATGAAGTCTTTCGTAAGGTTCGGGTTAATTCTGTAAATTTCTATCATAATTTGCTCCTTTGGTTTTATTAAAAGCCGGGGGCCAGATCATGACCCCCGGCCCGGAGGCCCCGGCGTGTCGGTGGGATCGCGCCGGAGTTTTCTCTTAAGGCTTCAGATCGCGGATGCTGTCGTAAAGGATCGACATCTGCGAGTACCATAGTGCTCCGGCGGTGCTGTTGATCCTCAGCTTTCCGTATTTAGCGGAGTAGAGCGCGCCGAGATAACTGCCGTCCTGCTCCTGCTTGCCGTAGCCGAGGAGATCAAGGTAAATATACCCGACAGGCCATCCGGTGTTGGCGGCCCTGAAATTGTTAAAGTAGTTAAGAAGAGCGTAAAGGATCGACTTGACCGGATAGCTGTTGTTTGTTTCGACGGAGATATCCGTAAGAGTTGTGTTTGTCGGTGTCCCGGTAAACGGCACGCCTACCGTCGCGTTGTTAGCCGTCTGCACCATAAGACCGGTGTAAGCGAGATCAGGCGACCTTTCCAAATCCTGAAAGAGCTGGTTCGCGAGGTTCGCGGGCTGGACATTCCCGATTTCCCTGACGTACCGGGGCTTGATACCCGCCGGGACGACCGTCTCTCTCATCTGCACAAATTCCATATCGGCAGTTGCCGTTACGCTTGAGGTTCCGACGGTTCCGAGAAGATCGGCGACCCCGCCCACGGTAATGGCCAGTTCGACCGACTTATATCCCCGGCCCTGCGGATCGAATACGGTATCGTAAGGATGGCGCATGGAGAAGTCAACGAAAGGAAGGACGTACAGCTGCGAATATGTGCCGTTCGAGGCCGCTACCGCGTCCTTCTGTCCATGCGTTCCGAATTCGATCTGATTAAGCCTGTAGAGGCCCCGGCCCGGAACATTCTTAAGGAAAAACTCGTTTTTGTCCGACCTGAAGGAAATGGCCTTGGTAAAGAGTAGCTCACCTTCCGCTATCGCTCCGGTGCCCGTCCCGACTGTAAGGGTAATATTTACCCTTATGATCGCGGCTATGATGGGGTTATTTACCGGGATCGGCGAATTGATGTAAGTGGGGCCGCCGATATTGAGGGCATATCCACGGAATATTTCGACCATTTCATAGTTGCCCCTTTTCTGCCCCTGAAGTATCGCTTCGTTCTGCCCCAAATCGGGCTGCGTTACTGGCATGGTATTTTTCTCCTTTAAAGTGTTTTGGCTTGTCCTCTACCGGGCCGCTACCCTTAAAGAGATCGATCTAGCCCTGAATCGCCTTGGCGACGAAAGGCTTTGTCACGGAAAACTGATTCAGCAGATAAATCCCCACAAGCGCGAAAAGCGTAGTCGAGACTATCAGTATCGCGTAATGCTTTATGTGCATGGCCGTACTCCTTTTAAAGTTTTTCTCGTAAAAGAAAAAGGCCATGCCGGGTATGCGGCCCCGCATGGCCTTAATCTCTACGAGTTCAAATTTAAAATCAGATTATATTAAAACTTAAATTCTGTCAAGCCGATTATGAAAAATATTTAGCCCTCTGATCTGATTATTCGGTCTGCACAGCCGGGGGAATTTACGGCTGTTTGAATTGCGCCGTATCCGGGATCGGACTACAAATGATTTAAAAACAATACATTCATACCCGGTTTTCTGGCAATAACTGAAAGCCTTTTCGTCGTCCGTAAACATACAGGGCGGGTAAGGACATCCGGCTCTTTTCATAAGGGTTTTGTATTCAGGTAAAGTCATATCCATTTTAAAACCTCGAAATGTGGGATAACAGCCAGCCGTAATAGGGATCGCGCCGCATCAGGAAACGGTACATGAACCAGAAGTAGCTGTACTGGTTTATGATTGCCTCTGCTTTAGTCTGCTCAATAATCATAAATCAACCTCATGTAAAAGCTTTAAAGCATTTTCCAGCATTAAATGAGATGAGGAGGTTCTCATAAAAATATGTAAAATTATCTGATCATTTTTTGATATGATAACTTGTTTAAATCCATCCCCGTACATTGGCCAATCTCTGTGATGTTTTTGAATATTCTCGATTATGATTTTTATCATTTTACAAACCCCCCCGCGAGTTTTTTCTTTTCGTATCCGTCCCGGTTGATCTCGATGTATTCCATTACCTCAAGGTTCCTGATCTCTTCCTCGATCTCGTAACCCGTTACATCCTCAATCCAGCCTATGTCCCGCCTCTCCGTTTGCCTGAAAGAGATCAGGTAATTCCATTGTGAGCGGACTGCGATATTGACGGTTGTCGGACGCTGTGCTACAAGTAAAATACTCGTTCCGCTGTGTCGGCCCCGATAGATCAAATCCTCGAAACTTTCAGGGGGGCGGCCCGTTGGCGGGATCACGCGCTGGCTTTCCTCGACCACCAGCAGGCTTGATGGACAACAGGCAATGAGATCACAACATTCATCAAAAAGACGGAGATCGGATACCCCGATCCTGAAGACTTTGGGGTTCTTCTCGATATGCTCCTTGATTTCGTCTATCGAGTCAAAGTGCTGAATACCGCAGTATTCGTCCTGTGGATCGATTACAAGAACGCGCTTGGCCTCCTTGATCTTCCGCTTCGTAAACTGCGATTTGCCAGTCCCCGTCTGCCCGAATATCTGATAAATATCGCGTTCAAACGGCTTTTTCAGTTTCCGGGGTTCCGCGCTGGCTTCTTTTTTCAAGAGCATAGATTAACTCCTTTTCGGCCCATATGGTCGTAATGTTTACACCGAATATCGTCAAAGCGACGTATTTAGGGTCAATCATGCCGAGGAGTTTCATCGAGGCCGCGAGGCTATCGCCGAGGATTTTTTTCTGTTTGGAATCGAGTTGGAAAACGTCGGAACCCGTCATGGCGCGCCGGACGTTGAAAGGAAGGGCCGCTATTTCCTGCCAGTTTTCACCTTTATAAAGTTCATCAAGGCCAGCAGTATCAGCTTCCTGTGGTTTATCCGATAGACTTCCAGGCCGAGGCTTTGCGCCTGACCCCGGAGGCCGCCCGCGTCCGCGCCTCTTTTCTTCATAGCCCGATAAAGGCGAACTGCCGCCTTTAGACCCTTCAAACTTTGGTACGCCGCCGACAGCCGCCGGAGTTGTTTCCTGACTTTCAATTCCCATAATGCGAGGCCCCCTTTTTTCGGCCCCGCATGGCCTTTGATTTTCATTTTATTTTTTTGGCAATCCGAAAACCGACTCGAAAAATCCCGCCGGGGTTTTGGGTTTAGGTTCGGGATCGTTTCCGCTCCCGGACGGTTTTATTTTTTCAAGAGCGTCAACGCGCGAGGTTAAAGATGTGATCGCGTCAAGAAGATCGGGATCGCCTGTTTCGCTTACTCCAAGTTCTTCGAGCAGGGCCGCCCGGTCGTCCGGGTTTTCCTTCAGATATTTTTTTAAAGCCTTGCGATCAAAAGCCATAAAACCCCCTTAACAGATTTATATTAAAATACTCGATAAAGATCGTTTCAAAGATCAGTTTTAATCTGTTACGTTTTGAAGCCGGGATTTTTCTTTTTTTCATTTTTAATTTCTCCATGAATTCATGCTATGAGAATTTTCACACATTGGGCAAATAAAATGCTCTTCAAAATCCCTTTTGAGAAAAAATATATGACAGACCAGACATTCAACCTTATGGAAAATATATCTCATTAATTTCATATTTTAAAATCCTTTATATTCCATGGTTCCGTCGATCCGTCTTTCAAGATCCTGCGCTTGCAGTATGATTTCCGGTTTTCTTTTGTTACCGTGTACCATTTATTAGCGATCCCGGCTATAGATTTTCTGGCCTCTCTAAAACGCATGGGTTTTTTAAAGACTGCTTTACCAGTCCTTATAAAATCCCCGGCAACATTTTTATTAATTCCCTTGGCCTTTTCTTTAACATTATTTTTATTATCTGTCAAGGTATATATTTTATTTCCGATAAATTGACATTTCCTGAATCTTCCCTCAAGTTTTATTTCGCCAAGATCTTTTCCTTCAGGTAATTCGTCCGATGTGAAAACGCTATCAGTATCACAGTAATAAGGTTCTACGCTCCGCAATTCTTTTAAAAGCCGTAAGCGGCCATAACTCGTAACGTAAGCCGCCCAAATTACATTGACATAACTGGCCTTGCTTTTTATTTTCAGATCGCGGTTATTGTATATCAGGGATAATTCCCCACCCATGCCGAATTTTCCGTAACAGGAATTGAGGAATAGTTTCCAAAAAACATCGTCGAGTTTATCGGCCCGGTTTTTGGCCTCAAGACGGGCCGCATAACAATAATCGACATATCCGGAAAAGGGTTTGCAGGTTTTTGAAAATTCAATAGCCCTTTTTACTCTAATAAGTCTTGCGCCGTCCGAAAGAGCCTGTCTAATTTCAGGATAACACCATTTTCCGGCGAGCCGCCCATAAGGATAAATGATCTCCGTATCAGTCCGTACAGGAACCGCGGTGATATAGTGATCACGGGGATATTCAATTTCAACCTCCGCTATGCCCTCTTTTTCAAAATTTGGTTTTTCGGTTTCGTAAAAAGTGTCAAGATCGGGATATAGGCCGTTTTTCATTACGGACGGGTAAAGGGAATTAATGTCATAGTAATTAATCTGACCCTCAATCTCTCCAAGCCGGAAAATCTCCACACGGCCCCCGTAATACCCGCCCCGGAAAAAATCCTGAAGATCGGCGGGGATCGAGTTTCGGGGGATTTTATAAAAACGCTCCAAAAGTTGTAACGTCATGGCCGGAAGGGTTGCCTTGCATTTTAATTTTAAATCTTCATAGCGGTCAATCATTGTCGAAACGAAACGCCAGACTATTTCAGTATCTGTCTGACAGTAATCAATATCATTAAAATTGCCGTTCACTTCTTTTTTCTGTAACCCGATAATATCACCCATACCCTTGACCCCAATCGGCCAATGACGTAAGCTATCATAAAAAGTAATGCCAGCACGGTCTCTAAAACTTCCACGGATCAGACCTCCTTTTGTGTACTGTAACGTTACCATCGAGCCAAGCCAATCCCCAAAAAGGTTTATGAGATCGTATTCGAGGTTACAGGCCCATACCTGGCAAGGCGGCAGTTCTTTAAGAAACGTCCACGCCTCAAGTCGCATATCAGGCCCGGTGAAAGTGTAATGCTTTTCTCCGTCGAAAAAATTTATAATCTGGACATGGCCGTTTGAGTCGTCTTCCGTGTCAAGGGCGAGGAGTTTAAATTTCATTTTTAAAATATCACTATACACGACGGAAAAGGCGCGGAATTTTTTTGATCATCGAATTTAAGCCGCCCTTTTATAAAACGTATTTCTTTAGCTTTCATTATAAAATCGTGCCAATAGCGCGTATCGGTTCGGGAAGGGATCAGCATTACGACAAGTTTACCTTTTTGCGCCTCATGATAGCCCTTTTCAACCCATAAGGGTAATACTTTTCCATAAGGCGGGTTTACAAAATTCCTTTTTTTCCATTCTATTGATAAACCGTCAAATGCCGGATCAGGCGGGCAAGGATCAAAGTCAAAAGAAAATTCCTTATTAAGTTCATCGTAAAATTTTACCGGGGTTTTCCAGTTCTGTCTTTGGCTTGAAAAATGAACGCTCATTTTCTCACCTCGATTGTGATATTGAGATCGTGCAGTTGTTTTTTCGTGCGCGAAAAATTTTTGCTGGCCTTTGTCTTAGACCAATCGACAATGTTTAACGAATATTGAGGACGATAACCACGATCATGAATAAGCCCAATAATGCGGCCCGTGATAACATTACCGATGTTCTGCTCGCCCTTGTCAAGGTCGATAATGCCCTTGATCCGTTTTTCCTTGTCCCGGTAATCTTTTCCCTTGATCGTAATGACAATTTGCTTTGCACCCTTGTAATTTTTTACGGCCAACCAGCCTTTGCGGTTAAGCGCGCGGGAAACGCTGCCATCCGTTTCGTCCACGTTTACCGTTACGATTTTACCCTGTTTATAGGCCCGCGCCGTCCGCAATTTCTGGCCCTTTTCTGTGTACTGGGTTTCGTAAACTTCTTCAATCGATGTTTTTCGTCTTTTTTGGAATCGTCCGGTTTTTGGGCTTCTGAAACGGGTAACTTTTTTAATAGTGTAGCGGTTAGGCTTTTTAGGCATTGGCGGATACCGTTAAACCCTGATATAATGGAATGCGGGGATATGTGAAAAGAGGCCCCCTTTAGATGCGGCGGCAAACTAAAGGGGATAGCGTCTTATAGCATATCCCCTTACGCCTGTCAAACGAATTTTAAAACGGGATGTCTCCGGAGCGGGGTTTCGGCTCGAAACGATAGAGGGCAACTTTTTCGCCGCTATCCTTGTCGATCCCCGTCCAGATCAGACCGGTTAGCTTCTCCGGGTGTTCATCACCGCTTTTAAGAGTTACGGGGACTTCCCGGCCAGCAAATTTTTCAGCATTCGGCCCCTGGACACGGACAAGGTAGCCGCCTTTCTTTTTGTCAGTTGAATACGTGGCTCTATGCCCGCCTTTTTTCGTTTCCTTCTTTTCCTCTTTTTCTTTTGCCATTTTTTTGGCCTCCTTGTGGTTTTTTTTATTACTTTGTAAACTTTTCCGGGTTTTCTTCCACGTATTTCGTTACCGCCAGCCGGATCAGATCCGCGCGGCCCTTTTTCTCAATCTTCCCCAGCCGCTTGAGATCGGTGATCATGCTCTTTTCCATGCGTAAAGCGATGACAACCGGCGATCCCTTCAGTTTTTTATTCATTTTTTTTTCACCCCCTTTCATAAACACCTTGAATTTTTGAATTTATAACAGATACTCTGATTGCAGAGTTCATGCGCTACATGGTGATTTGCATGAACACAAACTCGATCAGCACAGACCATGTAATGATCACATCTGATCTTATCGCTCTCAGCTTCCTTTTGAAAGACTATCCCTCCACAATAAGGACATTTTAGTCCTTTCATATCCGGGTTGGCTGAAAAAGAATACATATTACAGGCACGGCATTTGAAAGTGTTCATCTGTTATATCAAACCTCCTTTATGATTTATCATTTACATCATTTGAATAAAAATGACTATAATTCTGCTCTATATTTTTGTTTAATCTTTCAGTTTCTTCAATTACGGCTTTTCTCGTTAAAAATTTTGCAATAAGTTTACAGCGGCCGTTTCTGTGATAAAAAAGATTAAATATTCGCTGGCCACTTTGAGTTTTTAAAACTGTGATCTTCATAATTTTTCCCTCCTTTTGTTATATGTTTACAATTCATTTGAAAGTGTTCATTTATGATTTACCTGTATCAACCGCTTTTTGTGCCTGAATAAGCCCGTCATTAACTCCGATTAGATATAAAATTTCAAGATCAAGCTCAATCACTTTTAAATCTTTATCCGATATTTTATCAACTTTTTTGAAAAGTTCATTAAGACCTTTAAATATAGTTAACATCTGATAGTCTTTTTTTACCATATATTGCCTCCTTTTGTTAGTGTTCATTTGGTTTTCAACTCCTTTTCAAGCGAGTCGATAGATTCCTTAGCGCCAAGAAGATATATCTCCTGCGCGATAAGTTCAATCATGTATTCGTTTTCATTGTTTTTCTTGAGTTTTTTTATAAGACACTCAAGGTTTTCGCTTTTAACGACTCTCATTTTTCCCACCTCCTTTTGTTATATGTTTACAATTCATTTATAGCATTGTTTACAATCCCTGTCAAGCGTTATTTTTCCCCCCCGGCTTTTTCTTACCGCTCGCCCGACCGAAGGGAGGGGGCGGCGGGGTTCTTTAAGCCCTGTCTTTCGGGTTTTAAGGGGGGCAGGGAGGGAACAGG
>NZ_SCKY01000020.1:0-75797 GCF_004100315.1 Hydrotalea sp. AMD | reverse complement strand
ATAAATTGAATAATGCTGCTACCGATACTTTGCTCCGCTGGAGCATTTTTGTTATATGCAATTAATTTTTCAGTACTTCATCAAAAATTTCCCGCAACATAGAAAAATACAGTTCCAATTCTTTTTTGGTACAGGGCGGAATTTGAATTTTTTGCAAAGTAGTTTTAGGAAAATAAAAAGTACTGCCAAACTCTTTTACAATATCGTCTTCATGCACCTCTACCTTGTACACCGTGTTGGGATAAGAAATTAATTCGGTAACTTTTGCAGTATTGCTTTTACCGTTAAACTGAAAAGTAATGGTTGTCATAAGATAAGTTTGCTTTGAAGAATTTGAATGGGCTATTCCGATTCTAAAAAGTAAATTCATAAAGGTTGTTATGAAAATAGAACAGCAAATTTAACGTAACACATACAGCAAAAGTCCTTTTAGGTGTATTACTACACAGTTTTCAAGGTTATACTACGGTCATGCCTTGTTTCTATTTATACAAATAATGGGAGCAGATGAATATTCTTAATAAAGCAGATGTTTAATATTTACTGAAATTAGCATAATAGCGCACAGCATAAGTGCCGGTATTGAATTGCAATTGCAACGAATTTATATTTAGTTGGGTAATGGATAATTTAGCCGTATCAGTACTACCCATTAACAGTAATTGGTTATTGTTTACTGAATAAGTTGACCAGGTTGTTACACCAGCATAAGTGTAGTAAACAGTATCTTTTGCAGTGAATTGCAGTGTATCAGAAAAATCAGTAGCAAAAGATGGGGCATATACTACTGTTGAACTTACAATCGTTCCATTATTGTTAAAACTATCTACTTTGCTGTTTTGGTATTTCCAATTGCCAATAATGGCTGATGAATAAATAACACTATCATTTTTTCTCCATCCCATGTTAATGCATGCAAAAAATATCATTAAAAAACAAAACGATTTCATAAATAATATTTTTTATCGAATGGGGGATTTTAACTGATTTACATAACTACTGTCTCTATAATAAACACCGTTATAGGTGGTAATAAAATAATAACGCCCACCTCTGGAAATAAAGGTTATCATGGAGTAGTCTTGTATGCCATCTTTATTAAGTTCACTCAAGTTTACATCACGCCCATTAAATCCAATGCGCCAAATTTGATTACCAATGGAATAAGTAGCATAAATTTTATCGCCCATATTCCTAAAAATTAATTGTGGGAAACCTAGTATTCCGGAAAAATCATTAAACAACTGCCAGTTTTCACCCTCGCCAGTTGAATAGTAAAAAACACTACCAGAATTTATAAACAAGGCATGGCCGTATTCAAACGTATTGTATAATGCAAAATTTTTATTTATATTAGGAATTATTGGATTATACCCAAATGCCTTAACGTTACCCAAAGTATCTATGCGAAAAAACTGCCCTCCATAATCTACAAAAAATTTGTGGAAGAAAGTAGCACAGTAATAACCATTCCCGGCAAAGCCAACTGTTCCAAGAGCCGCATGTATATTAATTTGTTTAACCACAACATTGCCATTAATGAGCATTTGCGAAGAAAGCTGAGCAGAATCAAAACTGATCAGATCAAATCGCACAGTTTGGTAATCCCCTTCAACTGGTGTTATGATATAATGGCCGCTATTCACCGGATAAGTACCCACAGGAAAACATTTATTTGGCGGAGGAGTTGATTGTTGAAAACTGCTAAATAGCCCGGGTGTGAATTGTGGTATGTAAGTAAAGGTAGAAAATTGATTATACAAAGGAATATGCATAACATTTAATGTATTATTACCGGAGAAACTACAAAAATTACCCGATAAAACAGAAGATATATAAGCCTGATTATTTAAAGAGGTATTGGATAGGGAAAACTAAAGAAATTATTGAAATTGCCTCTGTTTATGGTAGCCATAATATATACATTGCCGGTTGCTACTACTAATAAACTATCATTTATACAGTTGCTTGCATAAAAATTTGCACCATAACCATTAAATGGTGCTATCATTTGCCAGGCAGGCTTTGTAGTATCTTTAACTACAGTGTTGATGGTTTTTTGCAGGAGAGTGATACCCAAAAAACAGATATTGCCACTACTACTGCTGTTATAAAACGAAGTAACTTCATAAGCAAAAAATATTATTCGAAATTATACATGAATATGTACATAAAAAACGTATTTATACGTATTTGTATTACAATTAAAAAGCAATTGATTGTATTTTTTTGCCTGGTTGTATTTTCAATAAAAATAAATCGAAGATGCTATTCAGCCAGAGTGGGCAGAAATGTTATGCAATTTTTCAACGAAAGCAATAGGGTGGTCTCACCAAGAATCGAACTTGGATCTAGAGTTTAGGAAACTCCTATTCTATCCATTGAACTATGAGACCATTGACTTTTTACCGGTAAAAAGGGCCACAAATATAGGCGTTTCCTGCTATAATTAAAAGGCATCACAACAGAAAAAATACACTACACACCAATATTACATATGTCGTTACAATTATGGTTGTGTATAGGTGGTTGCCGTAAACAATGTCCATGGCCAGGCTTTCATATCTTTTAAATATTTTGATTGCCAGGCATATTCAGGATGGGCTTTATAAAACTTTTCACCAATAAAATCTTCACCGCATGGGTGGCCCATGTGCGCCCAAAATTGCATTTTACCAGCCAATGCAGCAGTGGTTACTTTGCCTTGCACAGCCCCCATAGGGTAATAAGGTGCCAAATCCCATTCCGAACAACCTTTGGCATCTTCATCAATATGGCCACAAATTACACAACGATTATTAGCAGTCATATTATCCAACGCATCATAATGGTCGGCTTCAATTTGTTGGCCGGTAGCTGCATCTAATTTGCCCTTCATATCTACCAATACCAATTGTTCCATTCTGCGCTTACGGGCATTGGGGCTGGTAGTGGCATCGTTTATATTAAAAGTGGTTTCCTCTTTAATTAGTTTTGGATCGCTGGGGAAATTAGAACCAATCATAGCAGTATCCTTACTACGCCATACCCGGTAATCTTTTAAACCCAATTCTAATTTAGCCACCTCATTGGTTTTGGTATCGCCCAATAACCAGTCATTGGCATAACCGCCATTGTTGCCTTTGGTAAATATAGCAATGGCATCATCAATACTGTTGGCATATTGCGCTACTTTCCTGGCTCTTTCAAATTCGGGAATGCCGGTTGTATCAAACCCTAAAAATTGGGTAATGGTGGTTTCGGTAATCAACATACCATTACCGGTAATTACAAAATCATCGCCACTATGGATGAATCCGGGCATGCAATCCATCATAATATGATTACCTTTTTCGGGTACTATATCAGCAATTATATTCCAGTGCTGGCCAATGATATATTCTGTCCAGTTATTATGCCCCATTACAATTTTACCATCTTTGGTATAGCTGCCGGTTGCTATAAATGCGCTACAATTGCCGGGGGCCTTGTTATTGCCACTACCCGGATTTACCTTGTTCATTAATTGGGGCACATAATAAAATGCAAGTTCTTCCGTAGCATTGTAAGCGGTAAGGTCTAAACTATCGTAATGTAAGCCTCTATCGTGCAAGCCAGCCACTATGCCATTGATTTCATCTTTGTATTCCCTGTCTAATTTATCCCATAAAAAATTACGGGCACAGGCTCGGTAAAAGTTCCAGTCTTTTTTGGTCTCATGGGCTAAATAATAAGCAACCGACTGCATGGTGGTATCTATTTCATTGGCCAACAAATAACCATGCTGATAACCGATAACAGCAGGCGAGCCTTCCAAATGCACATATACCCATCCGTTTTTGTTTTCTTTTGAAGCTTTTGCCAGACGTTTGTCGGCAGACGGCGAATGGCAGGCTGTGAATGCAGCCAGACAAAGCAATAGTATTCCTAGTTTCATGTGCATTAATTTTGATAGATGAAAATTAGCAATAAATGATTATAAAAGGGCTGAAAATGTGCTTAAAGCAGCAATTTATACCAAAGAAAAAAGAAAAAATTTGTATTCCGCCTCTGTACAATGAGGGTTTTGCTGAGACTTGACTATATTAAAAAAGAGTCTTCTACCTACCTCTTTCAACCCATGTTCACCTCAACATTGCATTAAATTAAAAAAGCATTAAATAATCCTTCTGGCGGGGCAATACCCCCGCTTAGCCGCCTAAAACATGTAACTTCCATTTAAATATAAATGTATGAAACAGCTTATCTTCCCCTTTCTGATGGTTTTATTGTGTGTGAGCAATACTCTTTCAGCTCAAAAAAACCATACTTCAGAAATACACCCCACCCTTAATCATATTGCTGTTTATGTTTATAATTTACAAAAACAAGCCGATTTTTACCACGATGTGATGTATTTAGATACCATACCCGAACCGTTTCACGATGGCAGGCATGTGTGGTTTCGCATTGGCTCCCATAGTCAACTACACTTAATTCAGGGAGCTAAATCTATTGTAAACCACGATATTAACTCCCATATATGCTTTACCGTTCCCAACTTAAAAGCCTTTATAGAACATTTAAGTAACCTGGGGGTATCCTTTCAAAGCTGGACCGGCCAGAAGCATGGTATTACCAAAAGACAGGATGGTGTACAACAAATTTATCTGCAGGATACGGAAGGCAATTGGATTGAAGTGAATGACGATCGCTTTTAACACTGCCCAAAGCTTTAAAAATCAGGCATACGCTTTGTGCTTTTGCGCCCTATCTTTGCAGCCCATAAAAGCACGTATGAAATTTTATAACCTGATTATTAAATATAGATTCTGGCTGGGTATTGTTGCATTTATTTTAGCCTTTGTAGTAACCATTACCAGTGGGTTTTGGCCGGCATTTGTTTTGTATTTTCTGGGAGTGATTGCCATTTTTACGCATTTCTTCATTGGACCCTTGCGCTTAATTCAGGAACCAATGGAACAGGGCAATGTAGAAGAAGTAGAAAAAATACTGAAATCAATCTGGTTTCCTAACCTTTTATACAAACCGGTTCGCTCTACCTATTTTACCATAAAAGGTAATTTAGCCATGATGAATCAGGATTTTGATACCGCCGAAAAACACCTTAAAAAAAGCAACGATTTGGGTGCCCCCATGCCCGAAGCCGAAGGCGCCAATAAATTACAATTGGGTATGATGGCCATGCAAAAAGGCGATTTAAAACAAGCCGAAACTTATATGCGTGCAGCCATTCGTTTGGGTATTCCCGATAAAGAAAGTGAAGCAGTGGCCTTTTTGGGTATGTGCCAGATTTTTATGAATAAGCGCGAATTCAGGGCTGCCAAAGATTATTTTAGAAAAGCCAAAGCCTGTAAGCCTAAAACCAAACAGGTGGTTGACCAGATTAAAGAAATTGAAAAATATATTTCCCGTATTCCCGGATAAAGGAACTGAATAAAGTTGTTATGCGTGTACGGCAATTCATATCTCATTGCATGAAAAAGCTGCTACTATTGTTTATACTGGCAGGCTTTAGCTTATACACGCTGGTTACCATGCCCAACCATTTTAATGCAGGGCGCAGTTTCATTGCTTTATATAATTATTGCCTGCAGGAAGATGACAATATGAACCTGCTTGAATTTATTGGCGAGAAATTATTGCTGGCAGGGTTTGACCCCACCGAGCAGCAGGAAACACGTTCTGCCAACAATCATCCCTTCCTGCCGGTACCCATTGCTTCTGCCATGGGTTATAATATTTTATTTTATAATCCTATTCAATTTTCTGCTACCATCCATCCTTGTATAGTACAACAAGCCTATACCATTGTAAACAAATTGCACCTGTTGTTATCTGGCTTTCCGGGTGCCATCTTTCATCCTCCATTACCCGTTACCTGCTAAACAATGCAGTTACATTTTATTTAAATACATTCCGGCAATGGCAATACAAATACTATTGTGGCTAAGAAATACCTTTTTCAGTGCCTAAAACTTTGTAATTCGGGATAATGCCTTACTCACAACGGAGCTGCATTGTTGTAATGTATTGTTTTGTTGATTTAAACTGAATCATCATGCTTCGTATATATTTATTTTGTTTATCCCTGTTTTTATTACAGTCAGTTAATGCACAACAAACTATAAAGGGTACGATTAAGGATAGTTCAGGTGCACTGCCACTTACCGGCGTTTCAGTTAGTTTGCCCGAAATAAAAAAAACCACCATAACCGATAGTAGCGGCAATTTTATTTTTGAACTCAATACTTCAGCATTAAGGCAGAATATACGGTTTAGCCATACCGGTTTTACCACCAAAGATTCGTTAATTCATTTACCGGTTAAAGGTCTTGTTACCATTAGCATTGTACTGAATAACCATACCAATAATTTGGGCGATGTGGTAGTAGCTGCTTCTAAAACCAATTCAAGAATAGAAGATTTACCCACCAGGGTAGAAGTAATTGGTGCTGAAGAAATTGGAGAAGAAACACAAATTAATCCCGGAAATCTACTGGGCCTGTTGGGCGATGTGGCCGGCATTCAGGTACAACAAACCAATGCAGCCACCGGCAATGCCGATTTGCGAATACAGGGCTTACCCGGCAGGTACACACAAATATTGAGAGATGGCATGCCGCTGTTTGGGGGTTATTCCGGTAGTTTTGGACTGTTGCAAATTCCGCCTTTGGACCTTAAACAAGTAGAGTTGATTAAAGGTGCCTCTTCTACTTTATATGGCGGCGGCGCCATTGCCGGAATGATGAACTTAGTATCAAAAACCCCCAATCGCAAACAACCTGAAAATAGTTTTATCATTAACAGAACATCATTATTAGAAAACAATCTCAATGTGTTTTCTTCCGCTCGAAACCATACAACTGGTTATACCCTGTTTGCAGGAGGCAACTTACAACAGGCGGTAGATGTGTACAACAATGGCTTTAGTACCGTACCCGATGTAAAAAGTATCTTTGTGCATCCCCGTGTTTTTCTATACAACAACCCAAACAGTACCCTTATTTTAGGCTATACCTTGAATGTAGAAAACAGGAAGGGTGGCGATATGCAGGTGTTAGATGGAAAAGCCACTGCAACACATCAATTCTTTATTCAAAACAAAAGCTTACGGCATACCCTTGATGCCGATTGGGAAAACACTTTAAATAACGGTGCCTGTTTAAGCCTGAAAGCCACCACCAGCCTCTATAACCGGCAGGCTATTACCGATTTGTTTGGCATGAAGGCACAGCAAAACCTTTGGTATAGCGAGTTGGCATACAGTAAAAAATCGGCACAACATAACTGGATTGCCGGACTCAACTTTAACGGTGATGCATTTATGAAACATCAACCGGATAGTACTTTATTAACCAATGAAAATGGATATACCATTGGCGGATATGTTCAAGACGATTGGAAAATAACACCTGCGTTAACAGCAGAAGCCGGGTTACGAGCCGACCATCATAGCGTTTATGGCAATTTTTTATTGCCGCGTATTTCTTTCATGTATCGCTTGAGCTCTCAATTAACCATGCGTTTGGGTGGTGGCATGGGTTATAAAACCCCCTCTTTATTTTCAGGAGATGTTGATGAACGCGATTACCGTTACTTAGCCGGCTATAAACCCGGCACTGTTGCAGAGAAAAGCACTGGCGCAAACATCGACATCAACTACAAATGGCGGGGAGAAAAATGGCAGTTTACCCTGAATCAGAGTTTTTTTTATACGGCCATTCAGCATCCCTTATTGCTCGATTCGCTCACCAATCCATTGAACATGCACTGGTACAATGCACGGCAAAATATTACCACAACTGGTTTTGAAACCTATTTGCAGGCAAGAGAAGATGAAACCGAATTGTATTTAGGGTATGTATATACCAATACACAAAGAAAATATGATTTGCAGGCACCCAACTTTCCCTTAATAGCCAAACACAAAATTGCCGGACTGGCCAGTTTTGAGGTGGAAAACCATTTTAGGATTGGGATAGAACTGTCTTATACAGGAAAACAATATTTAGAAGATGGCACAAGCACCAGAGATTATATTCTTTCGGCCGCCATGCTCAATTACCGGTACAAGAAAATATCTGTAGTGCTGAATTGTGAAAATCTGTTTAACTTTAAAGAGGGCAATTACTGGCAGTTGGTTTATCCGCCTTATTCCAATCCGGTGTTTAGTGATATCTGGGGACCATTGGAAGGCAGGGTATTCAACTTGTCGCTACAAGTAAAATGGTAAAAACGATGAAAGTGACTTTTGTCATGTTTCTAACCAAACAAACAATATAATTTTATATCTGCATGAAAGGTACCTGGCTGAAGCTTTTATTGGTTTGTATAATTTGTGCATTATTGGCTTGGGGTGTAGCGGGAATTATTCAGGCACTTTTGCCGGATACTTAAACTGGTAATTATATCATGTTTCAATCAAATTGTTCAAATATTTAAACAACAAATACAAGTATATGAAAAAAAACATGGGCGGTGCTGACCGCATTATTCGCGTAATACTGGCCATTGTATTTGCCATATTGTATTTTACGCAAACCGTAACAGGCACATTAGGAATTATTTTATTGGTTTTGGGTGCAGTTTTTCTGGCTACCTCATTTATTTCGTTTTGCCCCTTATATACCATTTTTGGTATTAAAACCTGTAAGGTAGAACCAAAGAAATAGCTACGAGTAAATTTGTTTATTGTGCTTTGTTTACTGAATAACCCGGATGGTTTTCCACCCGGGTTTTATTTATGCTGTATGTGTTAATAATGCCGCAGCTGCCGAGTCAGTAAACCAGTGCAGGCTGCCTTTGGGGCGAATAATTTGTGAAGGGTATTGATGCACATTTACAGGCCCTTCCAGCACCGCTTTTAAAGCAGTTGCTTTATTGGCACCCGTGGTAATAAATGCCACCTGCGCCGATTGATTGACAATGGGTGCTGTTAATGTAATACGGTACATTTGCTGCGCCTCCAGCCATAAATGGGTAGCCCATTTTTTTGTTTCATCTATGACCGCCGTTCCGGGAAATAGCGACAAGGTGTGTCCGTCATCTCCCATTCCCAACAAAACCAGATCAAAACTAAAGGGCTGCTCGTTAAAATATTGATGTAAAATTTTTTCATAGGCTGCAGCAGAAGCTTCGGGTGTAATATGTTCCGTTTGCATGATATGAATCTGCTCCGGCTGAACGGGTACATGATTTAACAAGGTATCAAAAGCCATTTTTGCATTGTTCCGCTCATCATTAAAAGGCACAAAACGTTCATCACCAAAAAAGAAATGCAGTTTTGACCAGTCAATTTCATGACGATAAGCATCTGATGCAAGCAATAGGTGCAAACTTTTAGGCGTATTGCCACCCGATAATGCAAGGGTAAACCGATCTTGTTGTTTTAAAGTATTGGCAATTAAATCAACCATCCAATTGGTAACGGCATGCATCAATGCATCAGCATTGGGTTCTATATGTAAGGACATTTCATCTATTTTAAATATCAACAATTCTTATTTACAACAAGGGTACCACGTTGGTTTTACCCATTCAACTTAGCAACAAATGTAATGATCGCTTAAAATATCCCGCTTCCACAAATTATTCTTTGTGTGGCAAGGGCAAGGTAATCCAGTTATGGCCATCTCTTGCTATCAGGGCTTCGGCATCTTCAGGCCCCCAGCTATCGGGGCTATAGTTCGGAAAATCAACCGGTGGCCTGATTTGCCAGGCTTCCAAAATAGGCATAATAATTTTCCAGGCAGCTTCTACCTGATCATCGCGCATAAACAGGGTAGCGTTACCCTGCATTACATCCAGCAAAAGGGTTTCATAGGCTTCGGGTTCGTGTCCATCGTATGCATCTGCATAGCTGAAAATCATATCCACCGGATTCAGTGTTATATCCTGTCCAGGCTTTTTGGCCTGAAAACGCAGCCGGATATCCATATTGGGTTGTATGCTGATGGTTAAACGGTTGGGGCGCCAGGTTTCTGCGGCTTCCGGCGGAAAAGCAAATTTGGGCGCCTGTTTAAACTGAATGGTAATAATAGTGGTTTTTTCATGCAGGTATTTACCGGTGCGTACATAAAAAGGAACATCCTGCCAACGCCAATTGTCTATAAAAAACTTAACAGCAGCAAAAGTTTCAACGTTTGAGTTAAGGCTTACATTTTGTTCTTCTCTATATCCTTTTACTTCTTTACCCTTCATCCAACCGGCACTGTACTGGCCACGCACGGCATGTTCATGCGCCTGCTCTTTGGTAATTTTACGAATGGCATTCAATACATCAACTTTCTTATTCCTTATTTCATTGGCATCAAAACTAACCGGAGCTTCCATTGCAATCATGCAAATTAATTGCAGTATATGGTTTTGTACCATATCGCGCAGGGCACCGCTTTTTTCATAATAACCGCCACGTTCTTCCACACCAACGGTCTCGGCATTGGTAATTTGAACATGGTCAATATAATTTCGGTTCCAAATAGGTTCAAACAAGGCATTGGCAAACCGAAAAGCCAAAATGTTTTGTACAGTTTCTTTTCCGAGATAGTGGTCAATACGATAAATCTGCTCTTCTTTAAACATGCTTTTCAATAAAGCATTCAAGTCGTGCGCACTTTGTAGATCGTGGCCAAAAGGTTTTTCAATTACAATACGCACACAATTGGCAATATTGCTCATCTCTAATTTTCCTAAACTAGTAGCAATATCGGGTACCAATTGCGGAGCCACAGCCAGATAAAAAACCACCTGTGGTTTTACATTCCACTCTTTATTTTTAACACCCACAAAATCACTTAATTTATTATAGGATGATGCATCTTCCCCATCCATAGCAATATAATGAATGTTCTGGCTAAACTCATTCCAATGCTGTTCGGATTTTGGGTCATCTTTACTTCGGCTAAACAAATCAATACCTTTCCATAACCTTTCTCTAAAATTTTCGTTGGTATAAGCAGTACGACCTAGCCCAACAATGGCAAATTGATTAGGCATATAGCCATCTAAAAAAAGGTTGTATAATGCAGGAGAAAGTTTACGCTGATTTAAATCGCCGCTACCGCCAAAAATAAAAACAACGGTTGGCGGGGGAAGATGATTTTCTGTTGGCATAAATATCGTGTTATAAATAATTTAAATAGATCAAATAGGTGCAGAAGGATTAATCCCACTGTGTATGAAAGGTACCGGGTTTATCAATACGTTGATAAGTATGGGCTCCAAACAAATCACGTTGTGCCTGTATTAAGTTTACCGGCATGTTTCCGTCGGTATACGCATCCAAATAACCCAATGCGCTCATTAAACCGGTTACTGCAATTTTGCTTTGTACGGCCTGTACAATTACATTGCGCAAAGCAGTTTCTTTCAATTGCAAGAGTTTCGCCAATTGCTGATCTAATAAAATGTTGGCTAAATCAGCATTGTTTTGATAGGCTGTATAAAAATCTTCTAACAATAAAGAGCGAATAATACAGCCGCCACGCCAAATTTTTACTACATCTTTTAAAGGAATATCCATATTATAAACGGATGAAGCCTTGTGTAACATGGCTAATCCCTGTGCATAACAAATCATTATAGCAGCCTGTAAGGCATGACCTAATTGCTCAATAAATGCGGCTTTGTCTGCAGTAATTTTTTTACGCTCAGGTTGGTACAATGCCTCTGCTGCAATACGCTCCTCTTTATATACTGAAATATCTCTGAATGCTACCGCAATATCAATAGTAGGAATACTAATGGGCAGGTTCATAGCTTCCTGACTGGTCCATTTTCCGGTACCTTTAGAACCCGCTTTGTCTAAAATAACATCTACCAGGTCTTTCCCGGTTTCCGGGTCTTTTTGTAAAAAAATTTGTGCAGAAATTTCAATTAAAAAACTTTTCAATTCCCCTTCATTCCATTTGGCAAATACCTGATGCATTTCAGCATTGGATAAGCTCAATCCGGTTCTTAGCACATCATACACCTCACTAATTAATTGCATAATGGCATATTCTATACCGTTATGTACCATTTTTACATAGTGGCCGGCGGCATCTTTACCCATATAAGCTACACAAGGTTCACCATTTACTTTAGCAGCCACCGCTTCTAATAAAGGTTGCAGGTTTTTCCAGGCAGCCACATCACCACCGGGCATTATGCTGGGGCCAAAACGGGCACCTTTTTCACCACCCGAAACACCCATCCCTACAAAGTGCATTTGTTTGCTTTGCATATAAGTTGTTCTGCGTAAAGTATCTTCAAAAAAAGAATTACCCCCATCAATTACAATATCGCCGGGTTGTAATAAAGGCAATAAACTTTCTATTACATCATCTACGGGTTTGCCTGCAGGTACCAGCATCATTATTTTACGAGGCTGCTCTATCTGTTGCACCATTTCCTGTAAACTACTAACGGCCTTAACTTTATGTTGTGGGGTTGATTCATTGAGCAATGCGGCTCCTTTTTGTTCATCTTTATCAAAACCAATAACAGAATAGCCATGATCGGCTAAGTTCAACAACAAATTACGGCCCATAGTGCCTAAGCCAATCATGCCAAAATGAAATAAATTATTGCTCATATTATATCAATTGAAGCTGCAAATTATACAATAACCTTTTAAATAGCTGAAATGGCATGTTACAATTAACTTATTTCGACAATCGCAATCGATTGCTTACAATACTTTTACAAAAAATATATTGCCATGAGTCAACTTGTAAATGAATTTAATGACTATCGTTTAAAAATGAATGAAGTCATTCTGAGTAAAAACAACCTGGTTTTAAAAAGATTATGGAATTTAGATACCAATACCTATGAACCCGGTGTATTGGATGCCGCCACCAAAGAAATGCTGGGTTTGGTAGCCAGTATGGTTTTACGTTGCGATGATTGTATTAAATACCATTTGGGCAAATGCAAAGAATTGGGTATTGGTACCGAAGCCATTTATGAAGTATTTGCCATTGCCAATATTGTGGGTGGTACGATTGTAATACCCCATACCCGCCGTGGGGCCGAATATTGGGAGGAGTTACAAAAAATTTAGAACAGCAGCGGGAAGAATTACGTAAATTCGCTAACCCATTTATTGAAATAAATTATAAGCCATGAGCGAAGTTGTAGCCACAGCTACCTTAACAGCCAAAGATTTTGCCACCGACCAAGAAGTACGCTGGTGCCCCGGTTGCGGCGATTATTCTATTTTAGCACAGGTACAAAAAGTAATGCCCACATTAGGCATTCCCAAAGAAAATTTTGCCATTATTTCGGGAATTGGATGTAGCAGCCGTTTTCCTTATTATATGAATACGTTTGGTATGCACTCCATTCACGGACGAGCAACAGCCATTGCAAGTGGCCTGAAAGCAGCAAGGCCTGATTTAAGTGTATGGATTATTAGCGGTGATGGCGATAGCTTAAGTATTGGCGGAAACCATACCATTCATTTATTGCGCCGCAATTTTGATGTAAATATGCTGGTATTCAATAACCAGATTTATGGTTTAACCAAAGGGCAATACTCGCCCACATCAGAAGAGCATAAAATTACCAAATCAACCCCTTATGGCAGTATTGACCACCCGTTTAACCCGCTGGCATTAGCCTTAGGTGCGGATGGTACTTTTATTGCCCGCAGTATGGACCGCGACCCCAAACACCTGCAGCAAACTTTATTACGCGCTGCGGCACACAAGGGCACTTCATTTGTAGAAATATATCAAAATTGTAATATTTTCAATGATGGTGCTTTTGAACTTTTTACCGAAAAAGCTACTAAATTAGAAGAAGGCTTATACTTAGAACAAGGCAAACCACTGATTTTTGGTGCTGCACAAAACAAAGGTATTCGCTTAAACGGATTACAGCCCGAGGTAGTTGAATTAAGTGCTGAATATACTGCCGATGATTTGTGGATACATGATGAACACGATTTTTACAAAGCACAAATTCTGGTACGTATGTTTGATGATCCACATAAAACCAGTAATCATTTTCCCCGTCCGTTTGGTGTGTTTTATGAAACCAACCGGCCTTGTTATGAAGAAGTAATGGCCATGCAAATTGAAGAAGTAGTGACCTCAAAAGGCAAAGGCGATTTAGATAAACTGCTAAGGGGACGTGAGGTATGGGAAATTGCTTAATTCATGCATGATACATATACAACAAAAAGCCATCACAGTTAGTAATGATGGCTTTTTTATTGCGAGGAGCTATTGTTTATGTTAACGTAATATCCACCGGAAATTAATGGCCATATTATTAAAAAAATTACCCGAAGTAACGGTACTGTTGAAATTAAAAGAGTTAGAATAACTGGATTGATTAACACCATTAAACGGAGGATATACATATTTCTGATGCCAAAAATTCGCTACTAAGAAATTAGGTAGCGATATGTCCACCAAAAAATTTCTTTTAATAAAATAAGCAATACCGGGATAGCCAAATACCTTAACTGAATAGCCATTAAGTTCAAAGTAAGGATAAGTGCCGGATAATGAACCTGAGGCTACATTTTTAGTTTTATTGATGGCACCGGATAAACCCACATCATAAAATAAACTCCACTTGGCATGAATGGGAATGTATTTTCTTCTAAACAAGTCTAATTCGGCAGAATTACTCTTTTGACGAGTGTAATCATTTGACGTTATGCCATAATTTTTATAAATACTGTAATTATACCCTATCGTTATGCCAAATCCTTCAGTAGCTGTTTTCATTTTTATCCAATTCAATCCCAAACCAAAGCCCTGAGTGTTACTAGAATTAGTGACAACAGTTGAATTTTCATTGACAGTTTTGTATGAAGAAATGTTGAGCGATGGCCCGATTAATTGATTACCAGCCGATAATTGCGACCAACAGGCAACATACACAAAAACAAAAAAAATGAGCAGGAGTAATTTTCTTTTCATATTAAAGTATATTGATGAACATTAAAATTAATGCATCAATATACAAACAATTGTTAATAAGAACAACTAAAAGGTTAAACTTTTTTTAATATACTTAGCTGCACTATGACTGGCTGAATTCGAGCCGTTGCTGCATATAGGGTGCAGCGTTTTGGTAAATACGTTCTAATTTCCAGTTATACCAGGTTTTTGGAGCCGTTTTTTTCATCACCGTATCAATGGTGCGCATGCCAAATAAATTCCATACACCTTTGGCCTTACCTAATAAAGAAGGTTGCAGTGCGCGAAGGCTCATGGCAAAACCACTTTCTAAATATTCCATGTGGTGCCAGTAGCCTGAAGGCATAAATAAAGTATCGCCATGTTCTAATATTATTTCATAACCTTTTGCCTGTTTTAAAGCAGGGAAAGCCACATAATCAGGTAGTCCTTTATATTTGTAATAATTGCTAAAATCTGCCAGACTCAATACTTCAAAAGGTTTGCGGTATAATTTGTGTTGTTCTTCATAAGGAAATAATAATACCCGCTTTCTTCCCATAAACTGGGTGTGGAGAATATGGCTTAAGTCAATGTCAAAATGCATATGTGTAATAGAGCCTTCACCTCCGGTAAACAACATGGGATATTTTTTTACAAAACCCTTCATTAAATAATCAGGCCATGAAAAATCGTTTATTAATTGGGGTGCATGTTCAAAAATATTGAATAAAAAAATACGCCATCCTGCCGGGCCTTTGCGAATCATTTCAATGTATTCACCAAAAGTTTTGTAATCATCGGCTGTATTAATAGGGGTATAAGCATCGCTTTTTACATTGTTGTACAAAGCCACTTTATGCCCCCCTATTAGTTCATTAAAATAATCCCAGTTCCATTTTTGTAAAGCAGGCCATTGCCGGCTTAAGTTTTTAATCACCAACGGTTTCAAAGGCCGGAAATACTGTTGCTGAAAATCATTACCTGAAATATCAGCTACTACATCTACTTTTTGTAACTGCATACACAAAATTTAACTGCAAAAATAAGTGCAAATTCATATTTCATTCTATATCAAGTGTATTTGTTACAGATGGTTAAATACATACATCAAAAAGCATCATTAAAAAGAATGAAAATGCAGGCAGCACAATACTACGCTTGCAAATATTACATAGCATTGCTTTCACTTTATAATTGCTTTTGTACCTTTCAGTATGCTAATAAAAGTACACCCGGTTAATCCTGATCCGCGGCATCTGAATATCATTAAAGAATGTTTATTAGATGGCGGCGTAATTGTATACCCTACCGATACGATTTATGGGTTGGGTTGTGATATATTTCAGCACAAGGCCATTGAACGCATTGCACGAATAAAGCATATTGACCCGCAAAAGGCGCAACTAAGCTTTGTATGTTACGATTTAAGCGATTTAAGCAAATACACCAAGAGCATTGATACGCCTTTATACCGAATTTTAAAAAAATATTTACCCGGGCCTTATACTTTTATTTTACCGGCCAGTAAACAAGTACCTAAAATTTTACAAAGCAAAAAAAATACCATCGGATTAAGAATACCCAATCACCACATTGCATTATCAATAGTACATCAATTATCGCATCCGCTGCTCAGCGCCTCTTTACCCGGCGAGCAGGTAGAAGAATACACTGACCCGGAACTCATTCACACCAATTTTGAAAAATTAGTAGATATTGTGGTGGATGGAGGTATTGGTGGAATGGTACCCTCAACTGTTATTGATTGCACCCATAGTACTTATGAAATTATTAGAATGGGGGCCGGTGAATGGATGGAGTAAGTTTATGGCGCTATGGCAAAACTTTGCCGATGATACCTGCACAAGCCATATTGCTGAATAGCCATGCGGTGTTCGGCCGTTCCGTAACCTTTATTTTTTTGCCAGTTATAATGTGGAAACTGCTGATGCAACTGTTGCATATAAGCATCGCGATGCGTTTTTGCCAAAATACTGGCTGCTGCAATGGCCGCATATTTACCATCGCCTTTTATAATACAATGATGTGCAATACCCAAATAGGGTTTAAAGCGGTTACCATCTATTAATAAAAGATCAGGTTTTACTGCAAGCCCATCAATTGCCTTATGCATGGCCATATAGGTAGCTTGCAAAATATTGATACGGTCAATTTCTTCATGGCTAACCATGGCAACAGCCCAGGCAATGGCTTGTTGTTCAATGATACAGCGCAATTGATTTCTGTTGGCGGCTGTAACCTGCTTACTGTCGTTTAATAACGGATGATAAAAGCTTGCGGGCAAAATCACTGCAGCCGCACACACCGGCCCTGCATAACAACCCCTGCCAGCTTCATCGCATCCGGCTTCGTATAAACCATTGGGATAAAATGCATTAATTAACATATTGTACGATGGATCCTGAACAAAAATGCGAATCTTTTCACAAAAAATAAATAATTCTGTCCGGGTAATACCTTTGCGGCATTCGCCATTATAAATAAAGCTGTGTATGCAGGAAGAAAAATCGCGTATGCTGGTATCAAACTGGTTATTTCTGGGTGTAGCAATGTTAATTATTCAAGTTATTTTAGGAGGTGTAACCCGATTAACGGGCTCCGGGTTATCCATTACAGAATGGGATCCCATCATGGGCTTCTTGCCCCCATTGAATGAAGGCGGGTGGCAGCATGCTTTTCATCAGTACCAGCAAATTGCTCAGTTCAAATACATGAATTTCGATTTTACACTCAGCGATTTCAAACATATCTTTTTCTGGGAATGGTTTCATCGGCTCTGGGCAAGAAGTATTGGAGTAGTATTTTTAATTCCTTTCGTTTATTTCATCATCAAAAAACATATCAAACCCTGGATGATTCAGCCACTGATTGGTTTGTTTTTATTGGGTGCCATGCAGGGATTAATTGGATGGATTATGGTGAAAAGTGGATTAAACGATGAAAATTTATATGTAAACCATATAAAATTAGCTGTTCATTTTGTTGCAGCGATGGTGTTAATTGCTTATACCCTTTTGTTTGCTTTAATGATACGGGTACCTCAAACCCAAAAAGTTGCCAACCCTTCTCTAAAAAAGTTCACCGTTTTGATTATTGTAGTATTGTTTATACAAATAATGTATGGTGCCTTTATGGCGGGTTTAAAAGCAGCCAGCGCTGCACCTACCTGGCCAACCATTAATGGTATGTGGTTGCCCGATGCATTTTGGAAAGAAAGTATAACTCAAAATTTATTCTTCAATAAAATTACCATCCATTTTATACACCGAACATTAGCGTATATTATTTTAATACTGCTTATTAGCTGGTATCGTAAAGCTTCGCAAGTAAAACAATCAGATTGGTTGAATGTAACCAAAAAACTTTCCATTGCTTTGGTTGCCTTACAAGTATTGTTAGGCATTGCAGCTATTTTAACAAGCCCCGGTATTGTATTAGGCAAATTTGGTTTGTTTGAATGGCTGGCTGAATTACATCAGGTTGTAGGCATGCTGCTTTTATTATCGATGATTACTAATGCATATTTATTGCTGTTTAAAAAAACAAACAACACATAAGATAACAGCTTCAACTATTTTTTATTTTTATTGATTGCAGTTAACTTTATAAGCAATATCCCAATTTATTGCAGCCATATTAGTGTAATGAAAAGATTGCTGCATGGTTGATATGGTTTACAAAGCTTATACACAACCGAATGAAAAAATATTTTTTAGGCTTTTGGTATTCATTACCTGTACAGCTTTTTTTACTGCATTTTAGAAAGTACCAGATTTTGCTGCTATTCTGGTATATTCTTTTTGCTACCATAGCCGGTTATTTCATGGAAAATTTTGGCGCTAACTCACTCTATCTGGCACCTGAATATTTTGATAAAGTAAATCCTGTTAGCGCCGCTATTGTGGGTTTTGCTATTGGCATTTTTATTATGAGCTGGAATATTACTACATTTATTTTAAATGCCCGATATGTTAAATTTTTAGCAACTACAGCCTCTCCATTTTTAAAATATTGCATCAACAATGCTGTGCTGCCATTGCTGTTTTTAGTGTTTTATTTAATTAGAGGATTGCAATATGCCCAACAACAACAACTGCAAAGTTTAGGCGATACGCTATTTACCGTTGCCGGTTTTACCGGTGGTTTATTTTTATCTATTCTGTTTGCATTTGTTTATTTTTTTAGTGCCGACAAAACCATTTATTACACCATTAAAAAAGGTATATCAGATGCCAACAAGCGGTATAATTCTATTATCAACGACAAGCCATTGCCGCAGGCTAAATCAGAAATGCGGGTTGATTGGTTTTTGAGCGCCAGCTTTAAATTACGCAGGCCTCGCGATATTAGGCACTATAATGAATCGTTTTTAGATGATGTATTTTCCAAACACCATATTGCTGCTGTAATTGCCATTCTCATTGCTTTTATTTTTTTAATTATTTTAGGTTTTAGTGCCGATACCCGATTGTTTCAAATACCTGCTGCAGCCAGCATTTCAGTACTATTTGCCGTATTAATTGCTGTTTCGGGAGCAGTGTCGCTTTTTTTTAAAAGCTGGAGTATTCCACTCATTATTATTATTTATTTAATCTTGAATTATTTTTACCAGGCCGGTATTATAGACCCCAGAAACAAAGCTTATGGATTAAATTATGATAATAAAACAGAAAGACCGGTATATGATGCAGTTGCAGTTAAACAATTGGCATCTGATAGTGCAATGCTGACCGATAAAGCATATTATTTATCCATCTTAAATAAATGGAAAGCACGGCAATCTGAGGAAAAACCAATCATGTATATCATCAATACCAGTGGTGGGGGTTTAAGAAGTGCAGTATTTACCATGAACACCTTACAAAAACTAGACAGTGTTTTACAAGGCCATCTTATGCAGCATACTTTATTCATTAACGGAGCTTCCGGCGGATTATTGGGCGCAGCATATTTTAGAGAATTGTATTATCAAAAAATCATCGGCAATAAAAATATTCATTTGCACGATACAAAATATGTAGATGATGTTGCCAAAGATTTATTAAATCCGCTTTTTTCTTCTTTTGTTACACGTGACATTATTGGGCCGGTACAAAAATTTAAATATGAAGGATTTGAATATATTAAAGACCGCGGCTACGCCTTTGAAGAAAAATTGAACGAGAACACACATGGACTGTTAGATAAAAACATTCATGCTTATGCGGCCCCAGAAGCTTCTGCCACTATTCCCATCATGTTCTTTAACTCCACCATCAGCCGCGATGCAAGAAACATGATAGTGGCCACCCACCCTGCCCGATTTTTAATGCGCCCCCTGCCCGATTCTTCGCACCTCACGGCTTACGATTCAGATGCTATTGATTTTAATAGTTTTTTCAAACAGCAAAACAGCGACAGCCTGCGCGTTTTATCGGCACTGAGAATGAATGCAACCTTCCCATTTGTTCTGCCGAATGTATGGTTGCCCTCTCAACCTATTATTGATGTAATGGATGCCGGCCTTCGCGATAATTTTGGACAGGAATTAACACTCCGCTTTTTGAATGTATTTAAAGACTGGTTAAAAGAAAACACCAGAAAGGTGATAATTATACAATTGCGTGATAGAAGTATTGATGATTGGGAAAACCCATACGATAATACCAGTTTGTTAAGCATGCTCACCAAACCTTTGCTATTGCTTCAATACAACTGGTTTAGGCTACAGGATTATTATCAGCACGATGCATTGAATTATTTTGCAGATGGATACGGTTCACATTTTTATACCGTTTCTTTTCAATACCTCGCTTCCAAAAAAGATGCGGCTGCTACATTAAATTTTCACCTCACTGCTGCTGAAAAGAAAAGTGTGATTGATGCTTTTGATAACAAAGTAAACTTGCAGGCACTGCATTTTCTTATGAAAGAAAGCCACGACTTACAATAAATTGCCCACAAAAAACAGCACAAAACTTTATGTTTGTATGCATATTGAAATAATGATTGGGAAGTAGGAAGCTTAATTTTTTTCGGTAGAAACATATTGCAACCAATCTTTTATACCCAGTACAATTTGTCTGGCTACTGCAGTTCGGAAGGCAGGGCTTTTAATTTTAGCCTCATCGCTTTTATTGCTTAAGAAGGCAATTTCAACCAAACAGTTCACAAAATCGGTGGGGGCATTTAAAGCAAAATTAAAACTGCCTACATTGCCAAACTCGTTCATTTTAATAGCGGCAATCCGTTTTAAAATGAATTGGCTGAGTGGTCTGAAACCAATGTGCTTATAATAGGTGCTTGCGCCATTCACACTGGCATCATCTGCCGAATTTAAATGCAGACTAATCAACACATCTGGATTTTTTTGTTGCAAAAACAATACCCTGTCTTTATTATCGAAGGTAGTATCGTTGGTTCTTGTCATCATTACTTTTGCATGTGCCAGTTTTAACTGTTTTCCTAATTCTTTGGCAAATAACAATGTATAATTTTTTTCTACTAACCCATACACATTTCCGCTGGCTCCTTCATTGGTTCCGCCATGCCCGGCATCAACAGCAAAAGTTAAATGCGATAAACCAACGATATTGGGCTGACGTTTAACTTTAATTATCAGTTTATTTCCTTCATACCCAATGGTATAACCCCAATGCTGTGCATGTTGTAACTGTATGGTAACTTCCAGCACATCATTTTCTATTTGATGGTAATATAAATTTTTAATTTCCTTCAGCGATTGCATCTGTGTGATCCAGTTGGTATTGCTTTGCACGCCATACAGATTAATTTTTATGGCAGCAGGATTTACTTCCATGTAGGAAGTATAAGGCACTTTCTCATTTAAATGAATGGTTACGATATCATAACAGCTATCAGTACCCCAGGCTTTCCACGATCCGCTGAGCACGGGTTTAGCTGTTTGCAATGCAGTATCACGTTGTATCATTGCAGTATCAATCAATGCTGTATGAAATTGCGACAATTGTAATTGATAAAATTTTTTAGGCCGGCCAATGATTTTACAAACCACACCGGTATCAATATAGCCCATGACGGCACCTCCTAATCGGTCGGCTCCTTCGCCATACAACAGTGCAGGCAATTTACCTGTGGTTTTGCCCCACCAAATAGAATTTTTTTTAACAATTACATTGGATTGTTCTGCTTTTTGATGATTGGATTGGCTACAGGCAGTAAATACTACAAAGAGAATGGGACAAATCAGGCAATATTTCATCTTACGGTAATTTATAGAAAAGAGAAAACAGTAAAAATTTAGATTTCACGATTTTTTCCGTAAATGAAAATACCAATAATTCAGCATAGAAATGATGGTGTCAGTTCTAGGTTAATCATATCTTCTAAAGTGGCGGGGAAGCCAAAATTCACGGAAGCCCAGAATAAAGGTTACCTGAAGATAATTTTCTTTCACTAAACCGTTAATGGTAGTTCCGCGAACCCCACCTTCTAAATTCACCTGAACAGAAAGTGTACTACGTAAGGCATTAAAGCCGGTACCCAGGGTACCTCCAATATTATCAATTTGCTGTCCGGCTATATTCACATAAGATTTTCCATAGAAAAAGCCGGCCTGAAAAAAGCTTTTCTCTGCAGTAATATCTCTGAATTTTGCTTTTTTGCTGTATTCAAAACCAACATTTACCCGATTGCTGTTTACCAGATTATAAGAAAGCCCGCTGTAATTTAATTTACGCCAATCCTGATAAGTATAATCGGCAGCAAAAGTGTAATCGTCTTTATAAGTAAGGGCAATACCAGCCGTGTACATATCCGGAAGCGTAAAAGTACCAATATTGTATTGCGGATTATCTATTAGTGTTGTGGTGCCATCGGTTACATTCAATGAAGTTAAACTGTTTAATTTGGTTTGCATAGAACCAGATGCACCTAATGCCACTTTCCATTTTTTGCCAATTTTGGTTCGGTATTGCACCCCTAATTTTAAATATGGGTTATTGAGATAGGTATTTTTTGTGGTAACTAGGTTACTATCTAAACCAGTTCCGGAAATTGTTTCTGTTTGGCCCAATTGTCCAAACAAATAAGAGGCTTGTAAGCCAACCGAAAAATGGTCGGAAAATTTATAGCTGTTGGTAATATAAAATAAATTGGTACTTCCAGTTCCAGTATAATAAGCCGGGAAAGTTTGTTGTGTGCCCTGAATTACTTTATTGGAATAAAAAGAGTAGTTAGCGGTACTAAATGGAGTTAACCCAAAGCCGATAGCCCATTTGGGTCTTACTTTTATAGCCATAGCAATTCTCTTAAATTGAATATCAGCACTTTGGTTATTGTTCACCAAATCAATAGGCTGTCCGGTATAAGAAACACCCCTGTAGCGGGCAGCTATTTCAAAATTAAAAAAATGCTCATCCAACATACTTAATGAAGCCGGGTTAGCCATATACATGGTTCTGCCACCAGATAGCGCCACACCTGCATGCCCCATACCGGATGTACGGTCTAAATAACTTTGTTCCAAATCGCCAATACCAATGATAGAGTAAGGAGAATTGTTGTTTTGCGCAACCGCTTTACTACACAAGGTTGTAAAAGTAAAAACAAGTAGTAATATATAAAGGTCAATTTTCTTCATTCTAAACAATTAGTATGATTTTACAGATGCGTAATAAAGGTCTAATTCAATTTGGCAGTTAATATTTGGATAAAACCTATCACCTGCTACTAATCTTGCAAATTGAGATTGAAATGCCGGATTGGGAGGTGTAAGCAATAATCCGGATTGATAATAGGGATATTCAGGATCCGCCAAGATACTTTTAACATAATTGGTTAAATCGTAGGTATAATAACTTTTACCACTAAAATAATCGGTAACCAGATTGCCATACTGCACACCAGCGCCGGCTCCTGGCGTTGCTACCTGTGTTAAATCCTGCCCCAATTGGTTTAAAATGGTGGTGGTGGAAAGCCTTAATTGTGGTGGCAAAAAATATAAAGGACTGTAACTGTTTGCAACCGGACGAATAATGAGCTGCGCTTTTAAGAATTTAGCATAATAAGGCAGTTTTTGTACATCCTGAATATTCGGGAAACGAATTTTTATCATGGTATTGGAAATAGGCTGGGAGAAAGCCATATTACCTGCCTGAGTACTCTTAATAATATTTACTTTTCCGGGTTGATTCAATCCACCCAAATTTTGCAATGCCGTTCCGGTTCTGTCTGCTGTAACATGAATAAAATGCAAGTTTCTGTTCACTAATGGAAAAGCCAATCGGGCACTGTCTTTATTTAAATTCGGATTGTGATAGGCTAAAAACACAGTAGCAGAATCTGCACAGGTATATACTGCATGGCTGTTACTGTTTGAGGCAATACGTAATCCATAAAAATAGCTGAGAAAATTAGAGGTACTCTGTAAATCTAAACTGGCTGTTTTTATTTTATTAAAAAGTTCCTGCCCCATGGCATCATCTAATTTTATATGAATGGAATCATCCACAGTTGGGCGAATATAGGCATCGGTAGTACCTAAGGGTTTTGGAAATACCGCAAAACTGTTTTTACTATATAATATACTACCCGGATCGCCATAAAAGGAGGGCGGGATAATAGGCTCTGAAAGGCGGGATACCTGAATATGAATGGGCTGCGTGGTATCGCCATAAAATGTTTTACGCAGTTTTAAGGTAATATACAACGAATCATAAATGGACTTTACATAATCAGTAGCTTTGGTGGTAGGTGGTGCAATTTCATAAAAAGTTTGCGCATCTAACCTGCCAAAATAAGGGTCGGTATAACCCCCAAAAACAGTAACACCTGTTGAGCCGGTTGAAAAAGAATCGATATATACAGTCGAAATTTCAGTATTAAAAGTATCAGTCATGATAATTTGGGTAAGTGTATTGTCTAATAACTGACTACTAAAATTAATATCTGCCCTTTTGCAGGCATTCAATAAAACAATAGAAGCAAGGGTAAAGAATAAAATAAGTAGTTTCTTAAGCATTATGTATGGTCTTATCTCAATTAAAAAGGGTTTTAGAAACCGGTTTTAGAATACAATATATTATAAGCTGCAACCTGTTATAAAATTGTTAGCAGCATGCATAATTTACAAATATACAGCTACAACATTTGCAAACGTGCTTACAACTCATATAATCAAAACATTTAGAACGCAAGGTTACAAAACATAAGAGCAGCCAAAACAAAAAGACTTGTTAAATCAATTATTTTACACTAAAAAAAGCCCATTCAAAAACTTGACCATACCAGTATTATTCACTTATCTTTGAAAACTTAAAGAAAACCAGTTTTAACTTTTTAAAGTACACTCACCCTTAATTTTAGAAAAAATTAAACGTCAATGAAGCAAATTAAGTATTTCTTTTTCTTACCCGCCAGCTTGGTATTACTGCTTATTTCCTGTGCCAGAACCGTATTAGACCCCACTCAAAGTAGTGGTAACTGGGTATTATCTCCCAACGACTTTGTGGGCGACCAGCGCACTGCTGCCTGTTCCTTTACTGTTGGAAATGTGGCTTATATTGGAACCGGATACAACTTAGCCAAAAACATTAGGTATTCCGATTTATATTCTTTTGATCCTACCAAAGGCGCCAATGGTAGCTGGACGCAATTGGCCAATGCTCCTGCTAATTTTACCCCCAGAAGCAATGCCGTTGCTTTTGCGGTTGGTACCAATGGTTATATTACCACCGGTCAGGATAATTTCAATAACTTTTTAAATGATACCTGGCAATACAATACAACCACCAATACCTGGGCTCAAAAAGCAAGTTTTGCTGGCACCCCCCGTATTGATGCACTGGCCTTTTCAATTGGCAACTTAGGTTATTTATTGTGTGGTTATGATGGTGGCTCTAATAAAAAAGATTCTTGGCAATACAATCCTAACGCTGATTCCTGGACTTTAACTGCTACTCAGTTTACCGGTAGCAAACGCCAGGGCGGTATTGTGTTTGTTTATAAAAACAAGGCTTATATTGTAACCGGAAACAATAATGGAGAAGTGAACGACTTTACTGTATTTGACCCATCCAACACCGCTAACCCATGGAATCAGTTACGCCCCATTACCAATGTAAGTGCTGATACTTATGATGATTTGTATACCAATATTATTCGCGACCACGGTGTAGGATTTGTGTTAGGCGATTCTGCTTACATCACAACCGGACAAAATGGTGGCTATAACATTAGTACCTGGGGTTATGATTTTGTAAACGATTTATGGTTCCAAAAAACCAATTTTGAAAGAGCTGGTCGTTCAGGCGCCATCGGTTTTTCTGTTGCAGGTAGGGCTTTTGTTACCACAGGTTCAGGTGGTTCAGCTTATTATGACGACTTAAACGAATGGTTACCTTATCAACCTTATAACCCAAATGATTAAAAAGTATTGGGTATATATTTTATTTGGGATAGCTGTTTTTCTTTTTGTGGTAACAGGCATCTTGGAAAAAAACAAAAAATCTAAAGTGCCCCAAATAACCTATAAAACTTATTACTCAGATAGTTTGCAGTGGGGCTATGATATTTTTGTGAACAATGAATTGCGCTTTCACCAAAATATTATACCCGGCGCATCGGGAAGAAAAGGCTTTATTTCTGAAGAACAGGCAGCAACCATTGCCCGTTTGGTAATTGATAAAATGAAACACCATCAGGCTCATTTTCCTACTGTAACCAATGCTGAATTAGACAGTTGCGGCATAACCAGATAAAACGTTTCAATTTTGTATATAAAAAAAACCCGGCAAATGAACAATGCCGGGTTTTTTATTTGTTTACTCTTTATATCTATAGCAACAATTTTGTTGTATTTATCTGCTAAAATGGATATTGATTGGCTGCTATCATGGTTTTTGCAATTGTTCTTCTGGCGGCTTTTGTATTAAAAGGCTCCACTTTTGTAAACCTTTTTAAACCTATGTGCATCATGCGTAATTCATCGCCCTCTGCAAAACTATTCAGCGCATCTTTGCCCGATTTATTGATACGTTCAGCCGCATCATACAAATAAGTACGCACCATATCTGCCTGCAAACTTACAGCAGTTTCGCCTTTTGTTTGCGCCAGTTTTATTAAACGAAGCAGGGCACTTTCTACATGATACACTTCAATAGCCATATCCGCAATATTCATCAACAGCTCCTGTTCTTTTTCTAATTGCATCATTAACTTTTGAACAGCAGCACCGGCAACTAACAGTATGGCCTTTTTAAAATTAGCTACATACTTTAATTCTTTGGTAAATAAACCTTCTGTTTCAGATCCAAAATCAGGAATACTCATCAATTCTTTAGAAACAGCCATTGCCGGCCCCATTAAATCTAATTTACCTTTCATGGCACGTTTCAGCATCATATCTACTGTAAGCAACCGGTTTATTTCGTTTGTACCTTCATAAATACGATTAATCCGAGAATCGCGATAAGCTTTACTGATAATGTATTCATCACTAAAACCATTACCGCCATGTATTTGCACCCCTTCATCTACTACATAATCCAGCAACTCACTACCAAATACTTTCAGCATGGCACATTCAATGGCAAATTCTTCTGCTGCGCCTAGTAAAGATGTATCAAACCCGGCACCACTTTGCATTAATTCTGCTTCTTTTAAATCAATCCATTTGGCGGTTCTATATAAAGCTGATTCTGCTACCCAAATACGGGTACACATTTCGGCCAATTTATGCTGAATGGCACCAAAGCTGGCAATAGGCACTTTAAACTGTTCGCGGGTATTGGCATATTGTACAGAAATACCGGCTGCTTTTTTACTGGCACCTAAAGCTGCAGCATCTAATTTTAAACGGCCAATATTTAAAATATTGAAAGCAATAATATGGCCACGGCCAACTTCGCCCAATACATTTTCTACCGGCACTTTACAATCTTGAAAATACAATTGAACGGTAGATGATCCTTTAATCCCCATTTTATGTTCTTCCGGACCTTGTGTAAAGCCTTCAAAACCTCGTTCTACAATAAAAGCCGTAAACTTATCGCCATCAATTTTGGCAAAAACAGTATACACATCTGCAAAACCACCGTTGGTAATCCAGCATTTCTGGCCGTTTAATAAATAATATTTCCCATCACTGCTTAATGTGGCCGTTGTTTTGGCACTCAAAGCATCACTACCACTGTTGGGTTCTGTAAGACCATAAGCGCCCTTCCATTCACCGGATGCTAATTTGGGAATGTATTTTTGTTTTTGCGCCGGTGTGCCGAAATATAAAATGGGTAATGAACCAATGCCTGTATGGGCTGCAATTGCCACTGAAAATGAAAAGCCGCCACCCAATCCTTCATTCACGATTGTGGCGGTAATAAAATCTTTCCCCAATCCGCCAAATTCTTCGGGGAATGAGGTGGAGAGTAATCCCTGTTCTCCCGCTTTTTGCAAAAGCGAAGGCATTAATCCGGGCTCTAATTGATCAATACGATCAATAATCGGTTCAATTTCTGTAGCAATGAATTGATGGCACATATCCATCACCATTTGCTGTTCTTCATTAAAATCTTCAGGAATAAAGGTTTGTTGTGGATCGCTTTCTTCGATTAACCACTCGCCGCCTTTCAGCAGCGTTGTTATTGTATCGGTTGACATATCAGTAAATTTTATTATTGAATTATGAAAATATCTGTAAAAACTGCCGGCTATTTTAAATTATCGTACACCTGCTGCAACACTTTTTTTACAATTTCAACATCTTGTTTTGCAATACCCGTTAGTGCCTCTTCCATGGTTTGATTGGCTAATTGCAAGGTAAGTTCCTGTAATCCTCTTGCAGATTCAGTTAAACAAACCAGATTAATTCTTCTGTCGGTCGGTGATGGATGGCGATTTACCAATCCCTGTTTTTCTAAATTATCTATTAGCCGGGTAATGCTGGGCTTATCTCTAAAAGTTCTATTGCACAATTCCTGCTGGCTCAAACAGTCTTCTTTCCATAAATGGTACAAAATACTCCACTGCTCAATGGTAATTTCCAATCCTGCCTGTCTGAAATTTTTTTGCAATCGCCTTGCAACTGCAATTGATGCCATGCCATTGATTACACTGTATAATTCGCCTCGCTTAAATTGGTTGTTTGGCATATAGTTAGTTATGCAACTATTTTCAAAATTGGTGTATCTTTATCAAATTACCAAGTAATATTTCCGAAATTTTTGTAAGTTTTAAAACTATAATGGCAGTGCTTCAAGAAAAATTACCCTTTCGAAACTCGTATGTTCAATATTACAGAATAGGGAATGGACCCACTTTGATTATTGCCCTACATGGGTATGGAGAAGATGGTCGTAGCTTTTCTTTTTTAGAAAACAAGCTGTGCACCAATTATACCATTATTGCCATTGATTTGCCTTTTCATGGCGGAACAGTTTGGCGGGAAGGTTTTCATTTTACAGCAACTGACTTATGGCAAATAATTACAACCATTGCAAATGGATATACACAACCGCTCATTATTTTGGGTTATAGTATGGGTGGTAGAATGGCTCTGCAGCTATTGCAATATTTTCCCGAACAAATACAAAAAACTATTTTAATTGCACCAGATGGCTTACACCATAACAAATGGCATTATCTGTCTACTCAAACCCGTGTAGGTAATCGATTATTTAAATGGGCCATGCAACATCCCAAACCGCTTTTTGTATGTATGGAGGCCTCTTGTAAAATTGGTTTATTCAATAAAAGCGTATTCAATTTTGCACATTTTTATTTAGACGATGCCAACGCCAGAAAATTACTGTATGAAAGATGGACAACGCTGCGAAAATTTCAACCCAATCACAAAATTTTAAAACAAAATATCCGCAAATATTATGTTCCAATACATTTAATTTTTGGTCAATTTGATCGTGTAATCACGCCAAAATATGGTTTTCAGTTTAAAAAAGGAATAGCATCATGGGTAAGTATTGATATCATTGCTGCAGGGCATCAGTTATTAAAAGAAAAAAATGCAGCTGTAATTGCCGCAGCCATTTCTAAGTAATATTGTTTCTTTGCAATACCATGTTCATTCCATTCATTCTGATTATTGCAATTTTATTAACCCTATTTTATGTATGGCTGATTTTGTTGTACAGAAGATGGTTTGTGCGGTTAAAACCTTTTGTTGATGCAATTGAAACACAGCCTGCTGTTTCTTTCAGCATCATAATACCTGCCAGAAATGAAGCGGCCAATATTGGTGCATGTTTAAAAAGTATTACTGCACAAAATTACCCTTCACATTTAATAGAAATTATTGTAATTGATGATTACTCCACCGATAACACTGCAGCTATTGTACAGCAATGGCAACAACAATATACCAATATTCAATTAATAGATTTATCGAAAGAAAGCAGAGATGCTACTACCAATTCTTATAAAAAATGGGCTATTGAAAGAGCCATTCATTATGCCCGTAGCGAATGGATAGTTACAACAGATGCCGATTGTGTAGCGGGGAAAAACTGGATCAGCAGTTTTGCAAAATGTATTGAAAAAGAACAACCCATATTGATTGCCGCACCGGTAAGATTTATTTATTATCCTACATTGTTAGGCGCTTTTCAATATTTAGATTTTTTAAGTCTGCAGGGTATTACTGCCGCTTCTGTTTCTGCAGGGTGGCACAGCATGTGCAACGGTGCTAATCTGGCTTATCAAAAAGCAGCTTTTTTTTCTGTGAATGGGTTTACCGGCATTAATCATATTGCCAGCGGCGATGATATGCTGCTCATGAATAAAATAAAGCAACAATATCCGGGAAAAACAACTTACTTATTTCATCCTAACGCCATTGTATTAACGCAACCTGTTTTTAGCTGGTATGAATTGCTTCATCAACGCATCAGATGGGCCAGTAAGGCGGATAAGTATGAGGACAAAAGTATTTTTGGGGTATTGCTATTTGTTTATCTGTATAATTTGGTTTTATTCATAATGCCTTTTCTTGCATTTTTTGATTGGCGGATACTAATATATTGGATGTTACTGCTTTTGATTAAAACCCTTACTGAACTCAGATTTATGAAACCGGTTAGTCGTTTTTTTGGTGAAAACCATTTGCATTGGTTCCCATTTTTACAACCCATTCATATAGCCTATACCGTTATAGTAGGCTGGTTGGGAAAATTCGGGCATTATCAATGGAAAGGAAGAAGGGTAGTGTAATGCTTTACCTTCCGTAGTTCATTCAGGCAATCTTTTTTTCCGGAAATCCAACATACAATAACAGGCAAATAAATGTTAGCAACACAAAAGGCAGCAAAACAATATTTTTAAACACATGTAGCATACAATTATATTTTAATAATGATAAAATGAGTTTAAATATGACATTAAGGGCTTTCTCTACAATTATGACCTGCAAAAACTAAAAATGTTTAACTTTCATTTTTTTGTTTTTTAAATTTCAGACAGATTTCTGCAAATGCCTGCTCAATTCGGTAAACACATAAAAAATTTCGGCAAACTGATTTTTCAAAATAAAAGTCTTGCTGTAGGTATTGGCATTGTTACAATGGCCATATTCATTGCGCTATTTGCATATATTATTGCACCCGATACCACTACCAATGCCAACCGAATGATCCCCGAAATTGGCAGTAAACCACCGGGTTTTAGTATTTCGTTACTTCGCATGCCTACAGATACTATACCACTAAATGGAGAGAAAGGCATTTTGCACTTTTTTCATGTTTTATACAATGGCAAGCCCGATCGGTATCGTTACATCCCTGTTACTGCTTATTATCTGCATCATGACACTGTTTTTGCAAAAAAATATATTGATGATGGCATTACCGCTTCAATTCAAGTGCCACTTAAAACCTTAGGGCAACCATTTGCTATGCACCGGCATTTTTATCTTGGTACTGATACATTTGGGCGTGATATTTTAAGCAGACTCCTAATTGGAACCCGTATTAGTTTAGCAGTGGGATTCATTGCAGTAGCCATATCACTCACTATTGGCATTGTTTTAGGCTTATTTGCGGGTTATTTTGGTGGAAAAACAGATGCCATTATTATGTGGTGTATTAATGTAATTTGGAGTATTCCAACTTTATTACTGGTTTTTGCAGTAACCCTTTTATTGGGTAAGGGTTTTTGGCAGGTTTTTATAGCAGTGGGACTGACCATGTGGGTAAATGTTGCCCGTATGGTTCGGGGGCAGACCCTTGCCGCCAAAACATTGGATTATGTAACTGCAGCAAAGGTTTTAGGGTTTGGCAACCTTCGTATTCTCTTCAAACATATTTTGCCCAATATTGCAGCGCCAGTTATAGTTATTGCAGCCAATAATTTTGCAGGCGCCATTGTAATTGAGGCAGGACTAAGTTTTTTAGGAATCGGTGTTCAACCACCGCAACCCAGTTGGGGATTGATGATTAAAGAAAACTATAATTTTATCATTACACATCAGCCTGTATTGGCATTGGCACCGGGTATTGCCATTATGCTGTTGGTGGTAGGCTTTAATTTATTGGGGAACGGATTAAGTGATATACTCAATATTCCAGGCTCATTTAAACCCGGCAATTGATTGTTGTTCAATTTTTAAGCGATGAGATAATACAATGAGTATACCGGCAGAAAGCCAGAAAAGACTTCCAATTTTATCGGTTTCAATTAAATCACTCAAAAAATTCAAAGTGCCAACCATAGCTACAACAGCACCGGTTGTTAATGCAACCATAGCATAAAAGCGACCTTGTAAATGGTGGAATAAATATTGTGCATAGCCCAACATGGCGATAAATAAAGTACAAAAGAATAGTAAACCCGGTAAGCCCTGCTCTAAAGCTGTTAACAAAAAATAATTATGAACCGATGAATGATCAGGATTGCTGCTCACCCAGGTTTTAAATCCACTATTGGTATAAGCTTTATAATAATTATAAAAATTATTAGGTCCAAAGCCGGTAACAGGTTTATCAATCACCATGTTTACCCCTGCCACCCAACGGTAAATACGTTCCGCATTCGATACATCCTTCATGGCAACAGTGGCTTCCAAATGGTCTTTAAAATTAGTGTGGAAAATAGTATGCTGAAAATCGGGCTCCAACTTTAAATACTTATTTTGCTGCACAAGCCCATATACAATCAGACTTATCAAAACAAAACTACCAATAACAAATTGCCACAGCCATTTTTTATATAAAATAAAAGCAATGCCCATCCCCACAATCAATGCCAGCCAGGCACCTCTTGAATACGACAATATTAATCCGGCAATAAAAACCATCATTATACCATATAACCATTTCCTGGATGAATGAGTGGAAGGGGTAAGCACCAACATGGCAACTAACATAGCCAAAACACACACCAACATGGCAGAGTAATTAACATGATTACGAAAAAAAGGAGACAGTGTTTTTTTTATGCCTTCAAATGAAAAATGATAGAACGTATGGCGAACCAGCGCCTGCACAACCACCAATAACATAGGCACAATGAAACATAAAGCCAATGTTTTAAAATCTTTCTGCGATTGTATAAGCAGCGCAGGTAGCAACACAAAAGGAACAATAAACCAGCTTTTAGCCAATAAGAATTTTATGGAAAGAATGGGGTTTTCAGAATAGATACAAGTAATCGCTACCCAAATGATATGTAATACAATTAAAAAAAACAAAGGGTGTTTTAAAACATAAGAAGGAATGAATTCAGGTTTTAGCAGCCATTTTAAAAAAAACAAGCCCGTTAGCAGCATCATAATAGCTTCATCCGGGAAATTGAGTGATAGCGTATCAGTTACCTGCCATTCGGTAGAAAGGGGTAATGCACACAGTAAAATCCAAAATAAATAGGAAGTATAGTGTACTGTTCCATTATAAAGCAGAGGAAGGAATATCCCTATAAATGGCAATGCAAAAAACAAAGGTTGATGGAGTACAATGCCTAACACAATAGCCATCATCAAAACTATGGCTGCGGTTAAAAATGGTTTTTTATAAAAAAAATGAATAATGCGCATTAAGTTGGCCGGTTACGATTATATATTAAGACAGCACAAGCCGCAAAAACAAAGCTAATGATACCTACTGCTATCATTACCAGTATTGGCTTGGGTTGATCGGGCTTTACAGCAGGGGCAGCACTTTCTACGATATATAATCCTGCAGGCACGTTTTGTATGGCTAATTGTAAATCTGCCATATTTTTCCGGTATTGCCCCAATTGCTGAAGATCCTGTATTTTTTGTGTTTGCAAAATCATTGTATTAACATTTGTGCTTCCTGATACGGACAACTGTTGTTCAGTTTCATTTATTTTTTGCTGCAATAATTGTATTTGATTTTGCAAGGTTTGCATTGCATTTTGATAGTTCCGCATCCATAGGCTTTCTTCTGAATTTTTCAAAACTGTTACAGCCCCATTGGCCATTTGGGCAGCCAATACAGGATCTTTATCCCACACACTAATGGACAATTGATTGTTTTCAGTTTTTTTAAATTGCAAATTTTCCCGAAGCGCCTTCATGGCCTTCCAACGGTTCAACGCAGCATTCGTTCCTGTAATAGCGTAGTTATTCACTAAATGAAAACTATCTGTTAACTGATAGTACAGCGTATCTAAGCGTGTCATCCCAAACAATAAATCCAAATCATCTCCATTGCCAAAATAGGAATAGAGCCTTTGTAAGTTATTATAAGCTGCCAACTCCTTATCTGCCAACTCAGGATTTGAAGGCAATACATAAGCGGTTGACTTATAATATCTGGGAACAAAAAAAAGCGTAATAGCGGCAATTACGCAGGCAACCACAACTACCCCAATAATTTTTCTTCGGTGTTGCTGAAGTGTATGCAACACATCTGATAAATTCAATGCAGTGGGCATAAAAAATTGGTTAGAAGATTAACGAATTGATGATTTTAATCCTGCTGATCAACCACCACATTTCTGCTAAAACTTTCTTCCAGCGAAATAAAGGTTTCTGTTCGTTCAATACCCTTAATGTTTTGTAATTTATCGTGTAAAACAAAACGAAGTTGCTGAATATCTTTCGTAACAATTTCAGCAAACATGCTGTAATTGCCTGTTGTGTAATTCAGGCGTACAATTTCCGGAATAGATTTTAGTTCGCTGGCAACCGTATCATATAAAGAGCTTTTTTCTAAATAAATGCCAATAAACGCAATCACATCATAGCCCAGCGCTTTTAAATCTACTGCCAATTTTCGGCCTTTTACTATTTTTTGTTCCTCTAATTTTTTAATGCGAACATGTATGGTGCCGCCCGACACAAACAATTGCTTACCTAAATCGGCATAAGAAATTTCGGCATCTTCCATCATGGCCTGAATAATTTGCAAATCCAGTTTGTCAAGATTTAATTTAAGGCTCATATTGCAGTTTATTTTTAAATAAATTTAATTAAATTATAAAAATAATGAACAATTTCTAAATTTTTAAAAAAATTATTGATTTATTTTTAAATAATGTTACATAATGTTTAATATTGTGCTGTCATAATAAAAAACAGCTCTTTATACTGTGGGGTGATGAAACATTTGGCAGACATGCCCTCTCGTCTCGGGGGTGAGGACAAAAGGATAAACGTAGCATAGAGCCTTTCGCAAGAAAGACCGGGGTTGACCACCGGACTTTGTGTTACAGCTAACTTCCTCGTGTAGGTTCGACTCCTACCCCTACAGCTCTCTCTAATTCTCATGTGCATTTGGGCCTTCGGAGTTTTTACTTTGAAGGCTTTTTTGTTGCACCAAGTCTATCCGTTTTATTTACGTTCTATGTCTGCATTGCTTTTTACCCGCAGTGCTTCATAGACAAACATACATGCTTTTAATAAACTGTGGTCAAAATTTTCTATTTGTTGAAAAGCAGGTACTTTAAAGGGTGGTATTGCCCTTGTATTTTGTATTTGCAATCGCTTTAATAAATTGCTGAAAATATCAGCACCTTTTGTTCCTAAATCTTCATAACAAATACAAATACAGTTAGCCTCATTGAATGCCAGAATTTTTTCATAATAATTTTTCCAACATTGTAACCAATAGTTTATTTCATTAATGGAAAACTGTTGCAAAATGGCTTCATCTTCCTGCTTCCAAATAAAAGGTTTGTGCCCCAAGCCAAACTCAAAATGCCCCAACCAATTCATGTATTTTAATACAAACGGATTGTTTTTTTGCATGCTGGAAAAATGTTTGTGCTGTTTCATTAATGAATAAGCATGCTGCAGTGGATGCCGAAAAGGTATGATAAAAACAGCCTGAGGCAGTTGTTGCATAAGTTGTGGGAACCTTAATATATTATTATTATTTTTAGACAAATAACGTATCCCTCCGGTTGAATTTTCAGCACTTGCTACCGTATGCTGCATAAAAAGCTGAAACTTTTGGATTACCTCATTTGAAAGTTTGTGGGGAATAACACTGCTTGTTTTAATATAATCATCTGCACAAAAACATCGCCAAAATATTTCTTCAAATGCCTCCGGACTATCAAAATTCACCATAATTCCATCGGCATGTGCACGCTCTTTTTCTTCTGGCTTAGTGATTGTTTTTCCCCTAAATTTTTTCCAAATGCCGGGCATTAAAACAAAAGGCATATCGCGGTAAGTAATACATCGGAATGCCCCGGTTTCATAAAGTGTACGCATTATAATGGTAGTTCCGCTTCTGGCTAAACCACTCACAAAAACAGGAGAACCTATAGCTACAGGTTTATTTTTTTGTAAAGCAGTTTCCATATCAAAACTAAATTCTAAAACACTTCTGTTGCCCAAAGCAATGGAATGCAGCATTTTAGATAATAATGAGTAATCAAATTCGCTCATATATTTTTTTCACAATAAAATATACAATAAATGTAAAAACTGAAAGCCAAAAAACACGCCATGTAAGCAGGTATTGAAATAAATATGAATTACGCCAGTATAAAAAACTTAGGCAGAATACGATTAATAAAAATATAGTTATTACAATTATTAATAATTCAATCAAACGCAAACTATTATTGAGCAAAAGGATAGAATAACCTAATATAAATTTTTCTTTGTATTGATCTGAAGCTTTTTTATATCGTACAAAAACAGTGTACAATTTCCGATAACAAACCCACGAAGCATTGATGTATCTTGTAAATGGCAAAGCATCCCCTGCAAGAAACAGGAGAAAAAACAAAACAAACAACATGATATTTGCTATCATATCAACTGTTCATCTTCCTGTTGTGTAATCGGTTTTTCTTAAATTTTTTCAGAAATCGTTTAAATGGATACCATACAATTGCAAATACTGCTATAAAAAAAGATAGTAAAATGCCAAAAACAACTGAAAGTACACCGCCATCCATTCCCGGACCAATATAATTCAACATATTTTTAAGCTTTAATTTTCACTGTAATCAAATTTTTCATCTCCTGTTTTTAATAAATAACGCCCCCACGATAGAATGCTGAGATGCTTTGCATCTATCGGGCATTTATATTCCCATAACACAGCATCTGCCGATAGCCGAAAGGCTCTCCCAAAGTTAGATTCCTCTACAAACGCAGTTCCATCTTTCAATATTTTTACCCTACCCTCTGTTATTGTGCCAATTTTTTTCTGTTGAAAAACCTTTGCAAATGGTTTTGTTACAGAATCATTTGCAAAATTGTATAAATACACCTGATTTGTATTTTGATATAACTTATCACCACCTAAAGCAAATGTTCGTACAACGTTGTTACCAAAAATGCTGATATGTGTACTATCCACAAAATCAGGACAATGTTGGTTGAGCCAGGGGCCTGTTTTTAGCCAAATAATTTTATTTGTAGAAGGCCGATATAAGAAAACAGTGCTTTTATGTCGTAAACTCACCAATAAATCTCCTTTTTGCCAATACCTGCTGCTATATAAAGCCGGCCTTACTTCATTTAAATGCAGGGGGTCTTCGTCAATTAATCCGGTGCCTAACAAAAGGCCTTTGTAACCATTGTCAACCAGAATTTGTGCAACAGATTGAATAGAAATGATTTTACCCTGTGGTGAAATGCATGCAATGGCATCATTTCTGTTTTTCCCAACTAAATCTTCCTGAATAAATGAGGTATCTAAAACAGTGGGCGACCAGAAATTACCATTTGTATCTATTTCGGTAGAATGATGAAATACACCATCAATTAGCCAAACAATGTTGCTGTTGCTATCTAATTTAAATAGGGGGCCGTCATTTATTTTTACTACTATAGCACCATCTGAAAGCAGTAATGGATGCAAGGCACGAGCCTCATTAGTATGTAAAACACTATTATGAAAAAAAGGATTGTTGGTATGTGTAAGATTACGAATTTTATCCAATGGCGGTATCCATACTTTTAAAATCTGTCCATTTTGTAAGGATACTAATTTCACTGTTGTTTGATGATAGGTAAGGTCATACACGGTTGTTAAAACAGCGCCGGTATCTTTTTTAGATGTATTAAAATAAGTTAACCCATTGATTGCTGTATTTTTATTGGGAATAATTTGCTGATTGAATCCCAATACCTCTCCCAGCGCATCACGCACCATTTTTGGGTATGCTGCTACAGCAACTGCCCATTCGCCTGCTTTCCCTAATTTTTTACCTCCTAAAAGCTGGTGCCTTACCGCAGCCCCAAATAACAACATAATCATTATGCCTGCAAATACTATTAATAACAACCAGCGAATCGAAATTTTTTTGCCCACACGAATCAATAAAATGATTAAATAAATTTATTTGTTTTCAGATAGTACAATATTTCAGCAGTAGCCGTTTCAACAGATACCTGTTCGGTATCTATTCTTATTTCAGGAGCTATGGGTATTTCATAAGGTGCATCAATCCCTGTAAAATTTTTTATTTGGCCGGCCAATGCTTTTTTATAAAGCCCCTTTGGGTCTCTTTCTATACAAGCTTTTATAGAGGCACTTACATGCACCTCAACAAAATTTTGTCTGCCAATAATATGTTTGGCAACATCTCTTTCTATTATTGTTGGTGAAATAAAAGCAACAATTACAATTAACCCTGCAGCAGTCATTAATTTACTTACCTCGGCAACCCTTCTTATGTTTTCATCACGATCCTGCTGTGTAAAACCCAAATCGCTACATAAACCCTGGCGGATAATATCTCCATCTAATAAAATGACAGGCGCATTGGCTTCCTTTAATTCATTGAATAATTGGTTTCCTAAGGTTGTTTTACCTGCACCACTTAATCCGGTTAACCAAACTACGAAAGGCTTTGCTATGCTAACCACCCGATGAATTGATGAGCTTTCAGTGTATAAAAAAGATTGTTTTTGGTGTGAAGTAAAACTTTGCTGCATGCACACTTAGTTTATTGAAACGACCGGTTAATGTAGGCTAACTGCCTATAAGTTTTAATCAGACTTTTATTTTTTTATTAGGTTTAATTCAATTTCAATATTGTAACCCTATTTTTGCTGTTTACCATGGCACATAAAAAATTAATTCGGTTCGAGGCAATTAAATCTTTTCCCAATGTTTTTGAATTGCCCCAAAACATGGAGGAACAGTGGACGGTTTTCTTCAAAAATCAACACCCATTGGTTTTGGAATTAGCCTGTGGTAAAGGAGAATATACAATAGGTTTAGCAAGGCTGTATCCACAAAAAAATTATATTGGTGTTGATATAAAGGGCAATCGCATTTGGCGGGGTGCTTTAACAGCCATAGAAGAAAACTTACCCAATGTTGCTTTTTTAAGAACGCCAATTGAGGGTATACACCAATATTTTACCCCCCATACAGTTGAAGCCATTTGGATAACATTTCCCGACCCGCAACTGCGCTTATCAAAAGCCAAAAAAAGATTAACCCATCCACGATTTTTACGGTTATACCAACAAGTATTACAACCCAATGGCATTGTACATTTAAAAACAGACAGTCCGGATCTGTATTATTTCACCAAAGCTGTTATCAACTTATTTGACTTGGAATTGTTACAAGATTATGATAACCTGTATGCAGAACAACAATTATTACCGGAACATACCATTCAAACCCATTATGAATTGTTAGATATTGCCAAAAGTAACCGCATTCATTATTTGGCTTTCCGGTTAAACAAGCCATTGGATGTAGAAAAAGATGCAATACTAAAAAAATTAATTCTTGAACATGTCGCTAATTGAAGGAACTGATTTTTATTATGATGTGCAAGGTTATATGGTATTGACAGAAAAATACCATTTAGAAAAAGGTTATTGCTGTGGGTATGGCTGCAGACATTGCCCTTACCAGTATGAAAATGTTCCCGAACCCAAACGATCGGCTTTAACTGAACAGGCAGTTGCATCTATAAAAAATGCATCACCCGAACCTTAAACAAAAAAGGCATTGGCTAAATTACAAAAATCAATTCCCATTAAAACTATTTTACCCAGCGGTAAAAAAGACCACTCTTTTTTTGAGCAGGTATATGCAGTAGTGGCATTAATACCCAAAGGGCAGGTAACCAGTTATGGTGCCATTGCTAATTTTTTAGGCACCAAAATGAGTGCAAGAATGGTAGGATGGGCACTAAACAATGCACATCATTTACCAAATGTGCCTGCACACAGGGTAGTAAACCGCAATGGCGCTTTAAGCGGGAAAGCCCATTTTGAAACACCTACACAAATGCAAATCTTATTAGAACGGGAGGGCATTGCCGTAAAGAATGATACCATTGTTGATTTTAAAACCCATTTCTGGGATCCCTCCATTGCTTTGGATATTATTGATAATAAGGACTGATAAACAGATACACAACAGGGCCCGTAACAGCAACATACAACCAAAGCGGCCAGGTATAACGTGCCAGTTTTTTATGCAAGAGAAACTCTGCTGTTAAAGCCCGGTAAGCGGTAAATAAAATGAAGGGCAATATAATGGCAGCCAGAAAAATATGGGTAAATAAAATAAAAAGATATATAACCTTAATAGAACCGGTGCCTTCAAATTTTGTTTCGCCGGCCAACAGATGATGCGCAATATAACTAACCAAAAACAACACAGAGAGTATAAGTGCTGTGATCATTAATTTCTTGTGTAATAAATAATGTTTTGTTTTTACTGCTACCAATGCTGCAATAAGCAATATTGCAATAATGGTATTGACTATGGCATTAAAAGCAGCAAATAAGTGAACATTAAAACCAAGGTTAACCGTTAATTTAAAATTACTCAGCAATACTACTGCAGCAAATACTACAAAGGAAAATACACCAATCAGCAGTTTTGCCTGTTTATCATTTTTTTTGATAATTGCACTTAACATTTTTAAATTGAATTTTCAGATATAAACGAAAAAATCAGGTGTTTTGTTTGGGAATACCGGGTTTTTTGGTTAAAGCATATACAAAGATGATGATCATCAACACTATAATTACCCAAAGCCATTTTAATGCAATAATAGAAGCAAACACCTCACTTTTTTGCGATTTGTCTTTTTCTAACATTAATAACCCAATATCTTTAGCCAGTTTACCCAATGCCACCGTATCTCTTCCATCATATAAACCACGAACAATATAATTTTTATCTAATAAAATAAAAGAGGGTGTATGTAAAAAAGCAGTATCTACATTATGCCCGTCAATTAATCCTATCTTTAATTCATCGAAAGCAAAATCATAAATTTTCTTTTTCGGACCGGTTAGCATCCACCAGTTATCCGGATTTACGCCATATTGATTGGCATAGGCTTTTAATGCCTGTACACTATCTCTTTCCGGATCTACTGAAAAAGAAATAAACTGTACAATCGAAGAGTCTACCACCTTTCTGCCTTCTTCATAATTAGAAAATGACTGTTGTAATTTGCGCATGTTACGGGTTAATACCGGACAGGGATATGGACATCTGGTAAAAAAGAAATCCAATACCGTTATTTTACCGGGTTTATCGTACAAACTCACGGTATCGCCCAACTGATTGACTAATGTAATATTGGCCGTGTGATGCCAAAAACTGTCAGTAACCTCTTTCCCATTCACAATTCGGGTAGCAACACTGTCTAACAATAATTTTCCGGGCATTACTACTGACTTATCGCTGAAAGATTTCAACATTAAATAGCTAACCAACGGAATGAGTATAGCTATTAGCAGTGCCAAAACGGCTTTTTTATTCATGGTGCAAAGGTAATGTTGTATAAATGAAACAACCATTGCTGGTAGACAATGGTTGCTAAAATAGATGTTAAAAAAATATTACAATCTTATTTATTCTATCGCTTCAATTTACTCTACCGCTTTTTTCAATTCAATGGTTCCTTTTTCGTGTTCACCATGTACTTTTTGTTGTACCGGAATATTGCTCTCCTGATCGTAAGGTGCATATTTATTGCGTAATTCTCTGAAAGAGTTACCATCGGCCAAAAAAGCAATGATAAACCAAATGAACAAGCCCAAAGGCAATACAATGGTCATGATTAAATTTCTTATTTCATGTTTTAAGTGCATGAAATAAGCTACAATGTAAAAAGCTTTTGCCAGCATCAAAATCAAAATTATTCCTTTGATCAAGTGCCGTGAGAAACTTTGCTCAGACATATTTACCATTGAATAACCCAATGCTAATTCAATAATGGTAAGCACACTCAAAATAATAGTTACCCTGTACACTTCTTTGCGGGCTGCTACTGCATGAGCATCATCTAATATTCTTAAATCTTCCATATAATTATTTTTTGATAATGAATTCAATTGATTATACCAGATAAAAACAGGTAAATACAAATACCCAAACCAAATCTACAAAGTGCCAGTATAAACCAGCTTTTTCAATCATTAAATAATGGCCTTTCTTTTCAAATGTATTATTTAATGCCATAATAAGCATAATCACATTAATCACAACACCGCTAAATACATGGAATCCATGGAACCCGGTAATGGTAAAAAAGAAATTGGTGAAGTTGGTAGTTGATTGGGTTCCATCTGCATTTAAGAATGGATTACGACCCCACCAGGCACCTTCGTGAAATAAGTGTGTCCACTCCCATGCCTGACAACTTAAAAATGCCAAACCGCCAATAATGGTAAATATTAAATTAATGACAACACCTTTTTTATTCATGTTTTGTCCTGCCTGTACCGCCAATACCATGGTAACGGAACTTAGAATCAAAATAAATGTCATTAAACTAACAAACAGCAATGGGTAACCACTACCTAAGCCGGGAAAAGAATTAAACACATGATTGGGGTCAGGCCATCCCTGGGTTGCAAAACGGGTGGTTCCATAAGAAATGAGTAAGGCACCAAACGTAAATGTGTCACTCATTAAAAAATACCACATCATAATTTTACCATACTCTACGTTGAAGGGGCTTTTACCGCCGCTCCACCACTTGGTTGTTGCAGTTGCTGTTGTTGTTGACATGTTGGTTTCTTAAATTACGTTCGCAAATTTATTGGCTAATGTTTAAAAATCGTGCACAAATTGCATATTTTTTAAACCACTTATCTGGCTACATACAGAAATATATACAAATAAATCCAAAGTATATCTACAAAATGCCAGTAAGTGCTTACTATTTCAATGGGTACCGGGCTATAAGATTTTACTTTTGTTCTGAATGCCCTGAAGAAGGTGATGAGTAATGCAACCACCCCACCCAACACATGCAGCACATGCAATCCAATAATTACTATCAGAAAGGAAGCTGCTGCATTACTGCCCGTGCCTATTAATAAAACCCCATGATTGGCCATTGCCTTAAAACCTATATACTGCAAATAAGCAAATACCAGCCCCAATATAACCGTAATGGTTATTAAGTTTTTGTATTGCAGCATTTGCCTGGCTTTAAAGGCCTTTAAAGCCAGATACATGGTAATACTACTACTAACGATCACCATTGTAGAATAGAGGAAAACAGGCGACAGTTGCACATCTTCCCAATTGGCCTGATTTCTTTTTACGATATATGCACTGGTTAATCCGGCAAACATCATACAAATGCTGCCAATGCCCATCCACATTAAAAATTTATGGGGATGTATTTTTTTACTACGGTTAGAAGTTTCTGTTACTGCCATCATCACATATTCAATTTAGGTATACAATAAAAAATTTTATGCGCCGGGTATTTTATCGGCTAATAATGCAAATAATACAATCGGTAAATAAATATAACTACTAAACATTACTCTACGTGCTGCTTTTACAGTCATTTCTCTGTACAACCGAACCGACTGAAACACCATGAACAGGTTGCAGGCTAATAAAATCCACATACTCACCTGGCCCGACATATTTAAATATGCCGGCAATAAACCCACCGGAATCATGAGCACACTGTACATGATAGTTTGAAGCGCTGTATATTTTGTAGGTCCTTTTTCATTGGGCAACAGTTTAAACCCGGCTTTTGAATAATCGTTATGTGCTACCCAGGCAATGGCCCAAAAATGCGGGAACTGCCACAAAAACTGAATGGCAAATAAAACCCATCCTCCGGCGGTAAAAGCATCCTGGCCGGCTACCCATCCAATTAAACAGGGCAATGCACCCGGAAAACCGCCAATTAAAACTGCAATGGAATTCACTTTTTTTAATGGCGTATAAATAAAGGCATATAAAAACAAGCTGAAAGCAGATAACAATGCAGATGACAAATTAAAAAAATACCACATCATAGCCACTCCAATTACCCCACTGATGAAAGCGAAGATATAAGCTTCTTCTGCACGCATTCTACCACTGGCAACCGGTCTTTTTAAAGTACGCTTCATTAAGGCATCGGTATCTTTTTCAACAGCCTGATTAATAGCATTTGCACTTCCTGTAATTAATAGCCCGGCAACAAACAATAAAACAATCATACCCCAATTGTATGCTACTACTTTTGGCGCCATCAGGTAACAAATAACGCAGGAGAACACTACCGTAAAGCTGAGGGTAAATTTCATTAACTGAAAATAATCCTTCACTTTAGCCACTAGTGCAAAAGAAACCGAAGTAGAAGTATCAATGGTTTTTGTCATGTTCATTTTAGTAAAAACCAATGCCCTGACATCTCAGGGCATTGCACATATTTTAGGTGAAGCCGAGATAATTACTTCACTACATTATTAAAATTAGTGTTGCGTTTCATCCGCACCAACAGGCTCTGTTTGCGGAATATATTCTCTTCCATCTTTATTATAATCATAAGCCCAACGGTGTACTTCCGGAATTTCTCCTTCCCAGTTACCGTGTCCGGGATTAATTGGAGTTGTCCATTCCAATGTATTGGCACCCCATGGATTTTTAGTGGTTACTTTTCTTCCTTTGAAAATAGAATAGAAGAAATTAAAGATGAATAAAAGTTGTGTAGCAAAAGTGATGATTACAACTGTGCTGATAAACCTGTTTAATTCTGCAAATTGTTTGAAACTTTCCCAGCTGCTGTAATCATAATAACGACGAGGCATACCGGCTAAACCTTCATAATGCATGGGCCAGAAAATCAGATAAGCACCGGCCAATGTAATCCAGAAATGGATATATGCCAATGTATTGTTCATGTAACGACCATACATTTTAGGGAACCAGTGGTAAATACCTGCAAACATACCAAACATAGAAGCCACGCCCATTACTAAGTGAAAGTGTGCAATTACAAAATAAGTATCGTGTAAGTGAATATCTAATGCAGAATCGCCAAGCCAAATACCGGTTAATCCGCCTGAAATAAACAAACTAACAAAACCTATGGTAAACAACATACCAGGCGTAAAGCGAATATTACCACGCCACAAAGTAGTTAACCAGTTAAATACTTTAATAGCAGAAGGTACCGCAATCAATAAAGTTAAGAGTACGAAAACAGAGCCCACAAAAGGATTTAATCCGGATACGAACATGTGGTGCGCCCATACTAAAAATGAAAGTATACATATGGCAAACAAAGAACCAATCATTGCCATGTAGCCAAAAATGGGTTTCCTTGCGTTTACCGACATAATTTCAGAAGCCATACCCATTGCAGGTAATAATACAATATATACTTCAGGATGGCCCAGGAACCAGAATAAATGCTGGTATAAAATGGCGGTACCCCCCTCATTGGGCAAAGCACCTACCCCATTAATAAATATATCGGATAAATAAAAGCTGGTACCAAAGTTTCTGTCGAAAATCAATAATATGAAGCCGGAAAATAAAACGGGAAAAGAAAGCACGCCAATAACAGCAGTAAAAAATAATGCCCAGATAGTTAAGGGCAACCTAGTCATGCTCATACCTTTGGTTCTCATGTTTAAGATCGTAGCTATATAATTTAGCCCACCGAGAAGTGAGGATACCACAAATAAAATAATTGAAATTAGCCACAGATCCATACCAGATTTAGAACCGGGTGATGCATCGCGCAAAGCACTCAATGGCGCATAGGCCACCCAACCGCCACTAAACGGCCCCGTTTCAACAAACAATGAAGATAACATCACCAACCCTGCACTAAAAAAGAACCAATAAGACAACATATTCATAAAGGGCGAAGCCATATCCCGGGCACCAATTTGCAGTGGTATTAAAAAGTTGGCAAAAGTACCGCTAAGACCGGCAGTTAATACAAAGAAAACCATCACGGTTCCATGTATGGTAACCAAAGCATAGTAAGCCTGTGGGGTAATACGACCATCTTCTACCCAAAATTTTCCCAAAACATCCTGCAACCAGTAAAAATGTGAATCAGGATAACCCAATTGCAATCGGAATAATACGCTCATTAATCCACCCAGGAATGCCCAAATAATACCTGTAATCAGGAACTGTTTAGAAATCATTTTATGGTCGGTACTAAAAATGTACTTTGTAATAAACGACTGATGGTGTTCATGATGTTCATGATGCTCGGATGCTAATTCGGTGCTAAGTCCGGCGCCGGCTCCCAGTGCAATTTCGTTACTCATAACTTTACAGTTTTAAAAGTTCTTCTTTAACAACAATTCAAACAATTCGGTTCTATAAACATTAATTTTTAGCCACTGCTTTAATCATTAGTTGCCCGGCAGCCATGGTAGGCTTAGCAGTGCTGTCGGTTTTTTTATTATCCGGATCTTTGTCTGGGAAAGCAAGGTAATAATACGGTTTTTGTTTCGCCATCCAAACATCAAAATCTTCCTGACTTACCACTTTAATAATTCCTTTCATGGAATAATGGCCGTTACCACACAACTGATCACAGGCAATTTCGTAATCAAAATTAGGATTATCAGTTATTTTACGCATTTCTTCCGTAGTATATTTAGGTGTTAACCACATGGTAGTGGGTATACCGGGAACTGCATCCATTTTTAAACGGAACTGAGGTAATCCTACATCATGAATCACATCTCTTGAGCCAATAATAAACTTAACCGGTTTACCTTTCACCAGATATAACGTTTGTTCCATCACAACATCATCATGGGTAGCCGGGTCATCTTTCAAATGCAAGGTGCTGTCATTTTTCCAAACTAACCCTAATGAATTGGTAGCAGGATCTATTTCTTTGTAATATTTTTTACCTAAAATGCCATCTTCGCCCGGATAGCGAAAAATCCAGCCAAATTGTTTGCCGGTAATTTCAACTACCATTGCATTTTTAGGGGCATCACCTGTAAAATAAAACCAATCTCTTAAGCCTATAATTACCAATATGGTTAAAACAATGGCAGGTACCACTGTCCATAACAACTCTAATTTATTATTATGCGGAAAAAAGAAAGGTTTATTGTTTTCTTTTTCCTGGTAACGGAATGAGAACCAGAATAATAAAATTTGAGTAATTAAGAAAACCACACCTGTTATAATTAAAGTAATCCATAAAATGGAGTCTACTTTTTCGCCCTGCACACTGGCAGAGGGATGCTCTAATAATGTTTTTTTGAACAACAATTCATTACACCAGTATAAACCTATTAACCCCAATACTAAAAACCCCACCATCAAAAAACCATTGATTTTATTGGCTTGTTGGCGTGTTTCTTTTTCGCCTTTTAAAATGCCCACATACTCACTGGCTTTGGCAATTTGAAAAATTACCAGGAACACCAACACAATTACTGCTATCGTTAAAAAGATTGTCATAACACTACAATTAAAATTTCAATTCAGTTTCAATATTATTAATGTCTTTCTACGTATGATGTACAATACTTTCTTTTAGGAAGGGATTGTATTTTGCAATCAATGGTTTTGAAGCCAGTGCTTTCCCAACAAAATGAATCATTAAGCCAATAAACAAAGCCAGGATACCAAAATCGAACCAGCCTAAAGAAACATGGTCTTTGCTAATGCCGGGCATTACAATTTGGTAAAAATCTATCCAGTGTCCAAAAAGAATCAATACCGCCATAAAAGTCATTAAAGTATAGTTTCTTTTTGCAGAACGCTTCATCAAAATTAAGAGCGGACAAATGAAATTGATAATAATGTTTAAGAAAAAGATGCCTTTATAGGGACCTTGTACTCTTCCCTTAAAGTAAACGGTTTCTTCCGGTTGGTTAGAGTACCAAATCAGCATGTATTGTGAGAACCATAAATAAGTCCAAAAAATAGAAAATGCAAAAATAAATTTACCCAAATCGTGCAAGTGCTCCTGATTGGTATATTCCAAATAGCCCTTGTTTTTTAAATAGATTACCCACAATGTAATTAATGCTACACCCGATACAAAAGTGCTTGCAAAAACGTACCAGCTATACATGGTACTGTACCAATGTGCATCAATACTCATTAACCACAACCAGGGTAAAGTAGAACCTACCGTTAATGCAAACCATACAATAAATAATCCGGCAGTTACCGTATTTTTCCAAACATAAGTGTTGCCGGTATTATAATCCATGGGTTCAATATCAGCCTCGCTGCTAATTTTACGCATTCTCCAACCCAATAAGCTCCATAAACCAACAGTGAGTATAGACCAGATTACGAAGAATTTTACATTTAAAAAACCTGATTTTCCTTTTAATATTTCATCAGCAGCTACTTGTTTGGCATCTAACCAATGATAAATTTCGTGGTTGCCGGTAAATACAATATAAAACAATACCACTAAAGTAATAATACCAAATACAGGTACAAGGGTTGAAATAGCTTCAGCCACTCTTCTAAAAGTCATTTGCCAACCGCCCATGGCCAAAGTAGTAGCACAAATAAAAAACATAGCGGCATTACATACCATGGTCCAGAAAATGGTATTGTACATAATGGTACCCATGAATATGGCTTTTTCTTCATTGGTTCCGGTGCCTTTTGTAAACAATCCGATAATAAAAGCCAGCAGGCCTATTCCTATTAAGGCATAGGACCATGTTTTCATTTTTGAAGGAACCTCGAATTGCTCTTTAAAATCTAAAGTTTGTTCTGCCATTGTAAAACACATTTATTATTTTGATGGATGCAGTACCAATTTAATTATTTACTTGCCGTAGCAGTATTTGCTTTGCCTTCGGCCTGCTTCATTTTAATGTAACGAATAATTTGCCAACGTTGTTGCCTGCTTAACTGAGAAGCATAGCTACCCATTAAGTTCTTACCATATTCAACGGAATAAAACATTTGCCCTTCTGGCATAGCTTCATATTTAGCATCGCCTACCAATTGAGCCGGCTTAGCAGGATATGGGCCTTCACCACCTTTATAGAGTGGGCCATTTCCATCTAATTTTGGTCCGTGACAAATGGCGCAATTCACCAAGAAAAGTCTTTCTGTTTCTACATACTGTGCCGGTGTTAAAGAATCAATGGGGCTTTTAATCAGTTTGGAAGCAGCATAGTTGGTGGTATCGCCCGGCACATCTTTGGCCAAAGGGAAAGGCATATCTTCGCCGCGGGCAATGGTTCCAACTACGGGCTTTTCATTGTAAAAAACCCCTTCTTTGGTTAAATTACTATGATCAGTATATGTTTGATAAGCCCGGCTGTAAAACATATCGGGCATATAAATGCGGCTGGGTTTGCGCTTAATATCACTGCAACTGAATAAAACAGCGGTTGCAGAGAATAAAACGATTAAAATAGATAGTTTTTTCATTGTAAATCAATTCAAATTAAGTTAAGCAGCAATAATTTCTTTTTCTAATGTTTTTTCGTCGTCTTTATCATAACGACCCCACCACCAGCCTTCTTCAGCCACCTGTACATCTGTTTCAACAGCGCCATTATTAGTTAAGAATCCTCTTAAATCATCTATATTGGTTTTATCTGTGCACTCAATTACCATCACAAATAAGTCGTCGGTTGCCCGGGGATGGAAATGGTGCTTTTTTACAAATGGAGCCAACTGGCATAAATAACAGAAAGTATATACCATGCCTACTGCAGCAAATAATACCGTTAACTCAAAAGTAATGGGTATCCATGCCGGTAACGCAAAATGGGGCTTTCCGCCAATATTCAATGGCCAGTCGTATGTTAATATCCAACTAATACCACCCAAAGCTGTGGCAGTTCCGGTAATTCCGTAAATAAAACCGGCAGTATGCAAACTGGTTTCTCTTAAACCCAAGGCATGGTCTAAGCCATGTACCGGAAAAGGGGTGTACACATCTCTGATTTTATAACCGGCTGTACGTACTTTTTTTACAGCAGGGAATAACACTTCCTCATTATCAAAACAGCCTACAACAAATTTCTTTTTTGCCATATGTTTAATTTAGGTCTTCAATAATTGTATTCACACAATTGCTATCTGCTAATTCCGGAATTAGAATTAATGTGCATATTCATGTGCAAATTCTTCCACCGGTTCTTTTTCAATAGCACCCATTGTGTTTTTGTAGCTTTCTCCGCTGGTCTTCAATACATATTTAATTTCATGTACCGCAATAACCGGTGCATACTTGCTAAATAAGAAGAAGCAGGTAAAGAACAAGCCAAATGTTCCCAGATAGAAACCAATTTCCCAAATAGTTGGGCTGTAATAAACAGACCAGGAAGAAGGCAAATAGTCTCTATAAATAGAAGTAACAATAATTACAAAACGCTCAAACCACATACCCACGTTCACCAGAACAGAAATGAAGAAGGTGATAAAGAGGTTTCTTCTTGCTTTACGCAACCAAAATATTTGTGGCACCATAACGTTACAGGTCATCATACCCCAGTAACTCCAACCATAAGGACTAAACAAATTAGCCCTGCTATACCAGAAGGTATAACCTTCATATTTACTTTGGCTGTACCAGCCCATGAACAATTCTGTTAAATAGGCCACCCCTACAATAGAGCCGGTTAATACAATAATTTTATTCATGGCCTCAATGTGGCCAATGGTAATATAATCTTCTAAATGATATACTTTTCTTACCACCAGCAGCAGCGATTGTGTCATGGCAAAACCCGAGAATACAGCACCGGCCACAAAATAGGGCGGGAAGATGGTGGTATGCCAGCCTGGAATAACAGAGGTGGCAAAGTCCATAGATACAATGGTGTGTACTGAAAGTACCAGCGGTGTAGCCAAGCCGGCCAATACCAATGATAAAGATTCGATTCTTTGCCAGTGTTTGGTAGAACCTGTCCAGCCAAAGGCAGCAACGCCATATAAATATTTACGCAATTTTGTTTTAGCCCTGTCGCGTACGGTTGCCATATCAGGTATTAAACCACTGTACCAGAATAAAACAGATACGGTGAAATAAGTAGAAATCGCAAATACGTCCCACAACAAAGGAGAGTTGAAGTTTACCCAAACCGGACCTCTTGTATTGGGATAAGGCATAATGAAGAACGCCAACCATACACGACCCATGTGGAAGATGGGGAACTGTCCGGCACACATTACCGCAAAGATGGTCATTGCTTCCGCAGCACGGTTTACACCCGTACGCCAGCCCTGACGAAACAGTAATAGGATGGCAGAAATCAATGTACCGGCATGACCAATACCTACCCACCATACGAAGTTGGTAATATCCCAACCCCAACCTACGGTTTTATTCAGGTTCCATTGGCCAATACCATATGTAACATCCCGGTATACGCTATATACCCCAAACAGCAGTAATGCCACGGCAGTATAAAATCCAACATACCAAAGCTTACCCGGCTTTGCCTCAATGGGGCGAATAATTTCTTCCGTAACATCATGGTAGGTTTTCCTGCCATATACCAACGGCTCTCTTAATTGTGATTCGTACTTTAAATGCATTTCTTCTTACTGTTTAGTGTTCCGGAAATTAATTTCTGAGAACTGTGTTTACATTTTCAAAGTATACTTTATTTCAATTTGCTGAAACAATCCATCTTATCCTTCTGCTTTTTCAGTGGCCTCTTCTTCAACATTGCGCACTTTCGCCAAATAATTTACGTTCGGTAATACGTGCAATTGCTCTAATGATTTGAAGAGTCGTAACTTATTCTCCTGACGGGTAATGGTAATGGCACTGTGTGAATCGTTTATATTACCAAATACAATAGCATCAGTAGGGCAAGCCTGTTGACAAGCAGTTTTTACATCCCATTTATTGTCTTCCCCGGTAATTAAAGGCCTGCTTTCTTTCTTGGCTTTTAATTTTCCTTCCTGCAACCTTTGTACGCAGAAAGTACATTTTTCCATTACACCACGGGCACGAACGGTTACATCCGGATTCAATACCATACGAGACAAACCGTCATTCATCATCAATACCACATCATTCACAATGCCCTTCTGATTGTCGGGGAAACTGTCTGAACCGGTGTAATCGGCCCAGTTAAAACGGCGCACTTTATAAGGACAGTTATTGGCGCAATACCTGGTTCCAATACATCTGTTATAAGCCATTTGGTTCAATCCTTCACTGCTATGGTTGGTAGCACCTACCGGGCACACATTTTCGCAAGGCGCATTATCGCACTGTTGGCACATTAAAGGTTGGAATACCACTTTCGGATTATCGGGATTGCCACTGTAATAACGGTCAATTCTTAACCAGTGCATATCATGAAAACGCAATACCTCCGGCTTGCCTACCACCGGTACATTGTTTTCTGCATGGCAGGCAATTACACAGGCGCCACAACCGGTACAAGAATTTAAATCCACACTCATGCCCCAGTGAATACCAGGCTTATCGAAATAAGGATAAATGGTTCCTTCTTTTTCGTAATCTTTTAATCCGCCAAATGGAGCTAATTCTTTTTCGCGGTCATTAATAATTTCTTCCGGATCTTTTTTAAATGCACTTAAAGTTAATTCTTTCATCACTTCGGTACGTTTTCCCTGTGGGGTATCGTACACATTGTGCGTTTGCATTAAAGCTACTGGATAAGTATTACCGGTTTTTTCAACCGTAGCATCTATCACAGCATAACTTAAAGTAGTGCCGCTCATGTTGGTAAATGGAAATACATTTTGTCCGATTCCTTCAGCAGCTTTACCAATTTCTTTGGTACGGCCGTAACCTACAGCAATACCAATGGTATCAGGATGCACTCCCGGTATAATTAAAACGGGTAATGTTACGCTTTTTCCGTTAGCCGTTACTTTTACCACCGGTTTTTCAGGGGTTACTTCATAATTATCGGCTTCACGGGCAATATTCAAATCAATATTTAACAATGTTCTGGCCATGGCCGGAGACATCATTACATAATTATCCCAGGTAGCACGGGTAATTGGATCGGGCATTTCCTGTAACCAGGGGTTAGAGGCGGTTTGTCCGGCACCTATGCTCACTTTTTGGTACAATACTACTTCTACTTTTCCACCTTTTTTGTTCGCAGCAATGGCTGCCAATGCACCACTTACGGCACCACTGTTAAATGCGGCACCCAACATAACGGGTTCTGTAACCGGATTCAGTACACCATCCTGCAAGGCCTTATTCCACCCATTTTCACCACCGGCTTTAGCACTCCAGTAAGTTTTCAAAAAGCCTAAATAATCGGTAGTTGCGCCACTCCATTTTAACAGGCTATCCTGCCATTGGCGGGTTTTGAATAATGGATAAATAGTAGGTTGTAATAAAGAATAATAACCTGTTTTGGGTTCCGCATCGCCCCAACTTTCCAAGAAGTGGTGATTGGGAATTACATATTTACACAATTGAGTAGTTTCATCATTTTTAGGACTGAATGAAACGGCAAATTTTACTTTCTTCATACCGGCCACAAAGCGGCTGCTATCGAACCAGGTATACGCAGGGTTGGGGCCAATAATCAATAACGCACCTACACTTCCGGCATTCATATCTTCTACCAAACGGGCAAAATCGGTATCAACACCCTGATAGGTATTATAGGTACTGGACCAATCGATGGTTTTACCTCCCGATTGTAATGCCTCATTAATGGCGTTTACTACTATTTGTACGTTTACATCGTTACTGCCGCTTACCACAAGGGCATTGCCTTTATTGGCTATCAGCGCTGCTGCTGCGTTTTTAATTCCTTCTTTTAAAGCAGTGTCACTCAAATTTACTGCCTGACCATTGATGGCATTGAGTAAAGCTACCGCAACGGCACCTGTTTCAGATGGACGATGCAGGTAACGCTCATCGGCATTAGAACCGGTTAAACTAGCCACACTTTCAAAATGAAAATGTTTGCTCATGGCCGGTGCCTTTTCATTGATTTTTTTATTTTTTGAGTATTGTTTTGCAAATTCAATGGAGCTTAACCAGGTACCCAAAAAATCTGCACCCAGACTTACAATTACTTTGGCATTATCGAAACGATAAGAAGGAATGGCTTTTTTGCCATAAGTAGCTTCATTGGCCAGTAACATACCACTATATGAAATAGCATCGTAAGTTACCTGACGAGAACCCGGATGCCTGGCAATGAATTGGTTAATCACTTCTTTTGAAGAAGGAGACACCACCGAACTGGTTAAAATAACCACGGGTGCACCACCCAACGAACCCATTGCATTGGCAATAGCACCATCTATATTTTCGAAAGTTGTTTCTTTACCATCAATGGTTGGGAAACGTAAACGGGCAGTATCATACAAATCCAGTACAGATGATTGTACCCTGGCAGAAGTTCCGCCTTTGGTAATGGGGCTTAATTCATTCCCCTCCAACTTAATAGGACGACCATCTCTAACTTTTGCCACCACACTTACCGCTTCCCCATCCTGTAAATAGGTAGTAGCATAATAGTTGGCTACTCCGGGTATTACATCTTCCGGTTTATTGGCAAAAGGAATAATTTTTTTAACGGGCACCTCACAACTGGCAGCTACCATGGCAGCGGCCGTACTAAAACCCAAATATTTTAAGAAATCTCTACGGGGAGTGGTAGCATCAAACAAACCTTTATCATCTTCCCACACGGGTAAATCTTCCCGGAACTCGTCTTTTGCTGATTGCTGATAACCTTCAGAATTATTCAACTCTCCAAAACTTTGCCAGTGTTTTTTTTGCTCCATAATTTGTTTTGTTAGGTGTAAAATTGCCTAAAACAGGCACTCTACATTTTTTCGTTGATGCGGTTTAACTATATCAAACTTTCGTATCAATACAGCCAACAATACTTTTGAAACTTTATTTTAATAGTGACATTTTTGACATTCGGTACCACCAATCATTTCTACAGTTACGCCCTTGGTACTATCTAATTTACCATCTTTTAAATCCTGATGGTATTTTTCATAAATGCTGTAAAATCCATTGTCTTTAAACTGAACCTGTGTGGTGCGGTGACAGTTAATACACCAGCCCATGCTCAATTCAGAAACCTGTTTTACTTCATCCATTTTATTGATTTCACCATGACAAATTTGACATTGTACTTTACCTACACGGGTATGTTGTGAGTGATTGAAATAAACGTGTGCAGGCAACATGTGTATTTTGGTCCATTCAATGGGTTTTGCTTTGCTGGCATCCCAAGGCTGGCCGGGTGTAAAGTTGGCGTATTCGTATAATTTTTTAATTTCTTCCGTACCGTTTACTTCATCGCCATCGGCAGTATATAATTTTTCGCCTTTGTATTCATTAATGGCCATGTGGCAGTTCATACAAACATTTACAGAAGGCACATTAGAATATTTACTGTCTAATGCTCCACTATGGCAATACAAACAGTTAATTTGGTTAATGCCTGCATGCACTTTGTGTGAATAGAAAATAGGTTGCTTGGGTTCATAATTAATGTTACGGCCTAACCCAATAGCCCCTTTGGTAGTTAAATATCCACCTACCAAAAAGAGCAGGATAGTTACAAAAGCAATATAAGTTCTGTTTTTCCAGAAAGGCACTGGCTCTGGCGATTCAATACCTTCTTTATTGTCGGTTAATTTTTTGAGGTTGCTGTTTACCTGCATTAAGGTAAAGGCAATAACAGCCAATATCAGGGTTAAAATACCAAATAATAAGGTATTATCGCTATCGGCAGCAGGCTGTGTGGCAGTGCCACCAGCGGCTTGTGGAGTAGCCGGTTTATAATCGGATATATATTTTAAGATAGCACCAATTTCAGCATCGGTTAATTGCGGAAACAGGTTCATAGCTGTTTTGTTGTATTCATTATACAACTTATTGGCATAAGGATCGCCTGTTTTTAAGAATGCCTGATTATTCCGAATCCAAGAATATAGATTTTTCTTGTTGGGCCACCTGTCTTCTACACCCATCAATGCAGGGCCTACTAACTTTTTATCAATGGCATGGCAGGATGCACAATTTTGACTGAATAATGATTTGCCATCCTGGGCTTTTAAATTACCGACGAATGCAAACGAAAAAACAACAAAAATTCCTGCGACAACAGTTCGGATTATCATGCGATGAGGTATCATATTCACAATCTGGTTGGTCTAATGTGGAAAAATATCCTTGAACGAGTGCAAAAATATGACACGGGGCTGACAAAAACTCAATGTTTAAAAAAAAATTTTAGTCAGTAATGGCGCGGGTTTCAAAGAATTGTTCCATTTTTATTTCTTTTTAATACAAGCTTTAATCAACAAATTTGTTTACCAAATATGGTAGGCTGCATTTGAAAAATTAATCAGATTTTTGCCATCCGGTACCCAATTTCATACTATTTGTTTTACACATAACCGATACGTTTTAAATATAAATACTCCGAATGAACCCATCTTACCCTCAACAACGCCTGGCTATTTTTGCTTCCGGTACTGGTTCTAATACGGTTAATTTAATACACTATTTTCAGCAGCATCCTTTTATTACCATACAATTAATTGTTACCAATAATTCCAATGCCGGTGTTATTCAAATTGCCCACCAACACCAAATTCCTGTTTTAATCATTGAAAAAGAAAAATTCCAAAAAACAGACGGCTATGTTCCTGAAATGCAGATCTACGGTATAAACTGGATTATTTTGGCCGGTTTTTTATGGAAAGTGCCCCCTACTCTAATTGAAGCTTTCCCCCATCATATCATCAACATTCACCCTGCCTTATTACCCAAATATGGCGGTAAAGGCATGTATGGCATTAAAGTACACCAGGCTATTGCCAATGCTGGCGAATCGGTAACAGGTATCACAATTCATTTTGTGAATGAAAATTATGATGATGGTCCTCCTATTTTTCAAGCTACCTGTGCGGTTGTGCCAACTGATACGCCCGAACAAATTGCGCAAAAAGTGCATGTTTTAGAATATGCCCATTTTCCAAAAGTGATTGAAGACACTATTATGCAAAATTTGAAGTTGAAATTATCAACTAAAGCAGAAAATTGAACGTCGGGCCCGAACTGTTGCTGAAGCTTCCATCTCGAAGCTTCGGGATTACATTGTCCATCCCTGCTTTTGCAAATATTTTTGTTGCAGGTAGCCTTAGTTAATCTGATTTTGATATTTTTTGAAATAAAGTTTTGAATTTTTCCCATTTTTCAAAATCTCTATCAATCTCAATTTTTTTTGGCTTCTTAAAAACATTAGAAATTGTACCAATAAGAGCACCGGAAGGCGCACCGATTAAAGTTGAAACTAAACCTACCGTTGTACCTTTATCAAAAAGGTTAATTTTTTTATCATAGGGAAGGGTCAGGGTAAATAAACCCAAAGATGCAAGCCCTAAGAGACTACCAACCCCAATATTATGTCCAAAAGAATGCTTTGTTTTAATGAAACCGATTTGAGCGTAATGGATTATTTTATTCTTTTTTTTAAACTCAATTGTCGAGTCAGTAATTTGATAATCTCTACCACGCATTATTTTCTTTCCCTCTAAGATATAAACGCGAATGAATTCTTTTTTTTGAGAATGAACATTTATTGTAAGAAATATCAAAATAGAAAATACTAAAGTTTTCATATGAATTGAATTAATAACAACATTTATTGAAGGCTACTTGCAACTGTTTTATATCCTTCACTTCCAATATCTTTTTTTCATTTCCGGTTAAAGCCACCTGAATCATTGCCTCCCCCATTTCTTTTAATGAACAAATACTATTGGGTATCAGCACTTTAAATAGCGGTATTAGCCAACCAAAATAATGGTACAGCTTTAACGTGTTTTTTAAACCGGGCGTTGGAATAATTATAGCCGGGCGAAACAAAAACACGGCTTTAAAAGGTAGTTGCATCAACGTGTTTTCTGTTTTCCCTTTTACTCTGGCCCACATCAGTCTGCCTTTTTCTGAAGAATCTGTACCTGCACCGGAAACATAACAGAAAGTCATTGCGGGATTTTGGCTACTGAGTAACCGCGCAAAACCAATGGTTAAATCATACGTCAATCGGCTGAATTCGGCTTCTTTCATTCCTACCGATGAAACACCCAAACAGAAAAAACAAGCATCATAGCCACTTACTGCGGGCATTAATGGACTTACATCCATAAAATTTTCATGCAATATTTCAGTTAACTTAGGATGCTTTATTCCGGTTGTGCGCCGGTTAATAATGAGCACTTTGGCAACTTGTTCAGATTGTAAACATTCGTGTAAAACCCCTTCGCCCACCATGCCTGTTGCACCGGTAATGATAACGTTAATGGAATTTTCCATGTAAAAAACTTAAAGCAAAGTAAACTTTAATGAAGAATAACCGATTTGCCGCTAATAAATATACAACATTTAACATGCGTTTCCAAATTTTTTTTTTAAAATTCAATCATAAAAAAATCAACCGGAACTAAAATACAGGGAGGAAATTACCCCAATTTTACAGACGTCATGGTTAATGAGCCGCCAATAGCCAGATCATTGAATAGCATGGCTTCATCTTTTTTATTGCGCAAACCCATGGTATACATCAGCGGAATATAATGTTCGGGTGTAGGTATGGCTAATTGTGCAGCTGTTCCCAATTGTTCATAACGAATTAATGCGGGTGCATTGTTTTGTACAATCAGTGTTTTAAAAGTTTCATTTATTTCTGTTGCCCAGTCATAGGCAAAACCAGGCTCATTCAACTTTTGCCAGTTTACCATACGCAGGTTATGTACCATATTGCCACTGCCTATCATTAATACACCTCTTTTGCGTAATGCTTGTAATTCTTTCGCTAATTCAAAATGATATCGGGCATCTTTAGTGTAATCAATACTTAACTGTAGCACGGGAATATTGGCCTGCGGATACATGTGCCGCACCACCGTCCATGCACCATGATCTAAACCCCATTCATGGTCTAAACCAATTTCGGTACTTTTTACAAGATGTTTTGTAACTTCTGCCAACTGTGGTTGACCGGGTGCTGGATATTGCACCTGATACAATGCTTCAGGAAAACCGCCAAAGTCGTGTATAGTAGGCGGTAAATCCATTGCCGTAATTTGTGTGCCTCTGGTTTGCCAATGCGCCGATATAACGATAACTGCTTTAGGTATGGGAATGTTTTTAGCTATGGCTGCCCATTGGTTACTAAAAACATTATTTTCAATGCCATTCATGGGTGAACCATGCCCAATAAATAAAACAGGCATTAAGGTTTCCTGCTCAGGAAAAGTTTGCATCATTTGCTGTATATTAGTAAATTTTGCCATAATTTAAATTGATTACACAAAGTTACGCTTAGCTTAGTGCCTGTAAAATGATGTTAGATAAGAAAAACAATTGATTATTATCAATTCACTTACCTTTTATAAAATTTAAGCGGATTGTCATTTGTAATTCCTTAATCAAAACAGGCACTGTTACTAAAATATTTTCTGCACTCTTATTACCGGATAAGGTGTCATACCTTTAGCATCGAACCATAAAATTTTATTCATTACGGCATCATTGCCGCCATCAACAGCTACAAATACTTTTTCAAATAAACGAATGTATTGTTTGGCTAAACCGGTTAATTGTGACGTGGGTTTATTGCGTTCATCTAACGGTATATTATTGGGAATATAGGCATATTGATATATATGTTTCTCGATTATAAAACAATCAAATATGGGCAAGGCCGTGGCATCTATTACATTCATGGGCGGTAAACCCAATATTTGCTCTATGGTACGCAACATAGAGGCTTGATTGTATTGAGTATGAATGATTTTTCCAATAAATAATTATGAATTAAAAATAATTATTTTTTTATAGCTATCTAATTATAAATGTTTTATGTTGAATAAGCATGGCCAAATAGTACACTGTTTTTTGTAGCAACAAAAATGTTTAAAAATAGCGTTTAGAAACCAATAAAACGGTATTTATGGCCGGCAATAATTTTGTGTATCAATTTACCTTGGTAACGACTAAAAAAAACCTATGCAACTTAAAAAAGAGAAACGGCTGCCCGTATAGGGGGGCTCTAACGGGTTTTGTTGTTTGCTCAACTTTTCTAACCGTATTTGCTCGTTAATTAATCCGCTTGCTTTTGACTTGGTAACTGTTTTTATAACAGACAACTTTTTATAATAAAATATTACTTCGTATCTTAGGTTTTTAGAGATGACCTTAATTTTATTCTGATTCTCTTGTATCATTTTAATGACAATTTGATGAACCATCTTTTCCCTGTATTTCTTAAATTAGAAGAACTTCATACACTGATTGTTGGAGGTGGCAATGTGGGACTTGAAAAAATTACAGCGGTGCTGTCTAATTCACCAAACGCAAGAGTAACATTAATTGCTCCTGAAATCAGGAATGAAATTAAACAGTTAACTGAAAATAACTCATTAGTAAGCCTTATATATCGAAAATTTATGGTTAAAGATTTGAAGGATAAGGATATTGTGATTATTGCTACCGAAAATCAATCTGAAAATAAACGTATATGCGATTTAGCGAAGCGGAAAAGGTTATTGTGCAACGTAGCAGATACCCCTGATATTTGTGATTTCTATCTCTCATCAGTGGTGCAAAAACAAAACCTTAAAATAGCTATCTCTACAAACGGTGTTTCACCAACAATGGCAAAGCGAATCAAAGAAATATTACACAATAGCCTTCCTGATGATATTGAAACAACATTGAATAATCTGCAACAGATTAGAAAATATTTAACCGGTGATTTTTCTGAAAAAGTTGCACAATTGAATAAGTTAACAGAAACTTTGATAAAACAAAATAAAAAAGTAAAATAGAACATGAAGCCAGTTATCACAATTGAATATTGCCCTAAGTGTGGCTGGTTGCTACGGGCTGCTTATATGGCACAAGAAATATTAATCAGTTTTTCAGAAGATATAAAAGCTGTTTCGTTGCAACCCAGTGAGCAGCCAGGTGCTTATTACATTTATATTAATGATGATATAGTATTTAACAGAAAAGAATATGGAGGATTTCCTGAAATAAAAATTATTAAAAGAATTATCAGGAATATTGTGAATCCGGAAAAAAATTTAGGACATATAGATATGAATTAATAATTAATATTTATAAATAACAAAATTTAGACTAATGAATGGCGTTATTTTATGTGGTGGACAAAGCACTCGTATGGGGAATGATAAAGGAATGATTTCAATAGATGATCGTACATGGGTTCAGGCCGCTTCTGAAAAGTTATCGCTACTTGGTATTCCTGTACTTATTTCAGTGAACAAATCGCAGCAAGAAAAATATAAAATATATTTTTCATCTGAAAGGCTTATTACCGACAATAATTCTTTATTAGTCAAAGGCCCGCTTTTAGGACTGTTAAGCGTTCATTTGCAAAGACCTTCAGATGATTTTTTTGTATTTGCCTGCGATATGCCTTTTATGGAGTTTTCATTAATCAAAAATCTATATTGTCAATATCAACAAAACAGTACAAATACATTTGATGCATATATCTATACAATTGAGGGTGAAGCTGAACCCTTATGCGGAATTTATACTGCAAAGGCATTGGAGTTCGTAATGCAAATGTATTACACCGGGCAACTATTAAAACATAGTATGAAATTTATACTAGAACATTTAAGTGTTTATAAAATACCTGTATCTGCTGATAAAAAAATATGTTTTCGAAATATGAATGCTCATGCAGATTTAAATGGCTTGTAATCCCAATGAAGCCTTACTCACTAATACAAAATTTTCTTTTGTTGCATCACATACCGTACATTTATAAGCACTGTCTAATTGGTTAAATAAAGTGCCTGGAGCTATTTTATTTTCTGGTTCTCCAATTTCTTCATCGTACACTGTTAAACATTTCCGGCACTGGTAAACCATAGTTGGTATTGATAAATTTGATTCAAAATATTCTTCTTTTATAGCGGTTTCTTTTAATAAATCATTTTTACAGAAATTTTCATAATAATATTTACATAATGAAATAAGATAAGTGGCCAAATGTTCTTTACTTACATTGTTTCTGAATACAATCAATTCATTTGAGTTTGGATTGAAACCTGAACTATATAAAATATCAAACTTGCTTGAAGGTTTTAATGTATCTCTTATTACATTATATTGTTTTTTAATAATTATAGAGCCAAACACACCTGACTTTGGTTGAGTTTTTACTGCAATGCATAATCCATAGGTACGAACATCATCTTTATCTAATTGCCTAATGATATGCTGTTTGATACTAAGACCTTCTTCGTTGGTATCTTCTACCTGCCAGTTCAATTCATTGGAGGCATGTCGAACATTAATTCGATGCCTGTTCAAAATAAAACTCCACAAATGTCTATGCTTTTCATCAATATTTTTTATAATCAAAGATTTCCATGGTGTTGTATATAACTGTCCTATCTTGGTTTCCAGGCATAGTTTACAAATATCTTTTAGGAACGAAACTTTAAATAATTCGTTGCGCTGATATAGTCCTAACCAGGATTTAGTACCATAATTATTAAATCCTTCATAATAAGGAAGTTTAAATTCTGGCAGAAACAGGTTTTCTTCCACTGGTTTTGATATAATACTGATGCTTGAATGAACTTGTTCGTAAATAATGTCGCCATAAGCAAGGTTGTTATCATAATATAGTTCAGGATTTTCAAAAATAATTTTTTCAATAAATTTAGATAAACGTGGAATTTCGTTGGTATATATTAAATCTTTCCATTGATAAATTATATTTGTTTTTGGGAATCGAATATACAAATACCAAAAATGAATATTTTTTGAGGCAATCCAGTTAATATTACCTGTAAAAAAAGGAGTAAACGTTTGGTTGTTATCAGCGATGTTTATTTTGATTGCAGGTCTGTAATCAAACAGATCAAAAATATCTTTATATACCCCTTCCTTTACCCATGAATCTCTGATAAATATTTCTTCAGCAGGATATGAACTGAGGATGTTGGGATAAGAATCTATTTTATTTTCATATTGAATGTTATGTAAATTTAATGATGCCACTACTTTCTCATATTCTTTGTGCGATACATCAATCAGTAATTGCTGCCTCAAACCAAAACGAACATTATCAATTCCGGCAACCTCTAAAGCTTCTAAAATATTATGCAGATATCCCGGCGAGATAATCCCTCCTGTGAAATTAATTTTAAATTTAAATGCATGTCTCATATAATTTCTTTAGGATAATTTGAATTCTCTTATTGCTTTTATAAAATTTTTATTCTCATGTCCTGGTCTGCACAATTTTAGTAAGGCAAAACGTTGTAAATCGCTCAAATTTTTCCATTGATTAAGATTAATTGGTAAGTTGAATTCACTGGCTTTTGTTAAAAATTTTTCTGGAATTTTTTCTATATTTGACCATTCAGGGTCATCTTCAATTTGCAAATTTGTTGGGTCTAAACCGGTGTATTTTTTTATAATAATTTTTGTATAATTATAATATTTTTTTTTCTCTTTTTTAGTTGTAATATTGATTGATGCCAGTTTTTTCTTTTCGTTTAAACTCATCATTGCCCATTCTTTTAATTTTAATTTTATTCCTACTTCATCCATTTTAAATCTTACAATCATTGGAATACAACGAACATTTTCCTCAACAAAATCTTCTTCAAATTGAAAATATTCTATTTTTTTTGTATGTTTAAAAAAATAATGTAACTTATTTAAGTTAATATGTTTTTTTATTTTCATCACTTTTCGATTTGTAATTAAATCTATACAGTCATTATTTTTTTTTCTTCTGTTAAATTCATACATTCTGACATTTTTTTCTCTAAAATGGTCTGTACTTCAGGCCTGCAGCTGCCGCAACCCATACCCGCACCGCTGGACTCGCATAATGATTTTAAATCATTATATCCCTGTTTAATTTTGTTAATAATATTACCTTCACCGATGTTGCCGCAACTGCAAATCAATTTACCCAATAGCGGCTCTGTTTTATTGCCTGAACGCAATAATAACAGACGTTTTTCTGAAAGCTCTGTTTTGTTCTCGATTAGATCTTTAAAATCAAGGAACTCAGTTTTATCTCCGATTAAGATTGCCCCTATTAATCGGTCATTGTGAATGAGGCATTTTTTATAATAGCGTTTGGCCTTATCTATAAAAACTACCTCTTCATACTCTTTATTGTCAGGAGATTCAATAGTGCCTATGGAAACAAAATCTGTTCCACGCATCTTTAAAATATTCATAAATATTGAGCCTTCATAATATTTTGAAATATCGCCTGAAATATATCGTGCTGCTATGTCAGCCTGTTGTTCTGCTGCAACTGTAATCCCATACAAAAATCCTTTAAACTCTGCAATTTCCCCTACTGAAAAAATATTTGGATCACTGGTTTGCAAATATTCATTTACTATCACGCCTCGTTTACAATTCAACCCGCAATCTTTTGCAAGTTTAATATTCGGTACTGTACCTATAGCAATTATAATTGCCTGGCAATCAATTATTGCACCACTTTTTAATTTGATTCCTTCAACAGAATTATTGCCAATTAAGCGCTCAATTTCATCATTATAATAAATTTCTATATTTTTACTATACAACTCTTCGTGCAATAGTTGACTACCCAGCTGGTCTAATTGCTTGTCCATTAATCTTGAATTACGATGAACAATGGTTACATTCAAGTTTACTTCACGAAGCGAAGCTGCTAATTCTATTCCTAATATACCACCACCAATTATAATTACTTTTCCTTTGGCAGGGTCAATATGATTTTTAAAACTATCCGCATCGTTTCTGTTCCTCATAGTGAATATGCCTTTCAATGGAGGTACATCCCGGAGCTTAGCAGCCCGGCTACCGGTTGCTATCACCAATTTATTATAGTGATGTATTTCCCCATTGCTATCAGTTACTGTTTGATTTAATCTGTCAATTTGCTCAATACTTGTACCTCTGTGTAATTTAATGTTTAATTGATCTTCATCATCATCTGTCATTTTTACTAAGTGTTGCCAGTTTTGCCAACCACTAATGTAATCTGGCAGCATAACCCGATTATAAAAAGGAAAGGCTTCTTTGCTAAAAACAATAATTTCGTCTGCTTTATTTCGATCACGATAACTCTTTATGAACCCAAACGCGCCTGCTCCTGCACCTATTATAATAATTTTTTCTTTTGCTTTTTTATATCCCTGTATCTGAACGGCAGTATATTTAAAATCAGGTTCTTTTGATTTTGGGTCAACTAAATTATTAGTAAGGTTGTTTGCCCTGTTTAGATCGCTTTTTAAAATTTTTCCCCAATGCATTGGTAAAAAAACGACTCCTTGTTTTATGTTTGATGATATTCTTGCTTTCACCCGCACTTGTCCGTTTTTACTGTTAATTTCTACCAAATCATTTTCTTTGATATTTCTTTGAGATGCATCATCAGGATGTATTTCTAAAAATGATTCAGGAATGTGAAGTTTGAGTTTATTTACTTTTCCTGTTTTACTCATGGTATGCCATTGATCTCTGATACGCCCGGTAGTAAGTATTAAAGGAAAAATTTCATCCGGCTTCTCCAGTTCAATATGATCATTAATGGTATGTATAATTGCCCTTTTAGAAGGTGTATCAAACTGATGGTTTGTAAACAATCGTTTAGTACCACTCCCTTTTTCACCAGAGGGGTAGGGCCATTGTACCCCATTTTGTATTTTTAATATATTATAACTTAAACCACTAATGTCAATTTTTGTATTTTTAGTAAGTGCACAATGCTCATCAAAAATTTCTGATGATGTTTTATAGTTAAACTGTTTATAACCCATTTTTTGCGCAAACCTGCAAATAATTTCAGCATCTGGTAAGGCTTCTCCCGGGGCATCTACAATTTTGTTCAAGTAAGAAATTCGTCTTTCAGAGTTGGTCATTGTTCCTTCTTTTTCAGCCCATGTGGCTGCAGGAAGCACAATATCTGCATATAGTAAAGTTTCCGGTTTATTAGACGCTTCCTGAACTACAACGAATTTTGCTTTTTTTAGTGTATCTTCTGCCAATCGAACATTAGGCAGGCTAACCAATGGATTGGTGGATACAATCCATATTGCCTTCAGTCTGCCATCGTTTAATGCTTCGAACATTTCCGTTGCTGTGTACCCGGGTTTAGGAGATATTTGCTTTCCTTTCCAAAAATTCTGTACATAAATTCTGTGTGCTGCATTGGCTAAATCCCGGTGTGCGGGTAACAGATTGGCCATGCCACCAACTTCCCTTCCTCCCATTGCATTAGGTTGGCCGGTTAGCGAAAATGGTCCGGAACCCGGCTTCCCAATATGGCCTGTAATAAGATTAAGGTTAATTAGACTTAGGTTTTTGTTAACCCCAATAACGCTTTGGTTCAGTCCCATCGCCCACATTGAAATAAATCCTTTTGCATTACCAATAAATGAAGCTGCCAAATAAATTTCTTTTTCTTCCAGACCACAGATAATTGCAGCTTCAGCAATTGTTCTTTGCATTACGTTATTTCGGTATTGTTCAAAACCCTCCGTACTACATTCTATAAAATTGATATCGATATCTCCTTGTTCAATTAAAGCCCTACCTATGGCATGATGCAATACTACATCTGTTCCGGGATTTAATTGCAGGTATAAACTTGCTTTAGTTGCAGTTTGAGTTTTTCTCGGATCACTAACAATAATTTTCAAATTAGGATTTGTTTCAAGAGCTGCCTCGATTCTTCGCCATAAGATAGGATGACACCATGCAGGATTTGCACCGGCAATAAAAATACAATCAGCAATTTCAATATCATCATAACTAATAGGCATACTGTCTTGCCCCAAACTCATTTTATACCCGGTTACTGCACTACTCATGCACAACCTGGAATTGGTATCAATATTATTGCTGCCAATAAATCCTTTCATCAATTTATTGATTACATAATATTCTTCTGTGAGGCATTGTCCGGAGGCATAAAAAGCAACTGAGTCCGGTCCATATTTTTCAATAATTGATGTAAAAACTGCGGCGGCCCTGTTTAAGGCCTGCTCCCACGATACTCGCTGTCGTAATTGGTTTTTATTATACCGCATTTCAGGATATAAAAGTCTGTCACTCTGATCCATTACTGTATAATGCAGATTCATACCTTTACTGCAAAGCATACCTTTGTTCACCGGATGTTCTTTATCGCCTTCAACAATTATGTTTCCATGTTGGTCATTATTTATTACAATACCACACCCCACGCCACAATAGCAACATGTTGTTTTCATTGCTGACTTATTCAATAAGCTATAATTTGTTTTTATGTCTTTTTGTTCAGGCATGAATTGTCCTTATTTCTTTCTGTTTTTTTTAACTTGCCTTGTTTATAATACAATTTTATGCTATAGCTAATTCTGTATTTGGATGAATAGATTCAGACTTTACCACCGTATAAAAACGAGTTATAAAAACTACAACTGCAACTGTAATTACCATATATCCGATATAGGTAAAAGCCTGTACATAAGAAATATTCGTTGATTTAAATAAAAATCCAAATAACATACCTCCTACATTGCCTCCGGCTCCAACAATACCACTAATAAGTCCTACATTTTTTTCATTGACAAAAGGAACAATACCATAGGTTGCACCATTTGCCATTTTTAGGAATAATGCAAATGAAAGCATGGAAATAATTGCAAAAAATAAAGTGCCTGCATGCGCAAAAATGATAATGCCTATACCCTCCAGCAAAAGCATCATGGCTAAAAGCCACCCTTTCCCTTTCATTCCGAACTTTTTTCCTATTTTATCAGACGCAACTCCTCCCAGCGCACGGGCAAACAAATTCATAAAGCCAAAGATACCTGCCCAAAAACCGGCAGAAGATTGTGATAATTTAAATGTATCAACAAAGTGCAGGGAAGCCACATTGTCGAAAGTTATTTCCATACCAAAGCTCATAGCATAAGCCAATGCAAGTGTCCATATCCGCCAATCTCGAATCACTGACCAATCTGTTTTTTTTCTCGAATTTTTAGCTTTGTTGAGTTCAGAAAAATTTCCTTCCGGAGTGTCTTTAGTATATCGGTAATAGAGTATGGCTACTAACAGCATCATGGTTCCCGGAATTATCATGGCATATCGCCATGCTTCATGTTTTGTAAAACCAGCAGCAACTATTGCAGCAAAAATCAGAGGCATTAACATATTTGTTACCCCACCTCCTAAATTTCCCCATCCTCCCGCTATAGCATTAGCGGTACCTTTGATGTTACCAGCGAACATAAGGGAAGTATGGAATTGGGTAATTACAAACGAAGCGCCTATTATCCCGATTGCTGCTCTAAATAATAAAAAACTGGTATAATCTTTTGATAAACCAACAAGGAAAACCGGTATGGATCCAAATATGAGTAAAAAGACAGCTGTTAATCGGGGGCCCCATATATCGCATAATTTTCCTATAATTAATCGGGCAATGATAGTAGAAGAGACAGAAATAATAACCAGATTGCCAATCTGTGATTTTGTAAGGTGCAGGTCAGTACGAATGGTTGGCATTAAAGGTGCAAGACCGAACCAGCCAAAGAAACAAACAAAGAACATTAGCCAGGTAATGTGAAAACTGCGCATTTGAACACCCCTGATACTGAATATATTTAATCGATTAAGTGGTTTTGTATTTGGAGAAACTTGCATAATAAATAATATTTTAGTTGCTTAAAATAGATAATAGTAATTAGGAAGCGTTGGGTTTTTATTTGAAAAAGAATTCAGGTTTTATATCTAACATAAGATAAGCCCAGTTTGCTCCTGATCTGGCATTTGCTATATTTTTTACATTAGGTGAGGTAAGTAAAGCCGTGCTAAAATAATGAGAATAACCTGACTCTATATTAACTTGTTTTGTAATACTATAAGAACCTACAAAGTCAAGCTCAGTGCCCAATCCCTTTTTATTACTACTCAGGTTATTAGGGTTAACAATACTCGTTGCACTTGAGAATGAATGTAAATCTGCTGTAATCCAAAACTTTTCTGAGGGCGTGTATTTAGTTTTTAAATAAACATCAACCAATCCACCTTTACCAAATGGACTTGCTGCATAATAATAATCCATGAGACCCCAGAATTTATGGGGGGTTCCATACAAAGGATCAAAAGTATTGCTTGTATTACCGCTTTTACCACCGGATGTATAATCAATTCCAATTCCAGTGTTAATCTTTTTATTAAAAATATATTTTGCAAAACCACTGAGTAAATAAGAACTCAATGGTTGGCCTGTTGCATTTTTACCAAATTGATAATAGGTAGAAGCAGTTACAGCAACACTATTTAAAAAGAGGTCATTAAAATAGAGGCCGGTAGTGGCTCTTCCCCATACACCAGTTTGGAATATTTTTGTTGCATTACTATCTGTAGTGTACTTATTGAATTGGTCTGTAAAAAACAGGAACGAAACATTTCCATTTGCCAATTTTTTACCTATGTATAAGAATTCCATACTTTTATACATGCTGCCGCCATTGGTGTTAGCAGCATAATTACCCGGCGGGGTGCTGTAGTAAATTGTACCTGAAGAATTTGAAGTATTTTGATTAAATGCACCAGCTAAATGTATCATCCATTGGTATGTTTCATATTTCAAAACAGCAGCGTCATGTGTTCTGGCCTGTTGAAGCCAATCGAGATTTCCAATGAGGCGTTGGTCATCATACACTAATTCCTGTCTGCCTATCTTTAAGCTTAGTGCTTTGTTTTTTAGGGTAGTGTCAGTAAGTAGTATTTCAGCCCATGCTTCATGCAGCATTAATCCATTGTTGTTTTGTGTGGTCGTTTGGTTAATTGTTGATACATCCTGCCCCCATAGCCTAACATCCTGTAAAGACAACCCAAATTTTAACCGATAAGATTTAAAACCGGCAATAAGTCGTGTGCGTTGCGAAATGAAGAAAGCAGGAGCTAAACCATTAGACAAAGGCGCACCCTGACCATCTCTGAACTCAGATCTTGGCCTTATTTGACCAGAAAGCGAAAATTGGGCTTGTAATGGTAAGAAATCAAACATAAAGATTATACCAAAAATTCCCACAGCAATTAATTTTTTTTTCATGTAAATTCGTTTGGTTTTAAGTGAACGTATTTATTTAAAACATAGAGCCTGGGCAGGGTGCAATCTACCAGGCTTTATATTTTGAATGCTTTCATATAATATTTTACTTGTGTTTATTGATGAAACCTATGTATACAAAATCGTTTTCCAGTTTAACAGGGAAAGTTCTAATATTACAATCTTCGCTTTGGTTCATACTGCGCCCATCAATCAGCGAAAATGTTTTTTTATGAAAAGGACAAGCCACTTTTGGTTCATCGTTTTGAGTTCCAATTATTCCTCTGCTTAATGCCATTTGGTGTTTGTGTGGGCATAGATTTTGTGTTGCATACCATTCACCACGTCTGCTGAAATGGAACAATGCAATTTGTTCATTTTCATATTTAACACATACACCGCCATTTAAAGGGACGTCATTTTTATGACAAGCGGGTAGCCATATAACACTATTTTCCTCCAGCTCTGTTTGAGGATGTGAAATTTCTGTAGTTGTTACATTCATATTTTAATATTTATTTGTTTTTAATATTTCCAATTTGCTGCTTTTTTCTGCTCTCTCAAATTTTCGAATTGAACAGTAGGATCTTTTTCAGAAGGTGCATTCACGAAATGCGAGAAGCGTTTACGCAATTCAGGTGATTCGACCACCTCTTTCCATTCGCATTTATAGCTGTTGATCAGTACGCTCATTTCTTGCTCTAATTGCTGATTAATACCAAGACTATCATTAATTATTACATTACGTAAATAATCAATTCCACCTTCCATTTTATTAAGCCAGGTTGCAGTTCGTGTTAATGGATCAGCTGTTTTTATATAAAACATAAGAAACCTGTCAAGATATTTTATGCATGTTTCTTTATCAATGTCAGTTGCAAGGAGTAATGCATGCTGGGGTTTAGAGCCGCCATTGCCACAAATAAATAGATTCCAGCCTTTTTCTGTAGCAATAATGCCAAAATCTTTTGATTGTGCTTCAGCACATTCACGGATACAGCCGCTTACACCACCTTTCAGTTTATGCGGTGAACGTAATCCACGATACCTTTCTTCAATTTCAATTGCAAAACTTACACTGTCATGCAGGCCAAATCTGCACCAAGTTGAACCAACGCAGCTTTTTACTGTTCGAAGTGCTTTCCCATATGCATGACCACTTTCAAAACCCGCTTCAATCAGTTCCTTCCATATTTCTGGTAAGTCATTTAAATGGGCACCAAACATATCAATTCGCTGCCCACCCGTTATTTTTGTATAGAGATTGTATTTTTTTGCAATTTCACCAATCACAATTAATTTATCTGGTGTAATTTCTCCACCCGGAATTCTTGGCACTACTGAATAAGTACCGCCTTTTTGAATATTCGCAAGATAACGGTCGTTAGAATCCTGCGCAGTGTCATTTCCTTTTTTTAATATCATTTCATTCCATAAACTTGCTAATATTGAAGCTACAGGCGGTTTGCATAATTCGCATCCATCACCCTTACCCAAAACATCCAATACTTCGTCGAATGATTTAAGGTTTTTTAGTTTGATTAAATCATATAATTCCTGACGCGAATAATTAAAATGTTCGCATATAACATTTCGAATATACTTGCCTTGTGTTTTCATTTCATGGAGCATCAAGTCTTTTACCATTGGCATACATCCTCCACAGCCGGTACCTGCTTTTGTACATTGTTTTATTGCGTCTATTGTTTCACATCCCTGCAATACTGAATGGCATATATCTTTTTTGGTAACACTTTCGCAACTGCATATTAAAGCTTCATCTGGAAGGCCTGAAACACCTGGTCCGGCTCCAGGTTCACTTCTGCCCGGCCCTAAAAGTATATCTTGAGGATTTTTAGGCAATACAAGTTTGTTTTTTGTTGTTTGCAACAACATGTTATATGTTTCTGCCTCTCCAATTAATATACCACCTAAAAGGTATTTACCATCTGCAGTTATATTTATTTTTTTATATATACCTTTTAGGGTATCTTCATATACAAGCGAACAACAATCAGTAGATTGAATAAAAGGATCACCAAAGCTGGCAACATCAATGCCAATTAATTTTAATTTGGTGCTCATGTCATAGCCATTAAATATTTTATTACCATTGGTAAGGTATGATACTACAACATCTGCCATTTCATAACCAGGTGCAACTAAACCGTAAATCATATTGTTATATAAAGCACATTCACCAATAGCAAAGATTCGAGCGTCACTGGTTTGTAAATTATTATTCACAACAATCCCTCCACGTAAACCAATTTCAAGACCTGCCTGTTTGGCAAGTTCATCTCTTGGCTTTATTCCGGCAGAAATTACCAGCATATCCACATCAATTTTTGAATTATCTGAGAAGATCATTCCTTTTATACAATCATCGCCAATAATTTCTTTTGTATTTTTATTTGTTTGAATTTTCAAACCAATTGCTTCTAATTTTGATTGAAGAATTTTTGAACCGATATCATCAATTTGTCGTGGCATAAGTCGGGGTGCAAATTCAATTACCTGTGTATGTGCTATGCCGAGGTCAATCATTGCTTTTGCTGCTTCAAGACCAAGCAGTCCCCCGCCAATTACCGCACCATTTTTTGCCTTTTTTGCAAAATCCTTCATTAATTCCAGATCTTCTATCGTTCGATACATGAATACCCCCTTTTTTTCTATACCGGGAATGTCTGGAATAAAGGGCGATGATCCCGTAGCAATAACCAGATAATCGTAAGATCTCTTGATACCCTTATGCGAATACACGATTTGGTTTTTTCTGTCTATGTTTTTTATGGGGTCAGCTAAGTGCAGTTGGATATTATTCTCTCTGTACCAGTCAGATGGCGCTAAGTATAAATCTGCCGCAGACGTGCCGGAAAAATAATCAGTTAGATGAACGCGATCATAAGCAGGTCTTGGTTCTTCTCCGAATACTGTTAATTCAAATTGATTTTGTTTTGCTTTTTTCAGCAACTTTTCACAGAATTTATAACCAACCATACCATTGCCAATAATTATTATTTTCATTTTAAACGATTTTAGGTCATTAAAAAGGAACTTATAAAAATGGCAACAATCGTATTATTTATAATTTTATGTGATAGAATATTATCAAAGATTGATTATTTTATCAAAAAAATTATCATTTAGTAGATAAAAATAATCAAAATGATTAAATAATTAGTTATTTTTGATAAAAAATATTATATATTTTTATTTACAATGTTATTTTTATGCCTAATCCTTATTTATTATTAGTTGGAGCGGGGCCTGGAGATCCTGAACTAATTACATTAAAAGCAATCAATGCACTTAAGTCTGCAGACGTTATATTATATGATGCGCTTGCAAATGAAACATTGTTGCAATATGCAAAATCAAATACCGTCAAAAAATTTGTTGGCAAGCGATATGGATGCCATTCTCTTTCTCAACAAGAAATTAATCATCTCATTATTGAATATGCATTTTCACATGGAAAGGTAGTAAGACTTAAAGGGGGAGATCCTTTTGTTTTTGGTCGTGCACAAGAGGAGATTGATGCTGCCCGCAATGCAGGCATTCAGGTAGAGGTGATTCCAGGCATATCCAGTGCACTTGCTGTACCTGCATCACAAATGATACCACTCACGAGCCGGGGTATTAATGAAAGCTTTTGGGTAACTACCGGTACAAATAAAGCAGGAAAAATTTCGCCCGATTTAAAATTGGCTGCACAGTCAACTGCAACCGTCGTTATTTTAATGGCAATGAGTAAACTGGAAAAGATCATGCAAATTTTTTCAAGTTATGGAAAAAACGAAACTCCTGTTGCAATTATTCAAGATGGCACTACTGAAAGCGAAAAAATTATTATTGGAAAAGTAAAGGATATTTACTTAAAATCACAATATGCAGGACTTACAAATCCTTCTATAATCGTTGTTGGGGAAGTAGTAAAGTTTCATCCTTCCATAATTGCAGATTTTTTACAAAAAAATGACCTGAATTATATTTCCCCAAAAAACAAAGCTAATTTACAATGGATATAATGGGGAAAAAGAGTAGATGCTTGTTTTATTAAATGAAACAAATTAATTTGTCTTTTCCTAAAATAGGTTACTCCAAAAAGTGTAAAACATGGACAAAAAAATCATAAAAAAGCAGGTAAATATTTTACTGAAGAAGAGAAACAGAAAACAGAAAGTCATACAGGAGTTAATTTCAACAGGTTGTACTAAAGTTGAAATTTGGGAGAAATGCACAGGCGAAGAAAAGGAGCATTGACAACTTCTTCGCTGGTTAAAACAACAGGCAGCACAACGGCTGCGAAGTGAAGAAGGAATACAAAACGCAAAAAGCGGTGTGCAGATGTGGAACCAGTATTTGCCAACTGGAAGCAGAATAAAGGCTTCCGGCGGTTCAGACTGCGTGGCAATCAAAAAGTATCCATCGAAATAGGCCTGATAGCTATGACACACAACCTTCAAAAGTTCACAAAGGGCAAAAACAAAGAAAATACTTTTAAAATGGCAGCATAAAAAGCCTGTCTTAAATAAATCTCCCTCCAAAATCATAGAAAATAAAAAATCCTGAACCCAATACCCAAAAATTAAAAGGCTGCATCAAAATCGCTTTTGATACAGCCTCTTTAGGATAAATACGGCAGCTACCTACTCTCCCAGGGACAAGGCCCAAGTACCATTGGCCATGAGGGACTTAACTTCTCTGTTCGGAATGGGAAGAGGTGAACACCCTCGGTATAACCACCATAAACTCTTCAATAAGTTAACATATTGGGAAGTGTTTTGTGTAAATAAAAAAAATAAAGCTTACGGGTAATTAGTACTACTCGACTTTGCTGTTACCAGCTGTACATCTGTAGCCTATCAACGTCATCGTCTCTGACGACCCTTAAAAGTAAACTCATCTTGTGGAAGGTTTCACGCTTAGATGCTTTCAGCGTTTATCCTGACTGTACATAGCTACTCAGCATTGCACCTGGCGGCACAACTGATACACCAGCGGTACATGCAACCCGGTCCTCTCGTACTAAGGTCACGTCCACTCAATTTACTAACGCCCACCACAGATAGGGACCGAACTGTCTTGCGACGTTCTGAACCCAGTTCACGTGCCACTTTAATCGGCGAACAGCCGAACCCTTGGGACCTTCTCCAGCCCCAGGATGTGACGAACCGACATCG